>NZ_JBFAIR010000085.1:0-16138 GCF_040654815.1 Streptomyces sp. NPDC050619 | reverse complement strand
CGAAGGCCAGGAAGTCGACGGCGACATGCAGGCCGTACAGTTCCAGGCCCACGCGGTCGATGGCGTACGCCTCCACCGTGCGCTCGGTGCCGTGGCGACGTCGAGGGCAGCCCGACCGCAGGGGCAGCTCCATGACGGATACGGTGACGGATCCGCTTCCACCCCTTGATCTGTAACGTCGGGCGCGACCCGTGCACCAGCATCACTGATGTAGGCAATGACAGTGCCCGTCCGAGGTGACGGGGCCGGGCACGCCGCAGTGGTCGGTCTCGACGAGGATGCCGGCCTGCATCACGTGCCTGTAGCCGGCCGCCTTCGACGCTGAACGGCCTGCTCCAGTGTGGGTGCCTGGGTCACCCGTTTCCGGCCTCGGACCGGCACCTGGCGGCCCTTCCGACGATCCAATACCTCACCCTGTGTGACCTCCCGTTGCTGTCAACAGCTCATGGTGAATCGCGCCATTTGCTACGTCTGTTACTTCTGTCACCTCTGTTACCTCTGTGAGGAAGGCGATCCCTGCCATGCGACTCGTCCTGAACGAACCGGTCGAGAGGATGGACCGCCCTTACGCCCGGCGCTGGTGGGCGCTCCTGGTCCTCTGTCTGAGCCTGCTGATCATCGTGATGGCCAACACCGCCCTCACGGTCGCGGCCCCCGACATGGTGCGGGACCTGGATCTGTCCAGCGCCGACCTCCAGTGGGTCATCGACGCCTACACCGTCCCGTACGCGGCGCTGATGCTGGTGTTCGGCGCGATAGGCGACAAGTACAGCCGGCGCGGCGCCCTGCTCCTCGGGCTGTTCGTGTTCGGGGGAGGGGCGGTCGCAGGGTCGCTCGTCGACAGCTCCACCGGAGTCATCGCGGCGCGCGGGGTCATGGGCGTCGGCGCGGCCATGATCATGCCCGCGACCCTCTCCCTCCTCGCCGCCACCTTCCCGCGCGCCGAACGCGCCAGGGCCATCACCCTGTGGACCTCGACGGCGGGCCTGGCCATCGCGGCCGGTCCGATGGTCGCGGGCGCGCTGCTGGAGGACAACGGCTGGTCGTCGACGTTCCTGATCAACGTGCCGATCGCCGCGCTCGCCGCCGTCGCGGCCCTCGTCCTCATACCGCCGTCCAAGGCGGGACACCACGACCGGATCGACTACGTCGGCGGCCTGCTGTCCGTCGTCTGGATCGCGGCGCTCGTCTACATGATCATCGAGGGCCCGGCATTCGGCTGGGGAGTCAAGGCGGTCACCGCCGCGGTGGTCGCGGGCGTGGGCCTCGTGCTGTTCGTCGTCTGGGAGCTGCGCCACCCCCGCCCGGTCATCGACGTACGCCGCTTCACCGAGCGCCGGTTCGCGGGCTCCAACCTCGCCGTGGGCCTGTTCTTCCTGGCCGTCTTCGGCGCCTTCTACTACCTCACCCAGCACCTCCAGTTCGTCCTCGGCTACGACGCCCTGGACACCGGCCTGCGCCTTCTGCCCCTGGCCGGCGCCGTCTTCGTCGGCTCGGCCCTCACCGGCTACCTCACCCCGCGCGTCGGCATGAAGATCACGGTGACCGCGGGCATGGTCGGCGGCACGACCGCCCTCGCGCTGCTCACCCGGGTCGACGCGAGTTCGTCCTACGGCGACATCGTGGCCTCCCTCGTCATCCTGGGCCTGTCGACCGGGCTCGCCCTCTCGCCCTGCACGGACGCGATCATGGGCGCGTTCCCCGAGTCCGAACTGGGCATCGGCGGAGCGGTGAACGACACCTCGCTGGAACTCGGCGGCTCGCTCGGCATCGCCATCCTCGGCTCGCTGCTGTCGACGTCGTACTCGGACCACCTCGCGGACTCCACCGCCGGCGGCAAACTCTCCGCCGCCAACCTGGCCACGGCGCAGGACTCGGTCGGCGCCGGATACGCGGTCGCGCAGGGCATGGCCGACAAGGCGCGGCAGCTCGCCGAGCAGGCGACGGGCACGGGCAATGCCCAGCAGGCGGGCCAGCTGAAGGCGCAGGCCGAGCAACTCGCCCAGAGCGCCCGGCAGATGGCCGACGCGGTCGGCTCCTCCTTCTCCGACGCGGTCGCCCGTACCAGCCTGATCGCGGCGGTGGTCCTGGGCGTCGGCACGGTCCTCGTCGCGGTGCTGCTGCCGCGCGGGAAGACCGAGGCGGCGGACGTGAGCGAGGAGCGGGAGCCGGAGTTGGTCGGCGGACACTGATCCTCACCGAACTCTTAACCAGCCCCACTAGCGTGCGCCTGCCGTGCCGGAGCGACCGGCACGGCAGGCCGCATGCGGAGGCACACGGGGAATGAAGATCGACTGGGACCGGCGGACGTGTGCCCGACGCGGGCATGTGACGTACGCGCCGGACGAACTCCCGCTGCGCGAGCGGCTGCACACCGCGACGGCCCTCGGCGAGGCGTGGCGCTGCCTGCGCTGCGGCGACTTCGCCCTCGGCGCCCCGCACGGCTCGGGCCCGGCGGCACAGGCCCCGCTCGTCCCGCGCGGCAAGGTACTGCGCGACGTGTTCATCCTGCGCTTCCTGGCGATCGAGCGGGCCGTGCGCGGGGTGTTCATCGTGCTGGTCGCGGTGGCGGTGTGGAAGTTCAGCAACAGCCAGGACGCGGTGCGCCGCCTCTTCGACGAGTACCTGGACGTCTTCCGCCCCGTCTTCAAGCACTTCCACTACGACCTCGACCACTCACCGGTCGTCGGCACCATCCAGAAGACCTTCGGCTACGAGCACCGCACGCTGGTGCTGGTGGCGGGCCTGCTGCTGGCGTACGCGCTGATCGAACTCGTCGAGTCGGCCGGCCTCTGGTACGCCAAACGCTGGGCGGAGTACCTGACGGTCGTCGCCACCGCGGCCTTCCTCCCCCTGGAGATCTACGAACTCACCGAGCACATCAGCTGGTTGAAGATCGGCACCCTGGTCCTCAATGTCCTCGCGGTCGTCTACATCCTGCTGGCCAAGCACCTGTTCGGCCTGCGGGGCGGGCATCGCGCCTTCGAGGAGGAGCGGCAGGGGGCGTCACTGCTGGAGGTCGAGGAGTCCGCGCAGGTGGGCGTGCGGGTCTAGCCGCGATCGTTCATGAGTCCTCGTCGGTTTGCTGGCGGGGACTCTGCGTTTGTGTGGTGCGGTCTTTTTCGGGGCTGGGGCAGGCCGAGGTCCGGGCTCTCGTGGCTGATGACGGCGGTCCAGGGCCGTCGGGCGGACAGGCGGAGCCAGCGGCGGCCGGTATTCATGAGCTGGCGGCACAGTTTGGACCAGCGCATGGTGCGGCTGCGGCTCGCCCTCACTCGGGATCTTCCACGAACCCGTTCCGGTCCACGACCGCCGGGGACCGGCCTCGCGAGATCTGGACCCGGCTGATGACGAGTCGACCGTCTCGTCCCGGAAGAGCGGGACGGGTCTGGGAAGTCGGCGGGCGGGAGATCCGTGGAGAGGCTGACCGAGGTGTCGTCGTCGTTCGGCCTGTTGGGCTGGAACGGCCTCCGAGATCTGGGCGCGTACGGCCCTCCTCGCGGTGGTCACGTTCGCCACGGTCTACGTGCTGCGCCGGTTCGAGGGCCCCCGCTGGCGCTCCTGATCTTCCTCGGAGTCATCGTCGCCTCGGACCTCTTCCTGCGCCGCACGCCCTACGGCCGGCGGGTTCTCGCGCTGGGCGTCAACACCTCCCAGGTCACACGCAGCGAACAGCGGCGGCACGGAGCAGCCGCAGGGCAGCGGAACTGAACGTGTGAGACAGGGGGTGACCCTCCGCAGGGATGGCCGGCCCGGTGGCGCCGGCGAGGCCGACCCCGGACTCCGGGTCGACTTCGCCGGCCGGTCTGCGACCCACCGCCACTCAATGCGTGGACTTGCCCAGATGGGTCTCGTACCAACGGGCTGCGGCGTCGGTGACAAGATCCCGGGAAAGGTGAGGCCAGTACCCCCCATAGTGTCCACCGGAGATCATCACGAGCTCCTTGGGCTCAAGCGCCGCCTCATAGGCCTCCAGAGCGAGCGAAGGCGGATTGGTCTGGTCGTCGCCGGCGACGACCATCATCAGAGGCGTCGGGCTGATGTGACGCATAAACGGACGCACGTCATAGGCCAGCACCCATGAAGTCGATCGGATGGTTATGCTGTTGGTCCATCCAACGCCGGTGCCTTCGTAACTACCCGCAAGGTACTCGTAGTCCGCCGCGTCCTCGAAGACGACGGGTTGGTCAGCCGGAACGTCCGGCATCCGCACCAGCGCGATACGGCCAGGCTCCCCACCCTTGAGCCTTCCTTGCCTGTCCATGTTCAGGTTGTAGTTGAGCGCGGCGATCGCGCCTTGGCCGGCTCCCAGTACGGACTGTTCGTGACCAGAGATGAAGGGCACCTGGCAGACGACAGCTTTCACCCGGCGGTCCATGGCGGCCACGACGAGCGCGTTTCCCCCGCTGAAGCTGATGCCCCACAGGCCGATGCGGTCGCTGTCGAGCGCTGGATGCTGCTCCACGAAGGACAGGGCCATCTGCATGTCCCGGTGCTGTGCGACAGGATCGATGTCCTGGCGCGGCTCCCCGTCGCTGCTACCGCACGTCCGATGGTCGTACGCCAGGACTCCGAACCCCCGAGCGACGAAGGCGTCAGCGATAGTTTCGAGGCGGCTGATCACCGAAGAGAATCCAGCGGTCATCACGATGGTGGGATGCGGACCCTCGGAGTCCGGAGTCATCACCCAGCCACGCAACATGACCCCGTTATCGGCGCGAAACTCGATGTCTTCCTTCACCGACGTGGCCGCAGCCACATCCTGATCCTTCAGACCCATTTCTCCGTACCTCTCATATTGCGACCGATAATCCAATCGGCGGCAGTGTCAAGTTGTCCGCTGATCATGATTGACGCTACGGATTCAGGGTCCGAAGCGGATCCGTCACCGAATCGGTCATGGGGGTGCGCCAGAGGTCGTGGGCCGCGAGGAGCCGGTCCATGTCGAGGCGGACGCCCAGCCCCGGGCCGTCCGGGACGGCGATCTCGCCACCGGCGATGCGTGGTGGGGCGGTGGTGAGCCGTTCCAGCCCTTCCTGCCAGATCCAGTGGGTGTCCAGGGCGTTGTACTCGCCCGGGGCCGCCGCGCCGCAGTGGGTCACCATGGCCAGGGAAACGTCTCGCTGGGCGTGCACGACGACCAGCGGGCGGGGGAGTTCTGGCGTCAGGCGCTGGGGTACGTGCGACGGCCGCAGCGGTTCGAGGGCGACGACTGGATCGTCCTGGAGCCCCGGCCGGGCGAACCCGGTGTCGCCATCGCCATGGACATCAGCGAGAGCCCCGCGCGGGAGTTTCCCCGCGTCCACTTCGATCTGGACGCCGGCGAGCGCGATCTCGGGAAGGCAACCGGTTCTGCGTGGAGGGGCGTCGCGGGGCGTAGGCGCCCGTCGTCCACTGCGTTGTAGTGCCCTTGCCTTGACGTAGGCGTCAAGCCTTACGTTCGTACCCATGCGAATCGGCGAGCTGGCCGCGCGGGCCAACACCACGACCCGGACGCTGCGGTACTACGAGTCGCGGGGGCTGCTGCCCGCGCGGCGGGGCGGCAACGGATACCGGACGTACGACGAGAACGACCTGAGGTTGCTGCGGCAGATCAGGACGTTGCAGGACTTCGGGTTCGAGCTGGAGGAGACGCGGCCGTTCGTGGAGTGTCTGCGGGCCGGGCACCCCGAGGGCGACTCCTGTCCCGCCTCGCTCGCGGTCTACCGGCGCAAGCTGGCGGATCTGGACGCGCTGATCGGCGAGTTGCAGGACGTGCGGGCGCGGGTCGGGGCGCAGTTGGCGAAGGCCGAGCGGGCGCGGGACGAACTGGCGGCCGACGCGGAGGTTCCGGGGGGTCCGGAACCGGTGTGCGAACTGGGAAGGAACCTCAAGTGATCAAGGCAGCGGGTGTGGCCGAGGTGACGGACGCGGATTTCGAGGCCGAGGTGATCGGCTCGGAACTGCCGGTACTGGTGGAGTTCACCGCCGACTGGTGTCCGCCGTGCCGGCAGATGGGACCGGTGCTCAGGGACCTCGCCGCCGAGGAGGGCGAGCGGCTCAAGGTGGTCCAGCTGGACGTGGACACCAATCCGGAGACGACGAACGCGTACAAGGTGCTGTCGATGCCGACGTTCATGGTGTTCCGCGGCGGTGAGCCGCTGAAGTCGATGGTGGGGGCGCGGCCGAAGCGGCGGCTCCTGGCGGAGCTGGACGACGTCCTCTGAAGTTCCTCCGCATGTCCCCCGCACGCAGAAATCCCCCGAGCGATTGCGCTCGGGGGATTTCTTTGCGTATATTCAATGGTTCACGACTTCAAGGGGATTAAGTCGCGAAGAGGCTTAATGAGCACAGTATATCCGCTCGGGAGTGGAATTGTCAAACACCGGTTTTTCCCACAGTGAAGACATTGAATTGCGGCGTGAGCAGGAATTCATCGACACGCTGTACGTCCGCGTGGACGCGCTGCGCGGCGACACCGAGGGCTCCGTCACCGACGCGCTCGCCCAGGGCAACACTCCCATGCAGGCCCGGCTCGAGCGGGACATCCTGGTCGCCGAGCGTTCGGGACTGCTGGCCGCCCTGAACGCGGTGGACGGCTCGCTCTGCTTCGGCCGGATCGACCTCACCTCGGGCGTCAGCCACCACATCGGCCGCATCGGCCTGCGCGCCGACGACCTCGACCGCACGCCGATCCTGATCGACTGGCGGGCCGACGTCGCCCGCCCCTTCTACCTGGCCACCGGTCACACCCCGATGGGCCTCGTCCGGCGCCGGCACATCACCACCGACGGCCGCCGGGTGACCGCCCTGCACGACGAGATCCTCGACCTGGGCGACGCCACCCGCACCGGCCACGAGGACCCGAGCGGCGACGCCGTACTGCTCGCCGCGCTCAACTCCGCGCGCACCGGCCGTATGAGCGACATCGTGCAGACCATCCAGGCCGAGCAGGACGAGATCATCCGCGCCCCGCACAAGGGCGTCCTGGTGGTCGAGGGCGGCCCGGGCACCGGCAAGACGGCCGTCGCCCTGCACCGCGCCGCGTATCTCCTCTACGAACACCGGGAGTTGCTCGCCAAGCGGGCCGTCCTCATCGTCGGCCCCAACCCCGCCTTCCTCGGCTACATCGGCGAGGTGCTGCCCTCGCTGGGCGAGACGGGCGTACTCCTGGCCTCGGTCGGCGAACTGTTTCCCGGCGTGCAGGCGACGGCGACCGACACCCCCGAGGCGGCCGCCGTGAAGGGCCGCGCCGGCATGGCGGACGTGCTCGCCGAGGCCGTACGGGACCGTCAGTCGCTGCCCGACCCGGTGATCACCATCGAGCACGACCGGGAGATCCTGATGCTCGACGACGGTCTGGTCAGCGTCGCGCGCGAGCGCACCCGCGCCGCGAAGCTTCAGCACAACGCGGCGCGCGAGCACTTCGAGGGGCACATCCTCAACACGCTGACCGACCTCGTCGCCGAGCGGATCGGCACGGACCCCTACGACGGAACGAACCTCCTCGACCCGAGCGACATCACCCAGATCCGCGACGAACTCGCCGAGAACCCCCAAGTCTGGTCCGCCATCCACCAGTTGTGGCCACGACTGACCCCGCAGCGCCTGGTCGCGGAATTCCTGGCGGCACCCGAGGGCTACCTGAGCGCCGAGGACGCGTCCGCCGTCCGCCGCCCGGTGACGCGGGCGTGGACCGTGGCGGACGTACCGCTGCTCGACGAGGCGGCCGAACTCCTCGGCGAGGACGACCGGGTGGCGCGGGCGCGCGCGGAGCAGGAGCGGGAGGAGCAGGTGGCGTACGCGCAGGGCGTCCTCGACGTCTCGTACGCCTCCCGCACCTACGAGTTCGAGGACAAGGACGAGGAGGACTCGGAGGTCCTGTCCGCGCACGACATCATCGACGCCGAGCGGTTCGCCGAACGCCACGAGGAGGACGACCACCGCAGCGCAGCCGAGCGCGCGGCGGCCGACCGCACCTGGGCGTTCGGGCACATCATCGTCGACGAGGCGCAGGAACTGTCGCCGATGGCCTGGCGGCTGCTCATGCGGCGCGTCCCGACCCGCTCGATGACCCTGGTCGGCGACCCGGCGCAGACCGCGGAGGCGGCGGGCGTCGGCTCGTGGGCCGGGATCCTCGGTCCGTACGTCGAGGACCGCTGGGAGCACACCCGGCTCAAGGTCAACTACCGCACCCCGTCCGAGATCATGGACGTCGCGGCGGCCGTGGTGCGCGCCGAGCACCCCGGCTTCGAACCGCCGAGCTCGGTGCGGTCGACCGGCGTACGGCCGTGGGCGCACGCGACCGACGACCTGCCGGGAGCGGTGGCGAAAGCGGTGGAGGAACTGACCCCGGCCGAGGGACGGCTGGCGGTCATCGCCCCGCGCGACCTGCACCGCCGGCTGGCCGCGCGGCTGGACGGCGTGACGGCGGGCGCGGAGCCCGACCTGACCCGGACGGTCGTCCTGCTCGACCCCCGCCAGTCCAAGGGCCTGGAGTTCGACTCGGTGCTGGTGGTCGAGCCCGGCCGGTACGGCACGAGCGACCTGTACGTGGCGCTGACCCGCGCGACGCAGCGGCTCGGCGTGCTGTACACCGGGGAACTGCCGAAGGCGCTGGCCGAGGCGTTCGGGTAGAAGCTGGGCTCTCCGGGCAACGGGCTCTCCGGCACATGGTTTCGTATAGGAGCCGTAACAGTTCGTGACGTAGTGACTATGTGCGCACGTCCGTGCGGTAAGCGTGGTCGTTATGGAAGCCCAGCCACGCCCGACCGCACCGGCCGACAGCCCCTCGCTCGGATCGCTGCCCGTCGAACCCCTGCTCACGTCCGAGTTCGACGCCGACCCGGGCGCGGTGTACGAGCGGCTGCGGCGCAGGTACGGTCCCGTCGCGCCGGTCGGCCTGATGGGCGTACCGGTGTGGCTGGTGCTCGGCTACACCGAGGTCACGGAGGTGCTCAGGAACGAGAGCCAGTGGCGGCGGGACATCCGCTACTGGCGGGCCCGGGCCGAGGGCCGGCTGCCGGGGGACTGGCCGCTGCTCGCCGGTTACGAGGTGCGGCAGACGATGTTCATGGACGACGAGGAGCACCGGGCGGCCCGCCGCACCCACCACTCGGCGCTCAGCCCCTTCCAGGACGCGCGCACCCCGCAGGGCTGGGAGCTGCGGGCGGCGATCGCCCGCTACACGGACGAGTTGGTGGGGCTGCTGGCGGCGGAGTCCGGTTCGTCGGGCTTCGCGGACCTCGGCGCGCAGTACACGCGGCCGCTGCTGCTGATGGTCACCACGCAGCTGTTCGGCTACCCGGTCGAACTCGGCGACGAACTGGTCATGGACCTGTGGCGGATGCTGGACGGCGGCCCGGACGCGGGCCCCGCCACCGGCAGGGCGCTGGCCGCGTTCACCCGGCTGGCCGCCCACCGCAGGGCACTCCCCGGCGACGACCTCACCTCGTACATGCTGCTCGCCGACCCGGAGCTGAGCGACGAACAGCTCGGTCGGGAGCTGTTCATGAACGCCGTCTATCTGAACGACATCACCGGCAACATGGTCCTCAACACCCTGCTGGAGGTGCTGCGCGGCAACGCCACCGTCCGGCGCAGCCTGTCCGCCGGGCAACTCGGCGAGACGGTCAACCGGGCCGCGCTCGCCAACCCGCCGGTCGCCAACATGTGCTTCCGCTTCGCCGCGCGGGATGTCCGGCTGGGCGAGTTCTGGGTGCGGGCGGGTGACGTCGTCTCGCCGTCGGCGGCGGCCGCCCACCGGGATCTGCTGGCGATCGGCCGCTCGCATCTGGTCGACTCGGCGGTCAGTACGCGGGCCCATCTGGGGTGGGGGGCCGGGCAGCACCAGTGCCCCAGCGCCGCCCGCGAGCTGGGGAACCTGATCGTGACCAGCGCGGTGGGGCGCGTCTTCGAGCACTTCACCAAGGTCGAACTCACCCTGCCGCACGATCAGTTGCCGTGGCGGTCGGGGCCGGTGGTGCGGGGGCTGCGGTTGCTGCCGGTGCGGTACGAGCTGGCGCCGGGGGCGTCGGCGATGGCCCGGCCGACGGATCCCGCGCAGGTTGCGGGCGGCGCCGAAGGGCAGACCAAGGGGCTGCTGGCGGCGCTGCGGCGGTTGATGTTCGGGGGGCGCTGACCGGAGGGTGCGTATCGTCTCGCGGATGAGCGACACCAGCGGAATCGATAAAACCACCGATGTGCCACAACAGGTTCCGCTCCGGCGCAACAAGGGCTTCCGGATGCTGTGGATCGGTCAGCTGCTTTCCGATACCGGCACGCAGATCAGCGGGATCGCCTACCCGCTGCTCATTCTGGCCCTGACCCACTCGGTGGTGCTCGCGGGGGTGGTGGGTACGGTTCGGGCAATTACCCTGCTCTGCCTGCAACTGCCCGCCGGGGCACTGTCGGACCGGTTCGACCGGCGGCTGACGATGATCATCTGCGATATCGTGCGCGCCTCCCTGCTGACTCTGCTCGGCATCCTGATCGTGCTGGATCTCGCGTCCTGGCAGGTGGTCCTGGCCGTGAGCCTGATCGAAGGTGCCGCCGGCGCCATCTTCGACCCGTCCGCCGCCGCCGCGCTGCCGGGAATCGTTCCGGACGGGCAACTCGAGCAGGCGTGGGCCGCCACCGAAGCCCGGTCGTACGGTGCCGCCCTGGCCGGCCCGGCGCTCGGCGGGCTGCTGTTCGGGGTGGGCCGGGCCGTCCCGTTCCTGGCCGACGCCGTCTCCTACGCGGTCTCGTTCGCCACGGTGAGCCGGATCCGCGGGCGGTTCCGCCCGGAGAACGCGGCCGGGCGCAAGGCGTTGTGGCGCGAGGTGACCGATGGCCTGCGACTCGTGTGGCGGGTGCCGATTCTGCGCGCGGCGACGATCCAGACACCTCTGGTCAACTTCGCCTTCAGCGGCGTGCTCTTCAGCATCATCCTCGCGATGCAACAGCACGGCACCTCCACCGTGGTGATCGGCCTGGTGCAGGCAGCCATCGCGGCCGGCGGGCTGCTCGGCGCCGTGGTCGCACCCCGGCTGCAAGGGCGCGTGCGCCTGGCAACCCTGGTCGCCGCGATCACCATGGCCGGGGCCCTGCTCTTCGGCGCCGCGGCCTTGCTCATCCCGTCACCGCTGGTGGCGGTGCCGGTCGCCCTGGCGCTGCTGCTCGGGCCGGCCGCGAACGGCGCGCTCGTCGCCGCGGTGCTGCGCAGCGCGCCGGAGGAAATGCGCGGCCGAGTCATCAGTGCCGTGGTGATGGCGGCCACCGCGCTGGCGGCGCTGGCGCCACTGATCGCCGGCCTGATCGTCCAGCATGCGTCCGGCGCCTGGGCGGTAGGCGCCTTCGCCGCCACGACCGCCGCGGCAGCCGTGCTGTGCCTGATCCTGCCGGGTTTTCGGCACGCGGAGTCCCCGGCGGCCGCGACGGGCTGAGTGGCTCAGGTGCTCAGGTGCTCAGGTGGTTGGCGCGGGGCGTGATGACCGGGTCCGGCGGCGAGCGCCGGGCCCGGTCGCTGCCGGTGCCGAGTGGGCTTGTGTGGACTACGCCGGCCGCAGCCACACCGTAGCCAGCGGCGGCAAGGTCAAGCGGATGCTGGCCGGGCGGCCGTGCCAGGCTGTTGCCTCCGGCTTGACCGCGTCGGGGTTGGTGACGTCACCGCCGCCGTACCGCGCCGCGTCCGTGTTGAGGGCCTCGTACCAGGCGGGGACGTCGTCGGGCACGCCGAGGCGGTAGTCGTGGCGGACGACCGGCGCGAAGTTCGACACCGCCAGCAGCGGGGTGCCCTCCGCGTCGTACCTCAAGAACGCGAAGACGTTGTCCTCGGCCGCGTCGCCGACCACCCACTGGAAGCCGGCGGGGTCGGTGTCGCGTTGCCACAGGGCCGGGGTGTGGCGGTAGACGGTGTTGAGGTCGCGGACCAGGTCCCGCACGCCCCGGTGGTCGGCCTCCGCCCCGTACGCGGGGTCCAGCAGCCACCAGTCCGGCCCGTGCGCCTCCGACCACTCGGCGCCCTGCGCGAACTCCTGGCCCATGAAGAGGAGTTGCTTGCCGGGGTGGGACCACATGAAACCGAGATACGCCCGGTGGTTGGCGCGTTGCTGCCACCAGTCGCCCGGCATCTTCGACACCAGGGAGCGTTTGCCGTGCACGACCTCGTCGTGGGAGATCGGCAGCACGTAGTTCTCGCTGTACGCGTAGACCATCGAGAAGGTCATCTCACCGTGGTGGTACTTGCGGTGGACCGGCTCGTGGCTGACGTAGTCCAGCGAGTCGTGCATCCAGCCCATGTTCCACTTCAGGCCGAAACCGAGGCCGCCGAAGCCCCCGGGGCCCATGTGGTGTGTGGCGCGCGTGACGCCGTCCCAGGCCGTGGACTCCTCCGCGACGGTCACCACGCCCGGCACCCGCCGGTACACGGTCGCGTTCATCTCCTGGAGGAACGCCACCGCGTCCAGGTTCTCCCGGCCGCCGTGCTCGTTCGGCGTCCACTGGCCCGGCTCGCGCGAGTAGTCGAGGTAGAGCATCGAGGCGACGGCATCCACCCGCAGGCCGTCGATGTGGAACTCCTCGCACCAGTACACGGCGTTGGCCACAAGGAAGTTGCGCACCTCGCGGCGGCCGTAGTCGAACTCCAGAGTGCCCCAGTCGGGGTGCGCCGCCCGCAGCGGATCCTCGTGCTCGTACAGCGGACGTCCGTCGAACTCGGCCAACGCCCAGTCGTCGCGCGGGAAGTGCGCCGGCACCCAGTCCATCAGGACGCCGATCCCGGCCTGGTGCAGCGCGTCGACCAGGTACTTGAAGTCGTCGGGGGTCCCCAGGCGCGCCGTCGGCGCGTAGAACCCGGTGACCTGGTAGCCCCAGGAGCCGCCGAAGGGATGCTCGGCGACCGGCATCAGCTCGACGTGGGTGAAACCGAGGTCCTTGACGTAGGCGGGGAGCTGTTCGGCCAGCTGACGGTACGTCAGCCCGGGGCGCCAGGACGCCAGGTGGATCTCGTAGGCCGAGAAGGGCGCCTCGTGCGCGGGGGCGTCCGCGCGGCGCTCCAGCCACTCCTCGTCGTGCCACTCGTGGTGCGAGGCGTGCACGACGGAGGAGGTGGCCGGCGGGACCTCGGTACGGCGGGCGAGCGGGTCGGCGCGCTGCGTCTTCGAGCCGTCGGGACGGGTGATCTCGAACTTGTACAGCTCGCCCTCGCCGATGCCGGGCACGAACAGCTCCCAGACACCGGTGCCGCCGAGCGAGCGCATCGGATACGCCGTGCCGTCCCAGAAGTTGAACGTGCCGGTCACCCGCACGGCGCGCGCGTTCGGCGCCCACACCGTGAACCGGGTGCCGGTCACGCCCTGGTGGGTCATCGGCTCGGCGCCCAGCGCCCGCCACAGCTCCTCGTGCCGGCCCTCGCCGATCAGGTGCAGGTCGAGATCGCCCAGCGCGGGCAGGAAGCGGTACGCGTCCTCGACGTCCTGGACCGTCCCGTCGTACGCCACGAGGAGGCGGTACGCCGGGACGTCCCGCAGCGGCAGCAGTCCCGAGAAGAAGCCGTCCCCGTCGTCGTGCAGCTCGGCCCGCAGCTCCCCGGCGACGACCGTGACGGACAGGGCGTACGGCCTGAAGGCCCGGAAGGCGATGCCGCCGGGCACGGGGTGGGCGCCGAGGACGGAGTGGGGGGCGTGATGGGTGCCGGAGAGCAGGCGTTCGCGGTCACCGGCGTCCATCGCGGGGGACACGACCACCTCGACGGGTGCGGGTGCCTCCGGCGGAGGAGCGGGGTTCGGTGCGGTGACCTTCTTCGCGGTGACCTTCTTGGCAGTGGCCTTCTTGGCAGTGGCCTTCTTCGCGGTGACCTTCTTCGTGGCGGTCTTCTTCGCAGTGGTCTTCTTGGCAGCCGGGGCCGCTTTCTTGGCAGCGGCCTTCTTGGTCACCGCCTTCGCGGCAACGGCCTTCTTGGCGGGGGCCTTCTTGGGAGCGATCGCCTTCTCCGCGGCCTTCTTCACACTCTTCTCGGCACTCTTCCCGGCACTCTTCTTGGCTGTCTCAGCCGTCTTCTTCGGATCCGAACCGCTGGACGGGGGGCGGGGTGTCACGGGCTGCGCCTCCTCGGCGAAGATCAGGTCGGTCAGATCAGGTCTGATGCGGCGTACCGCTCGATCGTGGCCATCGGTACGGGCAGCCAGTCCGGGCGGTGCCGGGCCTCGTAGACGACCTCGTAGATCGCCTTGTCCGTCTCGTAAGCCCGCAGCAGTACGGGGTCGGTCCGCGGATCGACGCCGCTGACCTCCGCGTATCCCGAGCAGTACGCGGTCCGGCAGGCCTCGGCCCAGCCCGGCATCGGCGGGTCGGCCGTGTGCGCCGCGTAGTCGAAGGAGCGGAGCATCCCCGCGATGTCCCGGGCCGGCGGCTGCGGCATCCGCCGCTCGGCGAGGGGTTTCGACGGTTCGCCCTCGAAGTCGATCAGCGACCACTGACCGGTGGGCGAGCGCAGGCACTGGCCGAGGTGCAGATCGCCGTGGATGCGCTGCGCGGTCCAGGTATGGCCCTCGGCGGCCAGATCGGCCAGCGCCGTGAACGCGGAGTGCAGACCGGGCGCGTACGGCCGCAGCGCGGGCACCGCCTGCGTGGCCGCCTCCAGGCGTTCGATCATGCCGTCGACCAGCTGGTGCAGCTGGGCGTGGCCGAGCGTCACCGTGGGCAGCGCCCGGGCGAGCGCCGTGTGCACCTCGGCGGTGGCCCGCCCGAGCGACCGCGCCTCGGCGCCGAAGTCCTCGCCCTTGGCCAGCTCCCGCAGCGCCAGTTCCCAGCCGTCGGCCGCGCCCTGCACGAACGGCTGGAGCACGGCCAGGACATACGGCTCACCGGCCAGCTCCGCCCGCAGCCACCCCGCCGGCGCGGGCACCCGGGGGCAGCCCTCGCGGGCCAGCGCCAGCGGGAGCTCCAGGTCGGGGTTGGTGCCGGGGACGATCCTGCGCAGCAGCTTCAGGATGAACGTATCTCCATAGACGACCGACGAGTTGGACTGCTCGGAGGTGACCATGCGCGGAACCAGCCCGTCCCGGATCTCCTGGTGCGGGTCCCGTTCGAAGCGCAGGCCGCCGATGCGGGCCCCGGTGCGCAGGGCCTCCAGAAGCAGTTCGGCGGGCCGGGTGTCGTACAGGGCCTCGTACACCGTGTGTCCGGCGAGCGGGCCCTCCTCCAGATGTCCGATCAGCGCGGGCGCGAGCCGGGGCGGCAGCGCCTCGCGCACGCCTATGAGGAGCTGGTAGCAGTCGCCCGGGTAGCTGTCTCCCGGGTGCGGAGAGGTGCCCGGCGTGAGCGGCTGGTGGGCGCGGACCAGCAGGTGGTACAGGCCGAGTTTCGCGGTGGACGGCAGCAGCTCGGTGGCCGCCACCAGGGAGAACCCGGTGACCGGACGTCCCTTGCCCGCGAACCAGCGCTGTCGCGGCAGCCACTCCCGCAGCAGTGGATCCAGTGACGCAAGGAGGCCGGGGCTGCCGGGGCTGCCGGGATGTGTCGTGGCGGTGCGGGTGACGGCTTCCGACATGGCGTCGCGTCCTTTCCCCGGGTGGTCGGGGTGTTACTGATGCGTGCCCCGGGCGGGGCGGGGGAAACCGGCCCGCCCGGGGTTCTGCACGTCCTACATGGCGTTCTTGCGGAGGCGGAACCAGTAGAAGCCGTGGCCGCCGAGGGTCAGCAGATACGGCAGGTCACCGATGGCCGGGAAGCGGACCCCGCCGGACAGCTCGACCGGGTGCCGCCCGTTGAAAGCGCTGAGGTCCAGCTCGGTCGGCTGCGCGAACCGGGAGAAGTTGTTCACGCACAGGACGAGATCGTCCTCGTACTCCCGCAGGAACGCAATGACCGCGGGATTCGTGGACGGAAGTTCCCGGTAGGAGCCGAGCCCGAACGCCAGGTTCTGCTTGCGGATCTCGATCATGCGGCGGGTCCAGTGCAGCAGCGAGGAGGGCGACGACATCGACGCCTCGACGTTGGTGACCTGGTAGCCGTAGACCGGATCCATGATGGTCGGCAGGAACAGCCGGCCGGGGTCCGACGAGGAAAAACCTGCGTTGCGATCCGGTGTCCACTGCATGGGGGTGCGGACGGCGTCGCGGTCGCCGAGCCAGATGTTGTCGCCCATGCCGATCTCGTCGCCGTAGTAGAGGATCGG
>NZ_JBFAIR010000084.1:0-16334 GCF_040654815.1 Streptomyces sp. NPDC050619 | reverse complement strand
CGGCACCGCGAGTGCGGTGCGCACGTCGACGTCCAGATTCGGTGCGAACACGACCACCCGGTGCAAGCGAAGGACATCGAGAGCGTCCCCGGCCCAGCCTTTCGTATGAGGTCGCCCGAGTGAGCTGAGGACTGCTCCGTCAGCTTCCCGTAACCGGGCCGCTGTGTCGTGTGCGGGCCTGATGGAGGCGGACCTTGGTGCGGTTTCCGCAGCGGGACATGGAGCACCAGCGGCGGTTACGGGCCGGGGAGCGGTCCAGGAAGCGCAGTGCGCAGCGGTCGGCTCCGCAGACGCGTACACGCAGGATCTCGGCGGACAGAAGCAAGTCGACGGCGTCCTGGGCGATGAGCGCCAACGCGAGTGTGGGGTCGGTGGCGAGGGTCGTGGCGCCGGCTGCCTCCAGGCGGTCGTCGGTGATGACGAGTTGCCGGGCGGGTCTCGGGGCCGCGGCTGCCGATCGGTTGAGCAGCGTCACGTCGCCGGATGTGGGCAGTCGGCCGTCGGCGACCGCCTGTACGGCCCGGTCGACGCTCTCGCGCAGCCGCCGGGCGGACGCGAGGGCGGTTGCCGTGGCGGGATCGGTGGTCCCCGGTGCGAGCAGACGGGCCTCCCGGAGCCAGCCCGTCAGGTCGCCCGGTTCCCGGAGTGTCTCCTCCGGAGTGGTTCTCCACCGGTTTCGGAGGGTGTTGGCGAAGTCCAGACAGACCCGTCCGCCATCCCAGATCCACATGTCGTCCGTTGCCACGCCTCCATTCTGCCCGTTAGCTTAACCGTCTAAGAGGGTTAGTCATGCCGAGGAGGCGCATCCATGGGGCAGCCGACAGTGACGACCGGAGTGACGCAGGTGGACGGGATCCGTCTGCACTACGTCCGAGCCGGGTCCGGACCTCTGCTTGTCCTGCTCCACGGCTGGCCGCAGACCTCCGACTGCTGGCGACCGGTGCTCGCGGATCTCGCCGCCGACCACACCGTTGTGGCGCCCGACCTGCGCGGATACGGCCTGAGCGACAAGCCCACCGCTGGTTACGACAAGCGGCGTATGGCCGCCGACATGGCAGGCCTCGTCGAGGCGCTCGGCTTCGAGCGGGCCATGGTCGTGGGCCACGACCGCGGCGCCCGCGTGGGGCACCGCTGGGCGCTGGACCGCCCGGACCAGGTGGAGCGGCTGGCCGTTCTCGACATCGTTCCCACCCGGGAGATGTTCCGCCGCCTGGACGCTTCGCTCGCCTCCGGGTACTGGCACTGGCTGTTCCACATGCAGCCCGATCTGCCCGAGCGCTTGGTGGGGCACGACATCCGCGGGTATCTCGAGTACTTCTTCGAGCGGTGGACCTACAACCGCCACGGGCTCACAGCCGACGCGGTCGACGGCTACGTCCGTGCGTTCTCCCGCCCGGGCGCCCTGCGTGCGAGCCTCGACGACTACCGAGCCATGGAGGAGGACACCGCGCTCGACGACATCGACGCCGCCGAAGGCCGCCGCCTCACCATGCCGCTGCTGGCGCTGTGGGGTTCCGCCGGACTGCCTGCCCGCCTGCCGACACTGGAGATCTGGCGTGGCTACGCGGACGACGTCACCGGTGCCGAGATCCCGGAGTGCGGCCACTTCATCCCGGAGGAGCAGCCGCAGGCGCTGTTGACGCATCTGCGGCCTTTCCTGGCCGACAAGGACGAGCCGGTGAGCCCCCCACGGTGACGGAAGCGGTGCCCCTCGGCCGGTCGAACGGGCCGGCCCGAGGGACGCGCTGCCCGAGCCCGAGGGGCCCTCGACCACGGTGTGATGACCCCGCACGGCGAACGAGCCTGGAAGGCAGGACAGGCTGAGGGGCGGCCCCGCCGTAACCGGCCGGGCCGCCCCTCAGTACGGGCTTCAGGTCGCGACCGTGACGCCGACCGGAGCTTCTACCGCGGCAAGGCCGGCGGCCGGGCCCTCGGCCTTGCGCTGCGGGGGCATCAGCAAGGCCAGGGCCGCGGCCAGGCCGACCGCACCGGCCCCGAGCCAGAGCGCGGGGACCAGCCCGTCCACGAACAGCGAGGCGGACCCTTGCACTTTCACGGCGTTACCTGGGCAGACGTACGGGGCGATGGATCAGGACGCGGAGGCCGGTGGGCGCCGGCATGGCGTGCGACAGCGAATGCCGGCATCCACCGGGCGCGGTGCGGATTGCTGGGCGGTCGGCCCTCAGGGGAGCTGCGGGTAGAGCGCGGAGACGCCTCCGGCCAGGGCGGCCTGTGCCCCTCGGGAGGAGTCGTCCGCGAGGATCTCGTACGCGCCGGCCGCTATGCCGTCCACGGCGATCCGCGCGATGTCGGCCGGGTCGGACTTGGGCGCCTCGACAGCCCGGACCATGTCGGTGTCCATGTAGCCGACGTGCAGGCCGGCCACTCGGATGCCCTGGTCGGCGAGCTGCACGCGCAGGGCGTTGGTGAGCGACCACTCCGCGGACTTGGCGGCGCAGTAGGCACCGAGTTCCGGGAAGCTGACCCAGGACAGGGCGGACAGGACGTTCAGGATCGCGCCACCGCCGTTGGCCGCGATCTGGGGTGCGAAGGCGCGGGTGACCGAGAGAGTGCCGAAGTAGTGGGTGTCCATCTCCAGGCGGACGTCGTCCAGGTCGGCGGTCAGCAGGTCGCCGCCGGTGGAGGACCCCGCGTTGTTGACCAGGACCGTCACGTCGCCGGTGGCCCTGACTGCGGCCGCGACGGAGGCGGGGTCGGTGATGTCGAGCGCGATCGGCTTGGCACCGGGCAGGTCGACCTGGTCGGGGTTGCGGGCGCCGGCGTAGACGGTGGCGCCGCGGCTGAGCAGTTCGGCGGCGAGGGCGCGGCCGAAGCCCCGGTTGGCTCCGGTGACAAGGGCGGTGCTGGCAGAGAGATCCATTGGAGGTTCCTGGTGAAGTGAGTTATTGAAGTACGATCATAATGGTAAGTGGGGAAGTCGGGTGACCGCAAGCGCTCTGCGCGGAGGGGGTGCACCCCCCTGGCGCGCCGACCGTGCCCACGATCAACGCGGAAGGGGCCTGCCGTACGCACGGCAGGCCCCTTCCGCGGTCCATCGAAGGTGGACTCAGAGCTTGACGATCATCTTTCCGACGCTCTCGCCCCGCATCAGCGCGAGGAAGGCGTCCAAGGTGGCCTCGAGGCCGTCCCTGACGGTCTCGCGGTAGCTGAGCTTGCCCTCGGCGAGCCAGCCGCCGACCTCGCGGACGAAGTCCGGCTGGAGGTCCAGCTCTTCGCTGAACATGAAGGCCAGGATGTCGGAACGCGTCACCAACAGGTTCCACAGGTTCCGCGGCCCCACGACCTTCTCGTCGTTGTACTGAGAGACCATCCCGCACAGGACGACCCGTGCGTGCAGCCTGAGTGCGCCGATCGCCGCCTCCAGGTGCTCGCCCCCGACGTTGTCGAAGACGACGTCGATGCCGTCCGGCGCCGCCTGCGCCAACTGCTCGGCAACTGGCCCGTTCTTGTAGTTGAACGCCGCGTCGTAGCCGTACTCCTCGACCAGCAGCTTGACCTTCTCGTCCGAGCCCGCGCTGCCGATCACCCGGCCGGCACCCTTCAGCTTGGCGATCTGGCCGACCTGGCTGCCGACCGCGCCCGCCGCGCCGGAGACGAAGACCGTGTCGCCCTCCTTTATCTTCGCGAACCGCTCCAGCCCGATGTACGCGGTGAGACCGGTGACGCCGAGCACGCCCAGGTAGGCGGTGAGCGGGGCCAGATTCGGGTCCACCTTCTGGGCGGTCGCCGCGTCGAGGACCGCGTGGTCGCGCCAGCCGAGCGCGTGCACCGCGTAGTCGCCCGGCGCGAAGCCCTCGGCGTTGGACGCGAGGACGCGGCCGACCGCGGGGCCGTCCAGCGGTGCGCCCACCTCGTACGGCTCGATGTATGACGGCTTGTCGCTCATCCGGCCGCGCATATAGGGGTCTACCGAGAGGTACTCGTTGGCGATCAGGATCTGCCCCGGGCCGAGCGCGGGGAGGGCCACCTCGCGCAGCGAGAACCCGGACGCCGTCGGCCAGCCCTCCGGGCGGGCGTCCAGGTGCCATGCGAGGGCGGTGGTGGGCAGGGTCTGCTCGGACATGTGGATCGAGTCCCTTCGGGGAGTGGTGCTCTGATAGAAGACAGAAAGGTCTGTCTAGTGAACAGAAAGGTCTGTCTATTGCAGTTCCGAAAAACAGGCCGCGAACGGCCGGTTCCAGAAGCTATCGGGGGCAGGCCGCGTCGAGCAGCTCGCGCGCTGCCCGTTTGGCGGCCTCGGCGGCGGCGTCGGCACGTTCGACGCGTGTCGCCGCCAGCGTGCCGTCGATGAGGACCGTGAGCTGGAATGCGAGCATGTCGGGGTCCGCGGCGCCGGCCGCGGTGGCCAGGTCGCGCACCCAGTCGCGTACGGCGCGCTTGTGCTCGGCGGTGATGGCATGCGCGGTGCTGCCGGGGGCGTACTCCGCCGCCGCGTTGATGAACGCGCAGCCCAGTGTGCCTTCTCGCGCCGCGTGTTCCAGTGCGACGAAGAGGCCGAAGAGCTGGTCTCGTGGGTCGTCCCCGGCCGCGAGTGCCGCTGAACGCAGCTGGCGACGCCAGCTGTCGTCCATGCGTCGCAGGTAGGCGGCGACCACGTCGTCCTTGCTGGGGAACTGCTTGTACAGCGTGGCCTTGGCGACTCCCGACTCGGCGATCAACCGGTCCACCCCCACGGCGTGGATGCCGTGGGCGTAGAACAGCTCGCAGGCCGTGTCGAGAATGCGGTCCCGGGCCGGGAGTCGCTTGGGCGCGGTGGTCATGAGGTATAAGTTAACAGACAGGTCTGTCTACCACAAGGGAGGGGCAGACCTGTCTGTCTATCCCAAGCGACTTACTGTGAGGAGATGTTCGATGGGCAGCATTGATGGCCTGGATCTCGGGACGTTCGGCGTCTACACCTTCGACTTCGAGGTCCAGCCGGCGGCGCTGATACGCGAGTCGGTTCAGGAGCTCGAGGAACAGGGCTGGCGGGCGTTGTGGATTCCCGAGCTCCTCGGGCGCGACGCGCTCACGCACGCCGGCTATCTGCTCTCCAGCACTGAGCAGATGCGCGTCGTCAACGGAATCGCACAGATCTGGTCACGTGGGGCCCGATGGGCGTACGGCGCCGCCCTCCTGCTGGCCGACGCCTACCCCGACCGGCATGTGCTCGGTCTGGGATTCGGCGGCGGGCAGGGGCCGGGCACCAAGCCCCTGGCCGCCATGACCGCCTATCTCGACGAGATGGACGCACTCCAGACGCAGACGCCCAACCCCCTGCCGAAGACTCCGATGCGCCGCATCATGGCCGCGTACGGGCCCAAAATGCTCGAGTTGGCTCGCGAACGCACGGCCGGCGCGCAGACCTATCACGTCAACGTGGCGCACACCGCGCAGGCGCGCGAGATCCTCGGGCCGGACGCGTTCCTGGGCGTCGAGCACGCGGTGCTGTTCGAGTCCGACCCCGACACGGCCCGCGCGATCGCGCGTGAACACCTGCACATCTACCTGAACTCCCCTTACAACATCGCGAAGTTCCGTCGGCTGGGCTACTCGGAGGAGGAGATCGCCGCCGGCAGCGACCGCATCGTCGACGACCTCGTGTTCTGGGGCGACCTGGACACCATCGTCGAGAAGCTCCAAGCCCATGTGGAGGCCGGAGCCGACCATGTCGCGGTGCAGGTGATCGGAATCGAGCCGGGCGAGTCCGCGATGCCGTACTGGCGCATGCTCGGCGAGGCACTCCTGCCCCCGGGCGGCAACACCTGATCCGCGGGGGCGCCGCGCCCATGACGGCTCGCGGCGCCTGTGCCCGGGGTGGCCTGCCGACGAAGCCGCCGTGTGTCACGCGGTGGGGGAGCGGAGGTCCTTGCGGAGGATCTTGCCCGACGTGGACTTGGGGATGGCGTCGATGAACTCGACCCGCCGGACCTTCTTGTACGGGGCGACCTGACCCGCGAGGAACTCGATGACCTCCTCCCCGGTGAGGTCGGTGCCGCGCAGGATGAGGGTGCTCCGCCACTCGCCCACCCGCTCCAGGGTCAATGCGACCGGGCAGCTCATGTCCTGGAAGCTCTTCCGTTCCATGAGGGAGGTTTACGGAGGCCCCCTCCGGCACCCGCTGCTGTGCGTCACCGGTCGTGATGGGCCTGCCTTCGAGCGGCCGGGACGAAGCCGCCCCGCGTCCCGGCGGTCATCCCGTCGGGCCCTTCGGCGGGCCGGTCCGGGCGCATCGGGGGCGCTCCGCCGCCGCGCGCGCAGCTGCCCGGGCGATCCGCCGTACCCGAGGCCGTCGAGGCAGCCCGCACCGACTTCGCCGCCTTCCAGCGAGGTGCGCCCGGCCCGCGACGAGTGAGGCCGCGGCCTCACTCGTCGCCTCACCGAACGCTGGGGCACGCGGCACAACCGCGAGGAGAAGGTCATCCGGACAACCGAGACAGCCCATGGCGTCATCGATGTTGATCAGGACCCGGCCGAGAGTGCTGCGTGGCCGGCACGCAACGAGGCTTTGTCGATCTTGCCGACCGCGTTCTTCGCGATGGCTTCCACCACGAAGAACGCGGTCGGGCGCTTATAACCGGTAAGGCTGCGTGCGCAGAGGGCTTTCAGTGCCGACGGTTCGACGGCCGACCCCGGCCGAGGCTGGACGTAGGCGACCACCACCTCTCCCCACTTCTCGTCCGGTACACCGATCACCGCGGCTTCGAGCACCGACGGATCGCCTGCGAGTACGTCCTCGATCTCCTTGGGGTAGATGTTCTCCCCACCCCGGATGATCATGTCCTTCGAGCGCCCGACCAGGGTCAGACAGCCGTCGGCGTCGAGATGGCCCACATCCCCCGTGTGCAACCAGCCGTTGACGATGACCTTGGCCGTTTCGTCCGGACGGCCCAGATAGCCACGCATGACATTGGCCCCCCGTACGACGACCTCGCCGTCGCTGCCCGGCGGCACCTCGATACCGTCGGCGTCGACGATCCGGATCTCCTGGCCGGGGAAGGGCAGCCCCACGGTTCCGGCGCGTCGAGGCCCCGCGACGGGGTTGATGGTGGAGCCGCAGGTCCCTTCGGACAGCCCGTAACCCTCGACGAGCGGAAAGCCGTAGCGGGCCTCGAACCGGGTCAGCAGTTCGGCGGAGGCGGGCGCGGCGCCGCAGACGCCGAAGCGCAGCGACGAGGTGTCGGGCCGGACGTCGTCCGGGAGCGCCGCGAGCATGCCGTAGATCGTCGGCACCGCGCTGAAGAAGCTGGGGCGTTCCCGCTCGACGAGGTCGAAGAAGGTACGGGGATCGAACCGGCCCGCGATGACGACGCTCGCGCCCACGAGCAGGGGCATGAGCACGCTGACCACGATTCCGTTGACGTGGAAGAGCGGCAGGATCAGCAGGCACCGGTCAGCCGGCCCCACCTCCAACGCCTGGCGCCCCATCTCCACCATGGCGTCGATGTTGGCGTGGTCGAGCATCACGCCCTTGGGCACCCCCGTCGTACCGCTGGTGTAGATGAGCAGCGCCAGCGTGGACGGGTCCAGAAGCGGTGCCTGATCCGGCTCCACCGCTCCTTCACGCAGTTCGCCGACGGCGAGTACGGCGGTACCGTCCGCCGCGACGGCCGTACTGTCCTCGACCACCAGCAGGCGTGCACCGGAGTCCTTGAGCTGTCGGAGCACTTCGACGGCGGTCATGCTCGGGTTGACGGGAGTGACGGTGGCGCCGAGCCGCCAGGTGGCGAACAGCAGTACGACGAACTCGACGCGGTTCGTCAGCTGGAGGGCGACGACGTCACGGGGACCGATTCCGAGGTCCGCGAGCTGACGCGCTGCCGTGCGGACGCGGCTCAGCAACTGCGTGTTGGTGAGGGACTGGTGCCCGTCGGAGACCGCGGCTGCATGGGGGTCGAGCTCGGCGCGGCGGTCGGGCAGAGAAGCGAAATTCATGGCGGGCGTACCTGTCTCGGTGCGATGCGATCCGGTCAAGGAGTCGACACGGCGGGCGCCGGGTGCAGTTGGCGGACGAGGAACTCGGTCTGGTCGCGTACCAGTTCCTCGAAGGTCTCGCCGGTGTAGAAGGCGAAGTGGCCGGCCTCGTACCTCTTGATCTCTCCCCGGGGCGCGGTGCCCGCGTACCGGAGGGTCTGGGCGGGAGGCGTGACCGAGTCGGTGTCGCTGACGCAGAAGAGGATCGGCATGGTGACCTTCTTCGCCGCACGCCCGGGCCGGTAGCCGGCGATGGTCGGGATCACCCGTGCCGCCACCTCGTTTCGGAACGTGGTGCCCGGCGGCTGCAGCGCCTGGTATCCGGGCAGGGCGTCCGGAGCGTTCATGAGGGCCGGCGCACCGGGCGCGGCGGCGATGGGAACCATGGCGGGCTCCCTGCCGCGCACTCTGGCCGCCAGGTCCCGGGCGAGTACGGGGGTCATTCTGAGTGAGGCGAGCGGGCCCAGCGCGAGCGCGGAGGCGAGGCCGTCGGTGAAGGGGCACTGGGCCACGGCCGCGCGCAGTTCGGGATGGCGCGAGGCGACGGTGATGGCGTGGCCGCCGCCGAAGGAGCTGCCCCAGACCGCGACACGGGAGCGGTCGACGTCGGGGCGGGCCTGGACGTGGGCGAGGGCGGCGTCCCAGTCGGCTAGTTGACGCTTGATCGACAGGAGCTGGCGCGGGTGGCCGCCGCTGTCGCCGAAGTGCCGGTAGGTGAAGGCCACGGCGGCGATGCCGGCCTGTGCGAAACGCTCGGCGAAGGCGTCCAGGCGCATTTCGCGCGTGGCGCCGAGGCCGTGCCCGAGGACGACGACGGGCGGGGAGTCGACGCCCGTGGGGAGGTAGAGCCATCCGGCACAGGTGCTGTCGCCGGAGGGGAAGGTGATGTCGTGACGTGTGAAGGACTGCGCAGTGGTCATCGCCGGCTCACCGTCGCGTCGTCTTCGCCGAGCGGCGCCCGGGCACACTGCCCGCGGCGAGCGCCTGTGCGTAGGTGTCCGGCCTGTAGAGCGGGAGCTCGCCGGTGGCGTCCGTCGTCTCCAGGTAGTCGAGCATCAGTTCCTGGCCCTCCTTCGACATGACTCTGGTGAAGAACTCGGCGCGTTCGACGTGCAGACCGTCCTCCAGCGACATCGAGCCGCCGAAGTAGACCGACCTCTTGGCAGCCGCGACCGACCCCTTCGACCGCCGGCCGAAGCGTTCCGCGAGTTCGACCGCCTGCGCGAGCACCTTGTGCTGCGAAACGACCTGGTCGACCGCCCCGTTGGCGAGAGCCTCCGCGGGCGTGAACGGCTTGCCTTCGAGGATCGCGGCCAAGGACCGGTGGGTGCCGATCAGGCGGGTCAGCCGCTGGGTGCCGCCACCGCCCGGGATGATGCCGAGGAGGATTTCCGGCTGGCCGATGAAGTAGTCCCCGTCGGCCATGACCCGCAGATCGCACGCCCAGGCGAACTCGGCGCCGAGGCCGAGAGCCGAACCATTGAGGGCGGCGACGAAGAGGACACCGCTGGCGTTCATCCGGAGGAAGGTCGTGTGCAGCCGCTCCAGCTGGAGGGCTCCCCGCATCGGGGTCCTGCGCATCAGGGGCCCGAGGAGACGGGACCGGTCCACGTGCTTCGCCATGCGTACGACGGCGGCGGCGGCGCGTCGGCCGACCGTAGGGCTCGCGGCGCCCTCTTCCTGAAGCCACCGGACCGCGGCGTGGCTGACGAACCGCTCGGGATGCGCCCCGGTGAAGACGACGGCACGGATGCCCGGATCGCGGTCGGCCCGGTCCACCAGCTTGCCCAGCTGGTTGGCTATGTCGAGGCCGAATTCCTGGTGCGGGCCGCCGTCGACCCGGACGATCAGGACGGCCCCGCGATCTTCGATCTCCAGATGGCCCTTGTCTTTGTACGGCATGAATTCTGCTCCCGTGCTGAGTTCATGGGGGTGGAAAGTGCGTGAGGACAGCCGCGGATGCGCGTCGCTGCGATGGGGTCGGGTTTCGCCCCGAGCGGGCTGTGTCCGCACCGGCGGCAGGAGACTGGAACAGCGGATGACGACGTACGTGTCCAAGGACAGACGCATGTGTCAGCGACGGCACGGAACGTGCAATGTGTACTATTCTCGTGAGGAATTACATAACCAAGTTATTTTTGGTGTGTCAACGGTGGAGGCGTGCGAGACATGGCAGGGCGGGCGAGGCTTGATGACGCACCGGAACGGCTTGTGCGGGCGGCTGTCGGCCTGCTGGCCGAGCAGGGGCCATCGGCGCTGAAAGCGCGCGCGGTGGCTTCCGCGAGCGGACTGTCGACGATGGTGGTCTACAGCCACTTCGGTGGGATCCCGGAACTGATGAGCGCTGTTGCCGACCATGGGTTCAGGGAAATCGGCAAAGCGTTCGCCCGGGTGCCGGTCACGGATGACCCGATCGCGGATCTCTTCGCCATGGCCTTGACCTGCCGTCGGCTGGCCCGCGAGAACCCTCACCTCTACGACCTGATGTTCGGGCTGTCCACTCGGGCGACGTACCGGCCTCTGTCGGATGTGAACCTTCGCCTGAGTGGGCGTTCCCCGGCCTTCCGGGAAGCCCACGCCCATGTCACCGCGGCGTGCGAGCGGCTCGTGCACTCCGGCAGGGTCGAGCGGCGGGATCCCGAAGTCATCGCCGCCCAGTTGTGGAGTTTCGTGCACGGTTACATCACCCTTGAACTGGCTGAGCATTTCGTCGAGTTCGACGACGCCGTGGCGCAGGTGCTCCGGCCGATGGGCGTGAACTTCTCGGTCGGGCTGGGCGACAAGCGGGAACGTGCCGAGGCCTCGCACGAGGCCGGCGCGCGCCTGTACGACTCGATCGTCCAAGGCCACTGAGGCGTCGGGTGGTTGGGCGGTGCCCCGGGCGCGGCTAGGACGACCTGGTCTCCGCGGCGGGCGCGTCGGTACCGGGCGTGAGTTGGTCGTGCCTTCCCAACGCCGCGACTTCCCGTTCGATGGACGGCACCGCCCGGGCCGCGAAGCGCCTCGTCCAGGGCCAGGCCAGCGGTGAATTCAGCGCCGCCTTCGCCCAGTTGGCCACGACGACCCCGCGCGGCACGTACACGCGGCTGCGCCGGCGCACGAGCCCGTCGACGATCGCGGCGGCTGCCCGGTCGACGCTCGTGGTGACGTTGCCCGGATAGGGCAGCCGCCCGCGCAGTTCCTTGAAGGAGGGGAAGTCCGCCTCGGCGCCCCGGACGAGGTCCGTGTCGATCCAGGAGGGGTGCACCAGGCCGACCGTGACCCCCAGGTGCGCCACCTCCTGGCGGTAGGCCAGGGCGAGCAGTTCGGCCGCGGCCTTGCTCGCGCCGTACGAGGCCATCGAGGCCAGCGGTATGAACGACAGCCCGGACGCCACGACCAGCACGTGACCCCGGCTGCGCTCCAGATGGGGCGTCGCGTACTTGAGGGTGCGGAACACGCCGTTCAGGTTGATGTCCATGACCCGCTCGAACGACGCCTCGTTCGTCTGCCGCACCGTCCCGTACGCCACCACGCCGGCATTGGCGACGACGAGGTCGATGCCGCCCATCACCTCCGCCGCGGCATCGATCGCCGACCGCAGGGCGGCACCGTCTCGCACATCGGCCTCACGCCAGGAAGCGGTGGGGCCCAGGTCGTCGGCGAGGGCGCGCAACCGATCGGGTTCCAGTCCGATCACGGTCACCCGAGCCCCTCGGGCGGCGGCCAGCCGGGCCACCTTCTCGCCGATGCCGCGTGCCGCGCCGGTGACGACCAGCCTTCTGCCCATCAAGTCACGTTTCATAGCGGCAACATAACTTCGTTATTGATGGAACACAAGAGACCGCGCACCAGCCGCTGCTCGGTCTACCTGCTGGGTCTCACGACTGGACGAACCTATGCTGGCTGTCATGAGGCGGACATCCTTTGCGCAGTGGCCCTGCTCGATCGCGCGGACCATGGACCTGCTCGGGGACTGGTGGACGCCGTTGGTGCTGCGTGAGGCGTTCTACGGCATCCGGCGGTTCGACGCGTTCCAGGAGTCGCTGGGGATCGCCCGCAACACGCTGGCGGACCGGCTGCGTCGCCTGGTGGAGGAGGGGCTGCTGGAGAAGCGGCCGTACCAGCCGGAGCCGGTTCGGTACGACTACGTGCTCACCGGGAAGGGGCGCGACTTCTTCGGCGTGCTGCTGGTGATGAACCGGTGGGGAGACCGCTGGCTGGCCGGAGAGGCGGGCCCGCCGGTGGCCATGCGCCACGAGGCGTGCGGGCAGGAGACCCATGCCGAGGTGGTGTGCGCCGCCTGCGGCGAGCCGATGACCGCGGACAACACCCACCCCCGGATGGGCCCCGGCTATCCACCGCATCTGGCCGAGCGGCCGGATGTGCGGGAGCGTTTCGCGGACTGACCCAGTAGTTCTGCGGGCCTGTGTCTGTTCCCTTGATCTGTTCCCTTGACAAGGGAGTCTATCTACGAAACTTTACTGGTCAGATGCCAGAATGAGCGTTCTCGGATGGTAGGGAGGCCGCAGGATCGTGGAGTGGACGGGTGCGCGCTATGCGGATAAGCCGACGACCGAGGTCCACACCTGGATTGCCGCCCCGCCGGCACAAGTGTGGACGCTGGTGGCCGACATCGAGCTGATGCCGTGTCTGAGCGCCGAGCTGCGGTCGGTGGAATGGCTGGATGGCGCGAACTCCCCTGCTCTGGGAGCCCGGTTCATCGGCCGGAGCAAGCACGAGGCGCTCGGGGAATGGGCCACCACATCTCACATCGTGGAGTACGAGCCGCCGAGGGTGCTCGCCTGGGCGGTCGAGGACCCCGAACATCCCACGGCCGTATGGCGGTTCACCCTGGAGCCGCAGGACGGCGGCACCCTGCTGCGGCAGTGGATGCAGATGGGGCCGGCCCGCTCGGGCCTCTCCTTCGCCATCGATCGCATGCCGGAGAAGGAGCAGAAGATCGTCTTCGTACGCATGCGGGAGTTCGAGGCCAACATGACCGTCACCCTCGAAGAGATCAAGAAACGGGCCGAGAGTGCCCGGACCTCCGGCGAGGCGAGTCTGTGATACGCACCTCCACCACGATCGAAGCCTCCGGGGGCGACTGGCCGGAGATCATCGACTACGTCACCGAGGCGGAGAAGCTCGGTCTGGACATCTGTTGGGTGGCGGAGGCGTGGGGCTCGGAGGCGCCCTCGCCATTGGGCTATCTCGCCGCGAAGACGGAGCGCATGCTTCTCGGATCGGGAATCATCCAGCTCGGCACCCGCACGCCGATGGCCATCGCCCGCGCCGCGATCACGCTGTCGCAGATCTCCGCGGGGCGCTTCCTCCTGGGGCTCGGCCCCTCCGGACCGCAGGTGATCGAGGGGCTGCACGGTGTGCCGTTCTCCCGGCCGTTGTCGCGGATGCGCGAGACCGTCGACATCGTGCGACAGGCCGCCACGGGGGAAAAGGTCTCCTACGCCGGGCGGGAGTTCCAGCTCCCGCTGCCGGGCGGGGAGAGCAAGCCCATGCGCCTGTCGATGCGCGCCGAGCACGACATCCCCGTCTATCTGGCCACCCTCTCGCCGAAGATGCTGCACCTGACCGGCGAGATCGCCGACGGCTGGCTGGGCACCAGTTTCGTACCCGAAGGCGCCAAGGAGGCGTACTTCGACCACCTGGACCGGGGCCTGGCGGGCGCCGGTCGTACGCGCGCCGACCTCGACATCTGTCAGGGTGCCGAGGTCGCCTTCGCGGACGACGAGGACACGCTGCGCGCGATGGTGTCCGGACGCAAGAAGGAGTTGGCCTTCAGCCTCGGCGGCATGGGCTCCGCGACCACGAACTTCTACAACAACGCCTACAGCCGCCAGGGTTGGGCCGAGGTGGCGGCCGAGGTCCGGACGCGTTGGCAGGCGGGCGACCGGGACGGTGCGGCCGGTCTGATCACCGACGAGATGGTGCTGGCGACCACGCTGATCGGAACCGAGGACATGGTGCGCGAGCGGCTGCGCGTGTGGCGCGACGTCGGTGTCGACACCGTTCGTTTCTATCCCGCCGGCGAGACCCTCGACGCCCGACTCGCCACCCTGGGCCGGGCCATCGAGCTGGTCCGCGACATCGAGGACGAGGCGGCACGGTAGCGACAGGCCATGGCGGCCGAGGCGGGTCGCCATGCGCCGACGCCGTCCAGCAGGCTCCGGTTCAGGTCAACCGCGGCCGCTGACGCCGTCGGCCGCAAGGCCCGACATCAGCAGGGTGATCGCATGGAACGTCCTGTTCAGGGCGTCCTCCCGGTCCGCCGCGGCGGCGATGATCTGGTTGCCCTCGCACAGGGCGGCCAGCAGCAGCCGGGCGACAGTGGCGACGGGAACGTCCGGTTGCAGTTCACCGCGTTCGGCCAAAGCGGTCAGCAGCCGTTCGATCGGCGGCTGGGCGACGGTGTCGTTGATGTGCCGGTACTGCGCTCCCAGGACCGAGGGTGCCTGGGCCATCAGCTCTCGGTGCAGGGGGTCGTCGATGGTGCGCCGCAGGAAGGCGTGCGTGAGGTTGGCCACCGCGGCCATGGCGGGTTGGTCCGGTGTCGCACGGATCGCCTCGGACGTCGTGTCTGCCAGGACGCCGACCTTCTGAATCAACTCCGTGTAGAGCTCGGCGAACATGGCCTTCTTGTCCGGGAAGTGGTGGTAGAAGGTGCCCTTGCTCACCTGCGCCGCCCCGGTGATGGCCTCGACCGACGCGTCCGCGAACCCGATGTCCACGAACAGCTTCCGTGCGGCCGCCACCAGGTCCGCCCGGGTCTGCTCCGCATACATCTGTCGTCGGTTTGGCCTTCGCATGCGACCATCGTATATTCAGTGACCTGGAGTCAGTGAACGACTCACGGTCGGTCGATGGCCGTCATGACAACGCACCCCGAAGGCAGGCGGAGCCGTGGAAAAGCGCAGGATCGCGTTGCTGGGTGCGACGGGGTACACCGGGCACCGTGTGCTCCGCGAACTGCTCGCACGAGGTGAGAAGCCGACCTTGGTCGGGCGTAACCGGGCCAGGATGCTGACCCTGGCCGACCGGTTCGACGTGGAGCTGCCGGTGGCCGAGGTCGACGTCACCTCGGCGGCCGACCTCACGCGCCTCCTGGAGCACAGCGATGTCGTCGTCTCCACGGTCGGGCCGTTCATGCGGCTCGGTATGGCCACGGTCACGGCTGCCGCGCGGGCGGGGGCGCACTACTTCGACTCGACGGGGGAGGGGCCCTTCGCCCGCCGCGTCCTCCTCGAGCTGGACGCCGTCGCGGCCGTCCGGGGCGCGACCCTCGTGCCCGCGTTCGGTTACGACTACGTGCCGGGCAACCTCGCCGGCGCGCTCGTCCTGACGCGGGCGGGTGAGCGGGCACGCCACGTGGAGATCGGTTACTTCATCACCCGCTCCGGACACGGCGACGAGTTGCTCTACCGGAGCACCCTGCGCGACGCGTACACCCTGACCACGGGAGGCACACGTCAGACGCTGGTCGGTGCGGCGGCCGAGGACGGGTTCGCCTACCGCAGCCCGCGCCCCTGGGCTTCCGCCCGTGTGGTCGAGGAGCGTGCCGGCAAGCGGGTGCGTACCTTCCACTACGGCGGCGTGAAACGTACGGCCATGACCGTTCCGGGCACCGAGCATCTCGGACTGCCGGAGGTCTTCCCCCAGTTGGAGAGCGTCGAGGTGGGCCTGGGATGGCTCGGACGGTGGACGCGCCCGGTGCAGATCGCCGCCGCACTCCAGGCACCCTTGCTGCGCTCGGCGAAGGTACGGGCGGCTCTGGCGGGGTGGTCCGAGCGGCTTCCGGGATCGCAGCGCGAGCCGGACCCCGATGGCCGTTCCCTGGTGATCGCGGTCGCCCGCGACGGCCAAGGCCGGCCCCTGGCCGCGACGGCCCTCACCGGACCCGATCCGTACGAGATGACGGGATCCCTCCTGGCCTGGGGCGCCGCCCACGCTGCACAGCCGGATGCCGTCCTCAAGCCCGGTGCGCACGGCCCGGTCGCCGCTTTCGGCCTCGACACCCTCGGGCTCGGTGCCGCCGAGGCCGGAGTACACGAAGTCGACGGGGCGTCGGCCCGCCGTCGATGATGGCTGAGCGGGCATAGATCACGGCGCCGGGGCGCTGAAGCGGACGTCCGGGGAACGCTGTCGAGTTGATGAACAGGTTGTTCGATCGGAGCGAGTCGGCCCCTCGCGGGAGCCGGCCGCCCCAGTGGAAAGGAAGCTTCCATGGATGAGCAGGGCGAGCACTTCGACGTCGTCGTTCTCGGCGCTGGCCCGGGCGGATATGTCGCCGCTATCCGGGCCGCTCAGCTCGGCAAGAGTGTCGCGGTCGTCGAGGAGAAGTACTGGGGTGGCGTCTGTCTGAA
>NZ_JBFAIR010000083.1:0-17191 GCF_040654815.1 Streptomyces sp. NPDC050619 | reverse complement strand
ATTCGGAGGCGGTTCGGGCCGCCCACAACACCTTCCTGGGCTGGATCGTCGGGCTGGTCGACGAGGTCATGGCCGAGCACGGCCTCGACGGCGACCCCGACATCGATGCCGCGCTCCTCCGCGATACCGTGGTCACCGTGTTCGAAGGCGCGCACGTGCCCAACGACCGGAACAGACCGGCACACGAGATGCTCCGTTTCCTGATGGAGTCCGTCCTGGCCGGGCGTTCACCGATCAAGAGGACCTGATCAAGAGGACCTGATCAGGAGGACCTGACCGCTGATCGCGGTCGGGTCAGGGGTGGCGAGTACCGACTTCAGCGGGCGGATCATCTCGCCCATCTCACGGCGGGCCCGGTCGCCCTGCGTGTCCGCGCGGCCGAGCGCGGGATCGGGGGCGAGTTGGGAGTCGGACTTCCAGTTGTTCGATGCCTCGGTGACGTTGCGGACGGCGGCCGCCGCTCCAGCTCGTAGCTGTCGAGCAGCGCCGGGCCTCCCCAGCCCTCAAGGACCGCGGCGAGTTTCCAGCCGAGGTCGACGGCGTCGCCGATCCCGGTGTTGGCGCCGAAGCCTCCCTTGGGCCACGGCAGATGGGCCGCATCACTGGCGAGGAACACGCGTCCCGCGCGGTAGCTGCGGGCCACGACGCAGTGCCCGCTCCAGGGCTGGGCGGCGAGTATCTCCACGTCGATGGGCGCACCGACGGCTTCGTGCACCCAGGCGACCGCGTCCTTGGGCTCGGGCTCTTGGTCCAGGTACACAGGCGACCGGGTCCGCTTCGAGGCCGCCGGGCACCGTCGCTGCCGTCGGCAGGGACGTCACCGGCGTCCGCGTCGGCGACCGGGTCCGGGTCCACCCCTTCCTGAACTGCCGCACCTGCGTCTACTGCCGTACCGACCGCGACATGATGTGCGCGCAGCAGTCCATCATGGGCTACGCCGCCTTCAACGACTCCGCGATGCCGCTCTACGACGAGTACCACAACGGAGCGCTCGCGGAGTACGTGCGCCTCCCGTACTGGCTGGTCGACCCGCTGCCGGAATCCGTCGGCTTCGACGTCGCGGCCAAGGTGCACACCCTCGCCAACGCCGTACGCGCGCTCAAGTGGGCCGAGCTGCCGATGGGATCCACCGTCGTCGTCACCGCCGCCACCGGTGCCATGGGCACCGCGACGGTCAAGCTCGCGAAGCACTTCGGTGTCGCCGACCTCATCCTCGTCGGTCGCCACAGTGACCGGCTCAAGACCGTCGCGATGCTGTCCGGCGGCATCCCGGCCGCCACCGTCGCCCTGGACGAACTCCCCGACGACTGGGCGACCAGCAACGCTCTCGGCGGCCGGCTGCGCGAACTGGCACCCGGCGGAGCACACGCGGTTCTCGACTACGTTCCCGGCGGCCCGGTCACCGGCAAGGTCATGGGCGGGCTGGTGGCCGGCGGCGCGTTGGTGCACATGGGAGGCAATCCGACGCCGCTGCAGCTGTCACCGATGGCACTCATGATGAACATGTGGCGGTTCATCGGTACCCGCACCTGTACCCGCAACGACGCGCTGGAAGTCCTGCGCCTGTTGGAGACCGGCGCCCTCACCGCTGACGAGCTCATCACGCATCGGTTTCCGCTCAGCGACGCGGTTCGAGCCCTCGACGCCGTCCAACGCCGCGATGAACCCATGTGGATGCCCGTGATCAATCCCTGATCCCGCGCACGACTCCACCAGGGTGCCGCGGAGCCATCGGCGGACCCCGTGCGCCTCGCCGGGCGTGCCCGAGGGGCGGAGCTGGAGGCGAGGACGGTGGCCTGGGCACAAGCGCCGCTCCCGCCAGGAGTGGCCGACGATCAAGCGCTCGGGGGGCTGACGGGCCGTAGGCCGTGAAGGGCGGTTTCGACGATCTGTTCGGCCAGTCCATCCGGGAGGTCGGGATCGTGGAGTACGAACGCGCGGATGAGCACGGGGCTGACGAACATGTCGATGGCCAGTTCCAGGTCGACGTCTGTACGGAGTTCCCCGTTCACGCGGCCCCGCCGGAGGATCTCCAGCCCGAGGTCACGCCCGGGAGTGATCACGCCGGAATGGTAGGCGGCCCATATCTTCGGGCTGCTCCTCATCTGGGCATGCGCGTTGTGCAGGATCGCTGACGAGCCCCTGACCAGGCTGCGTTGGCGCAGCGACTCCAACAGAACGACCAGGTCGTCCCGCATCGAGGTGCCGGGGAGTTCAGGCTTGGCGGGTTCGGCGGCGCGCATGACGTCGACGAAGAGATCCTCCTTGTCGCTCCAGCGGCGGTAGATGGCCGCCTTGCCGACGCGGGCCGAGCGAGCGATGCGTTCGATGGAGAGGTCGGCCAACGGAAAGCCGTCTTCCAGGAGCTTCATCATCGCCTCCAGGATGGCCTGTTCCACGGCCTCGCTGCGGGGGCGGCCCCGAGTGGATTCGTACGTTCGCGAACGGGTCCCGGTCAGGTTTTCCACGTCTCCTCCGCACACCGAGGTGCCAGTCTACGAGAGCGCGGTGTGCTGCTGGCGAGGGAGGACTGCGAAGCCAGAGCACCCCACGGCCGCACTGTGTGGTCGGTCATGCGCCAGGGTGGGCGTGGCCGGTCTGGTAGGCGATCACGACGAGTTGGGCGCGGTCGCGGACGCCGAGCTTGGTCATGATGCGGTTCACGTGGGTCTTGGCGGTCCAGGGCGAGACGTGGAGCTGTTCGGCGATGGCGTCGTTGGAGAGGCCGGCGGCCACGAGGACGAGCACTTGGCGCTCGCGTTCGGTCAGGCTCGTCAGCTCCGGTGCCGGAATGCTCGTCCTGTCGGGCGTGGAAAGGTAGTGGGCGATGAGTGCCTTGGTCGCCTTGGGTGACAGCAGCGTATCTCCGCGGGCGACCAGCCGGATGGCGTCGAGGAGGTCGGAGAGCTCCACGCTCTTTCCGAGGAACCCGCTGGCCCCGGCACGCAGTGCCTGGAAGACGTACTCGTCGGCTTCGAAGGTGGTCAGGATCAGCACCCGTACGCCCGCGAGGTCTTCGTCCGCCGAGATGGCGCGCGTGGCGGCGAGGCCGTCCATGTCGGGCATCCGGATGTCCATCAGCACGACATCGGCACGGGTGCTGCGGGCCAGTCTGACCGCCTCCTCGCCCGTCGCCGCCTCTCCGACGACGTCCAGGTCCGGCTCCGACTCGATGAGCATGCGGAAGCTGGTGCGGACGAGGGCCTGGTCGTCGGCGAGCAGAACGCGGATGGTCATCCCTGCCTCCCCTCGGGGGCGGTCACGCGCAGGGCCGTGCCGGACCCATCTGACGTGCGGGTGTCGGTCGGTGGTCCGGCTGCGGGCAGAGGCAGAGGCAGACGTACGGCGAGGCGAAAGCGACCGTCGGCGTTTGCTCCGGCATGGAGGCTGCCGCCGACGGCGTGAGCGCGCTCGCGCATGCCTGTCAGCCCGTGTCCGGTGCCCGTCGCGGCCGACTCCGGGTACGGGCCGAAGCGCAGGGGGTTGGTGATCCGAACGCGCAGTTCGTCCGGGCCGAAGTCGACGAACAGGTCCGCCTCGGCGGTCGCGCCGTGCTTGTGCGCGTTGGTCAGCCCCTCCTGGATGACGCGGTAGGCGGCCAGGTCGATGGCGGTCGGCAGGGGGCGCGGGTGGCCGGCCTGCCGGTGGCGGACGCTCAGCCCGGCCGCGGTCAGCGATTCGAGTAGCCCGCCGAGCCGGGACAGGCCGGGCACGGGTTCGGCCGGGTGTGTTTCGTCCGACTCGTCGCCGGACTGTCGTAGTACGTGCAGCAGCGGTCCCAGTTCGTCCATGACCGTGCGTCCGGCGTCACGGATGTGACCGAGCGCCACCTCGGCCTGATCCGGCCGGCCTCGCAGGAAGTGACCGGCGACGCCTGCCTGAATGGTGATCAGGGCGATGTGGTGAGCGATCACGTCGTGCAGTTCCCGCGCGATGCGCAGCCGCTCCTCGGCGACCCGGCGCCGGGCCTCTTCTTCCTTGCTCGCCTCCGCCCGCAGCGCTCGCTCCTCCATCGCGGCGGCGTAGGCGTGCCAGGTGCGTACGGTGGCCCCGACGGCGGCGAACATCCCGGTCCAGGCGAACACGGCGCCGGCCTCCGGGCCGGTGGCCGAATCCGTCGCATAGGTGATGACGGCGTACAGGGCGAGGGCCGTGCCCGAGACGGCGGCCAAGGCGATCCGCCGACGGACCGTTCGGGCCACGGTGTAGACCGCGATCAACGCGGCGATCTTCAGCACCCGTGACGGATACGACGCGAGGACGGTGAAGGCCACCTCCCCGAGCACGGTCAGCGCCAGGACGGGCAGCGGTGCCCGGCGGCGGGCCAGCAGAAGCAGGAACGCGGCCGCCGCGGCGACGCCGTCAGCACCCGACGGCCGTACGCCGTCGGGCCACCGTCCGAACAGCAGGGGCAGCAGGCCGGTTCCGGCCACGAGCGTGGCGAGGGCGGCATCCAGCAGGCGTGGGTGGGCGCCGGTGACCCGTCGCAGCGTCGCCGGTCCGATCACGGCTTCACCGTTCCTTAGTACAGATCCTCGGTTTCGGACAGGTGTGGCCGCCTGTCCTCACGCCTGAAGGCGTACGAGCGGTCGGCTGTGTGCCCGCGGGCCGGGTTCACGCGTCGCGTCGCTTGAGCAGTATGGCTGCGCCGGCTAGGAGTACGACGATGTAACCGGCGAACACCGCGAGCCCGGACCCGGGTGACAGCGAGTCGCTGGCCGTCCGCACCGTCATGACCGCGTTCGCCGCGTTCGACGGCAGGTACGGACCGATGGCGTCGTTCCAGTTGCTGGGCAGTAGCTGGATGAGGCCGGGCACCACGAACAGCGCGCCCACCACGAGGGTGATCGCTCCGGCGGTGTTGCGCAGCAGGACGCCGACGGCCAGGCCGATCAGCCCGGCACCGGTCAGGTAGACCGCCGCGCCGACAAGCGCCCGGAACACCCCTGGATCGGACAGCGCGGTGGTGTCCAGACCACGGGAGGACAGCACCGACTGACCGGCCAGGAAGGCCCCCAGGACCGCGACGGACATGAGCACGAAGCTCACCACGGCGAAGACGACCACCTTGCCCCACAACACCGGCAGCCGTGACGGGACCGCGGCCAGCGTGGCGCGTATGGACCCGGTGGCGTACTCGCCGGCACTCATCAGTACCCCGAGCACCGCGACGGCCAGCGCGGCGAGCGTCACCCCGCCCAGGCTGATCGAGGTCGGGTCACCGAAATCATCCTCTCCGGGGCCGTCTCCCGAGCCGACCACACTGCTGAACAGCAGCCCGAAGCCGATGACGAGCGCCACGGTGATCGCCAGCGTGTAGAGCGTCGAGCGCAGCGACCGCAGCTTGATCCATTCCATGTGGACGACCCGCGGAAAGGTCACCTGCTGCCCGCCCGCAGGGCGAGCGGCAGTCCCGGTCGTCTTCTGTGTGTCCTGCGTGTCCTGCGGGTCGAGGGCGGTGGTGCTCATCGGTTCGTCCTTCCGGCGGTGGCGAACTCGGTGGTGGTGGCGTGGTATTCGACGGAGTCGCGGGTCAGCTCCATGAACGCCTCCTCCAGTGACGCCTCCTGGACGAACAACTCGTGCAGCACCAGCCCGGCGGCCGCGGCGCGTTCGCCGATCTCGGCGGCCTCCAGCCCCTGGACGTCCAGCACGCCGGGCCGGCTGCTGCTGACCGAGACACCGTCACCCACCAGCAGGTCACGCAAGGACGCGGCCTGCGGCGACTGCACCCGTACGCTCCGGCCGGCGGACTGGGCGATGAAGTCGGCGAGTGGGCCCGCGGACAGCAGCCGGCCCCGCCCGATCACGATGAGGTCCTCTGCGATCAACGCCATCTCGCTCATCAGGTGTGAGGAGACGAAGACGGTCCGCCCCTGTTCCGCGAGGTCCTTCAGGAGGTTGCGGATCCACAGCACGCCTTCGGGGTCGAGGCCGTTGACCGGCTCGTCCAGCATGACGATGTGCGGGTCGCCGAGCAGTGCCGAGGCGATGCCCAGCCGCTGCCCCATGCCCAGCGAGAAGCCGCCCGCCCGCTTGCGGGCCACCTCCGTCAGGCCGACCATGTCGATCACCTCCAGCACCCGCCGCTTGCCGATGCCGTTGCTCGCGGCCAGCGCGAGCAGGTGCTGATATGCCGAGCGCCCGGGGTGGATCGACTTCGCCTCCAGCAGCGCCCCGATCTCCTGGAGCGGGGCCTTGTGCTGCTCGTAGGGGCGGCCGTTGACGCGGACGGTTCCGGACGACGGGCGGTCAAGACCCATGACCATCCGCATCGTCGTCGACTTGCCCGCCCCATTGGGTCCGAGAAAGCCCGTCACCACTCCAGGACGCACGGTGAAGCTCAGCGCGTCGACCGCGAGCTTGTCCCCGTACCTTTTACTGAGGCCGTTCACCTCGATCACAATCCACCTCCGGGTTGCTTTAGGCCTCAAGGTTCTTGCACGGGGGCCGGCTTTCGCGTCGCCCTGCGGCGGTCACTGCTTGTACCACGACCGTGGTAGGCCGCGGCCGGCGGCAGCGACCTTGGGGTGACGCTCGTCGTCGCTCGCCGTGGTCGAACGAGGTCGACCGCCGACTCGGACCTGCGCAAACCGGCTTCCCCGTCCAGCGGCGGCGGGCTTGGAGTGCGGTCGCGGCTCAGTGCGAGTCGGCGCGGCGTATACGCGCCCGCAGCTTCGGGAACTGCTCGAGGGCGTTGGTCCGCTCGAGAGCGATCCGCTCGCGCCGGCTGTAGACCTCGTCGACGGTCGGTTCGGGGTCGCCTGCCTTGAGGAGCGGCAGGCTGCCCTTGAGGAAGGGCATCGTCTCGACGTTGTCGGCCGCGTAGAGGTGGCGGGTCGCCGGCCAGTCGCTGCCGAACATGATGTGGCTGTCGGGCACAAGGGACGACAGCGGCTGCAACTGCGCGGCGGTGAACGCCTGCGCGTCGTCGAAGTACATCCGCGAGAGGTACGTGAGGGGGCCTTCCGGCAGTACCTCATTGAACGGCGGGAAGGCCGAGTGCCGTGTCGCGAGCCGGTAGGCCAGGAACGGCAGTGCCCCGCCGCAGTGCGTGAAGTGCCAGCGGATGTTCGGGTAGTCCCGCAGGACACCGTTGTAGATCAGGCTCGTCATCGCACGGGTCGCGTCGAACGTGTACTCGAAGACGTTGTTCCCGGCCGGGATGTCGGGGCCGAAGCAGAGCTTCGGAGCCGGGTTCTGGTCCGGACCCGTCGGGTGGACGTAGACGTAGGCACCGCGGTCGTTGAGGATCTCGTACAGAGGCTTGAAGGAAGGATCCCCCAGGTAGGTGCCCTTGTAGTTGGTGAGCAGGCAGATGCCGTCGAGATCCAGCTCGCCGAGCGCGCGGTCCACCTCGGCCACCGAGCCCTCGATGTCGGGCATCGGGGTGACCGCGAAGATCCCGAACCGGTCTCCACGGGTCTGCACGAGGTCGCGGGCCCAGTCGTTGACCGCGCGGGCGGTGGCGCGCCGGTCGTCGACCGGGCCGACGGTGACCTGGAGGTCGCCGAACGACAGGACGCTGGCCTGGATCCGGTACTGGTCCATGAAGGCCAGGTGCCGATCGACCGACCACGGACCGTACGCCCCGGTAATGGCGCCGAGGAGGCCGTAGCGCTTCAGGTAGTCGTTGTACACGTCCGGGGAGTAGTGCGCGTGGGTGTCGATACGCCAGTTGCCCTTCGGCAGCCCCGGGCCGGACGATGCCTCCTCCCCACTGGCCATGGCAGCCGGCATCGCGGCCGCTGCCGCCCCGACAAGCGCCGCGGCCGATGTCGCTTCGATCATCCTTCGACGCGAGATGTTCCGTCGCAGGTTCATGTCCCGTTCCTCTCTTCGTTCTGTGTGCGGGTCAGGTCGTATGTGTCGTATGTGCGTGGCAAAAGGGCAGGCCGGTGTCCCGGTCGGGCTGTGCGGGCGGGTAAGTCGCTCCTCGGCTTATGGCGCCGACGTGGGCGCGCCGAGCACGACGGAACCAGACAGCGCGGTGGGAACCGCCGTAGTCAGGTGCCGTACAGCTGGGTGATCAACGCTGTCCACCGGCGGGACGAGGAGTGCGTGCATGACCACTAGACAACAGCCACCTCATAAAGCACGTGCCGCTCAGCCCATGAAGCTTCCATGAAGCCAATCGCCAGGCCGGCGGCGACTTCATGGCAGTTCATGGCAGGAGGAGCACTTTGCCGGTCTGCCGGTGGCTTTCGAGGTAGGTGTGGGCCTCGGTCGCCTCTGCCAGGGGGTAGGCCCGGTCGATGATCGGGTTGATCTTTCCGTCTGCCAGCAGTTCCAGGCACAGTTGCTGGTCGCGCAGGGTGGCGCCGCGCACGCTGGCGATTTTCACCTGCTGGCCGATGAGTGCGAGGGCGTCCAGTTCGAGGCGGGATCCGTGGTGGGTGGGTGTGCCCAGGACGATGACCGTGCCGCCGAGGCGTATGCAGGATAGGGAGAGCTGGAAGAAGTCGTTGCCGCCGACGCAGTCCCAGACGGCGTCGGCGCCCAGACCGCGGGTCAGTTCCCTGACCTGTGCGGGCAGTCGGGGATCGGTGGAGTGCAGGATGTGGTCGTAGCCGAGTTTGCTGAGTGCTTCGTCGCGGTCCGGCTTGGTGGTGGTGGCGATGACGGTGGCTCCGCTCAGCTTCGCCAGTTGTGCGCAGGCGATCGCCATTCCGCCGCTGGCGCCGGTGATGACCACGGTGTCGCCGGGGCCGACGGGTGCTTGCCGTGCGCAGTTGAGGGGGGTGGTGTAGGTCCACATGGTGGCTGCGGCGGTCTCGAAGTCGACGCCGTCGGGGATGGGCAGGATCGCGTCCTGGCGGCGTACGACGTACTGGGCGTATCCGCCGAAGACCTGGTGTCCGGGGTAGGCGGTGTCGACGCACAGGTTTTCGAGCCCGCGTACGCACAGGGCGCAGGTGCGGCACGGCGGGTGCGGAAGTTGCACGGCCCTGTCGCCGGGGTGCCACCTGGTGACGTTCTCGCCGGTGGCGACGATTTCACCGGCGGCGTCCCGGCCGAGCTGGAACGGCAGCGGCCACGGCGGCCGTCCCGGGAGAGGCTGCGGCAGGTTGCCCGCGCGGTAGCGGAGATCCCAGCTGTTGACGGCCGTGGCGTGCACGCGCATCAGGATGTCGTCGGGGCCGACCTCGGGTAACGGTGCCTCTATGTACGTGAGCACCTCGGGCCCGCCATGCTCGAACAGGCGGACCGCCATCATGGTCTGTTCCACTCTCACGTTCCTTCAGATCGTTACGCGGTTCATCGGGGGGTCCATGGAGCCGCCTGATGGCGGGACGAGGAGCGCATGAACGACCGCCAGGCAACAGCCGCCTCATGAGGCATGTGCCACTCGGCGTATGAAGCCTCCATGAAGCCCGGCTCGTCACGCCGGCGCCCACTCCCGCGGCGGCGACTCAGCGGGAGACCGGAGGCATGCCGCCCCCTCGAGCGGGTTCCTGCGGCAGGCGCAAGGCGAACGTCGCTCCCTCGCCCAGCCCAGCGGATTCCGCGGTGATGTCTCCGCCGTGTGCTCGGGCGATGCCCCGGGCGATGGTCAGGCCGATGCCGCTGCCGCCGGCGGCAGCGGGTCGGCGGGGATGCTCGAGGCGTTCGAAGCGGTGGAAGATGCGCTCCAGGTCGTGTTCGGCGATGCCGATGCCGTCGTCCACGACGCGGACGACCACGTGCTGCACGGGAGACGGTTCGGTATGCACGGACAGCGCCACATGCCCGTGCCGATCGCATGCGGCCAGTGCGTTGCCGAGCAGGTTCACCAGGACCTGGGTGATCCGGTCCGGGTCGCAGAAAGCGTCGACGGGTGTGCCCGCGTCCACGACGAGGGTCACCATCTGGTCGTCGTACTGGGCGTGCAGTCGCTCGGCTGTGGTCCGTGCCACCAGGGCCACGTCGGTGGGCTTGCGGTGAAGAGCGAAGGCGCCCTCCTCCGACCGGGACAGGCTCGAGAGGTCGCCGGCGAGGCGCTGCAGCCGGTCCAGGTCGTCGGCGAGGGAAGCGAACATCGCGTCGTCGGGGACGAAGATGCCGTCGGCCATGCCCTCGATCTGGCCGCGCAGGATGGTGATGGGGGTCCGCATCTCGTGGGCGACCTCGGAGATCAGCCGGGCGCGGCGGCGTTCGGTGTCGGCGAGGGTCGCCGCCAGCCTGTTCACGTCCTCGACCAGTGCCGCCAGTCCCGGCTCGCTGGGGAGTTCGAGAATGTCGTCGTAGTGCCCCTCGGCGAGCCGGTGCGTGGCGGCGCGCACCCTGTCGAGCGGACGCAGCAGAAACCGGGACAGGGCGACGGACGCCGGGAAGGCCGCGGCCACTCCGAACACAAGGCCGACCTGGAGGACCACGTCGCCTTCCACGTCGTCAAGCCCGAGCCACACCTCGATCAGCGCGCTGATCGCCGCCATGGCCAGCAGTGCCAGGAGGAGCACCGTGACGTGCGAGAGCACCAGCCGGTTGCGGAGCGACAGCCGATCCTGGAGTCCGCACAGCCGCGCACGACCCCTTTGGCGGGCCGGGAAGCGGAAGGGCCGCATGGGTGGGTGTCCTTCCTGGCCGCTAGGCGGGGCGCCCGACGAACCGGTAGCCGATGGAGCGGACGGTGCCGACGAACCGGGGCGCGCTCGCGTCGTCGCCCAGCGCGCGGCGCAGGGTGCGGATGTGTACGTCGACGACGCGCTCGTCGCCGAAGAAGTCCTCGCCCCACACGTGGGCCAGCAGGCCGCGCCGAGTGAAGACCCGCCCGGGGGCCCGGGCCATCGCAAGCAGCAGGTCGAAGTCGAGGGCGGACAGTTCCACCGCCCGTTCGGCGTCGACGAGGACGGTCCGTGTCCCGGGATCGACACTCAGGCCGTCGAAGCGCAGTACCCCGTCCTCGAGGACCGCCTCGGGCCGGTTGTCGGCGCGCCGCAGGATCGCGCGCACGCGCAGGGCCAGTTCGCGGGGGCTGAAGGGCTTGGTGACGTAGTCGTCGCTGCCGGTGGTGAAGCCGATCAGCCGGTCGACCTCCTCGTCCCGGGCGGTGAGCAGGATCACCGGGATCTGGCTCGCCTCCCGGACGCGGCGCAGGACCTGGAATCCGTCCAGCCCGGGGAGCATCACATCCAGCACCACGAGGTCCGGCCGGTCGCGGGTGACCGCTCGAAGGGCGGACGGTCCGTCCGCGGCTTCGATGACGTGGAACCCGTCCGCCTCCAGGTAGCCGCGCACGGTCATGCGGATCTTGGGTTCGTCATCGACGACCAGAACGCGCTGCGTACTCATCGTGCTCGCTTTCCATCGCCGAGGTGGGCAGGGGAAGGGGGAGGGCCGTCGTGGCCGCGGGGTGACCGGCGGCCTGGAGGTGGAGGGCCTCGAATGTGGTCAGCGTACGGTGGATGTCGTGGCCGGTGATGATCTCCCGGTCGGCCTCGCCCCTCCGGCGCCGGGCCGCCGGGTCGTCGAGCGGCTCCATGAGGCGGTCGGGCAGGGCGCGGACAACGGTGGCCACCGCCGGGGACGGGCCGCCCGTGCCGGGCCAGCAGCAGACCGGCCGCGGGAAGCGCGGCCGACGAAGCCGGCAAAGACGGCACTGTGCCGCGGGGCATGGTGATCAACGGCGGCCGATGTCGACGGCGGTGCGAGAAAGACATGCATGCCCGCCACGCAACCGCCGCTTCATGAGGCACCTGCCACTCGGCATATGAAGCTTCCATGAAGCAGGTCTCTGTGGCCGTTGGCCCGTCGGAAATCCCTCGCAGGACCGCTTCGGATGTCGGTTTTCCTGGTTCTGGATGCTGTGGCTGGCCCGGGAGGCGGGAGTGGCCGAAAAGTATCGGCCTGTAAGCCGAGTGCGGCCTCGCCGCGCTACAGAGGAGAGTTTCTTGAACGTCGCGCCAACGGTGAACAAGCCGCGAGAACGGCAAGTGGCCACACTGGTCATGGCCTGTCTCGGGATGTTCGTCGCCTATCTGCCAGTGACCACGGTCTCGGTGAGCCTGCCCGCCATCGGGAGCGCGTTGCACGCGTCGACCTCCCAACTGACCTGGGTCTCGTCCGCGTTCCAGCTCCCCATGGCCGCTCTCATCCTGACCGCCGGGGTTGTCGGCGACGTACATGGCCGCAAGAAGGTGTACCTGGCGGGCCTCGCGTTGGCCGGCGCGGGAGCGGCAACCGCACTGTCGGCACAGTCCGTCGAGGTCCTGTGGGTCGGTCAGGCGTGCGCCGGGCTGGGCGCGGCCGCGTTGCTGCCGTCGACGTTGGCCCTGATCAGCCATGCCGTGCCCGACCCCCGTAAGCGCGGCACGTTCATCGGGCTCTGGGCCGCGTCCCTGATGACCGCGCTGGCCGTCGGCCCCATGATCGCCGGAGTGATCCTCGACCACACCACCTGGCGGTGGATCTTCCTGCCTGCCATACCGGTGGCGGTCATCACCCTGGCGGTCGCGGCACCGCTGGTGACCGACTCCCGCGCTCCCGGTGAGCGTCGCCTGGACTGGCCCGGTCAGATCACCGCGGCGGTGACGATCACCGCGCTGGTCTACGGCGTCATCGAGGGCGGTGCCGCGTCGTTCACCGAGGGTCGGGTGATCGCGGCCCTGTCGCTGGCGGCGGTCAGTGCCATCGTCTTCGTTCTGGCCGAGCGGCGCAGCCCCAGCCCGATGCTCGACCTGTCGCTCTTCCGCAGCGCGGCCTTCAGCGCGACGACCCTGATCGCCATGATCACGTTCCTGGGGCTGATCGGTTTCTTCTTCGTCCTCAGCCTGTACTTCGGCCTGGTGCAGCGACTCGACACCCTGCACGCGGGTTACCGGCTCCTTGTCGTCTGTGTGGTTTCCCTGGTCGTGGGCGCGCTGGCAGGCCGCCTCATGTACCGGATCCCGCCGCGCGTCATGATCACCACCGGCCTGCTGGTCACCGCGGGGTCGCTGTTGTCCTTGACCGCGATCGACGCCGGGACCGGCTTCGGTCCGCTGGCCTGGCGGCTGGCCCTGCTCGGCCTCGGACTCGGCCTGGTGATCACCCCGATGACCGCAACGGCGGTGGCGGCGGTGCCGCACCACTTGGCCGGTATGGCGTCGGCGGGCAACAACGCCTTCCGGCAGGTCGGCGGCGCGCTCGGCCCGGCCGTGCTGGGCACCCTGCTGACGACGAAGAGCGCCGACACCCTGCCCGGCCACCTGCGCGACGTAGGCGTCACCGGGCCCGTGGCCCAGCGGATCAGCGACGCCGTGGACGCCGGCGGCCTGGGAGCGGCGGCCCGCATGAACCTCGGCCAGAACACCGGCCGGGCCATGGGCGCGTTGGGTGAGGCCTTCCTCGACGGCCTCTACCTGTGCCTGATCGTGGCCGCCTGCCTGGCCCTGGTTGCCGCACTCGTCGGCGCGGTACTGCTGCGGACTCCGCAGCGCACAAGTACACCTGTCGCCGGCTCCGCGGATCTGGCACTCGAGGACGCCGAGCCCGTCGAGTTCGAGCCGGAGCCGGTGCTGGTCGGCGCCCACGCTCGGGGTCGGTCGGGCGAGCCCGGGCAGCGGCTGGGCGTGGTCGGCTCCGCAACCGGGGGCGACACGTTCGTCCCTGACGGTGGAGGGGGTCCCGCCCTGTACGGCCGGATACTCGGGACGACGGAGGAAGAGGCCGTCGAGGGAGCCACGTTGACGCTGATCTCACTGGGCGGGCGACAGCTGGGCCGGGCCGTGGCGCATTCCGGAGGGCGTTACCGTCTGGACGCGCCGAGCGCGGGATCGTACGTTCTGATCGCGGCGGCGGAGGGCCACCAGCCGCAGGCGTCGACCGTGGTGGTGGGTGAGGAGCCGCTGTCCCACGACGTCCTGCTGTCCGCGAACAGTGGGCTGGTCGGCACGGTGGTCACCGCCGGAGACGGCGCGCCCGTGCAGGGTGCGATGGTGGCGGTGACGGATGCGCGGGGCGCGGCACTGGCCGCTGAAACGACCGACGCGGCAGGTGCGTTCGCGTTCGGCGAGCTGCCACAGGGCGAAGTCACGGTGGTCGTGAACGCGGCCGGATTCCGGCCTGCCGCTCTCCCCGTGCGGGTGTTCGGACCTCGACTCGCCCGTCTGGACGTGGCGTTGTGGCCGGGGGCAGTACTTCGGGGCACAGTGCGGGCGGGCGCCGACCACCTGCCGCTGACCGACGCGCGGGTCACGCTCGTGGACAAGGCGGGCAACGTGATCGACACGGCGACCACCGGGCCGGACGGCGGATATGCCTTCACCGACCTGGACGCGGGCGACTACTCGGTGATCGCGGGCGGTTATCCGCCGGTTGCCGCGCCGATAGCCGTGGACGGGCCGGGACGTGAGCTCGACCTGGAACTGGCTCATCCGGAGAGCTGAGCCGGCCACCCGGTCAGCAGCCCTTTTGCGATAAGGACAGCAGGACGTACCGGACCGGATCGTGCCCAGGGGCATGGAGCGGCCGGGACCGGTATGGGGCGCGTCCGTGGGGACGGAGGGCGCCCGCGCGTGGTCCGGGACCCACATCCCCTCGGGTCCCGGACCACGACACGCCGACCTCGACGCGATCGTCGTCTGCGGTCTGCGGTCTGCGGTCTGCGGTCTGCGGTCAGCGGTTCGGTTCGTAGCTGAGCTGCTTGACCTGGCGCAGGACGAGAGCCGACTCCACCGCTTGTATGCCGTCGAGAGCACCGATCTTCTCGCTCAGATAGGTGTACAGCTCGTGGGGGCTCCGGAAGTGGACGGAGACGACGATGTTTGCCTGGCCGGTGGTGGCGGACGCGAAATGCACCTCCGGGTGTGTGGCGAGGCTGCGGCCGACGTCGGCGAGCGCGCGGGGCGCCACGGTGAGCCAGAGCATGGCGTTGACGCCCTGGCCGAGAGGTTCGTGGTCGTGCTGCACGTCGAAGTACAACACGCCGGTGGAGCGCAGCGTCTCGAGCCGCCGTTTGACCGCGGACTCCGACTGGTCGGTGGCCTTCTGAAGCTCCGTGAGGGTGGCCCTGCCGTCGCGGCGGAGCATCGCGAGCAGCGACTCGTCGGCCGCGTCCAGAGTGACGGGGGCATCGAGCGGCACCGGAGCCGGCACACGCAGAGCGGCTTCCTGGTCGGGGGTGAGCGCGTTGGACTTGTTCAGCCAGCCGAGGGATCCGCCGTAGAAGGAGTGCAGCAGGCAGTGGACGGTCACCGTGGAGATCTGCCGGGTGCGTTGGAGCCGGTCGAAGAGCAGATCGTCCCGCTCCTTTCGGCTGCGTGGTTTCATGCCGCAGACGATCTCGGTGCCACCGGAGATGAGATTCACGTAGAGAGTGTCCGGGCGTTTGGCGAGTGCGTCCGCGAGCTGTTCCGCCACGTCCGGCGTGCAGTGCATTCGTACGATCCAGCTCTGGCGGCCGAGGCGGTTGTCGTCCGTCATGCCGAGCACCCGCACGTTGACGGTGTTGCGCAGCCGTCGGTACCGCCGGGCGACGGTCTGGTCGGAGACTCCGAGTACCGCGGCGATACTGCTGAACGGGGCGCGCCCGTCGAGCTGCAGCGCTTGCAGTATCCGGAGGTCGAGGGGATCGAGTGTGGGGAAGCCCACCGGTACTCCTTCGGACAGGGGGAACGCGCCGCTGCAAGCGTGGTCAGCACGGGCGGTGATCGTTCGACACCGGAATGACATCCGCGGTCACGGACCCGCTTTCCCTCCGGAACGGGACCGGTCAAGTCTCCCGGACCACGTCAGCCACCTCATCGAGGAGTGCCCTCAGCTGCGCGGCTTTCTTGGGACCGAGCTTCTCGGCGATCCGCTGTTCCATTTCCACGATCACGGCATCGGCCTCGCGCAGGGAGTCGCGGCCCGCGTCGGTGAGGTGAAGTTCCTGCACATGGCCGTGGCGCGGATGCGGTCGGCGTTCCAGGTGGCCCCGCTCATCGAGGCGGGCCACCTGGGAGGCCACTGCTTGCGGCGTGACGTTCAGGCGGCGGGCCAATTCCGCGCCGGTCAGGCCGGGATGGGTATGGACGTTGATCAGCAGGGTGTACTGCGCGGCCGCGATGCCCAACGGTCGTAGCCGCTGATCCTTGCGGGCCTGCACTGCCCACTCCGCCCGCCGCAGTGCCCAGGTCACCCGGTCCAGTGCATTGGCAGCGATCGGCCGCTCGTCATCCTGTTTCACGTCGCGAGAATACGACGTTACTGCGGGCTCAGACCTCGCGGACCGCCTTGGCCACTTGATCGAGCAGCGCCCGCAACTGTGCCGTCTCCGAGCCGAGACCCTCGGTGATCTGCCGCTCGATGCCGGAGATCACTTCGTCGGCCGCGCGCAGCACCTCCCGCCCGGTGTCGGTGACGTGCAGCTCCTGGATGTGCCGGTGGCGCGGATGCTCGCGTCTCTCCAGCTGTCCGCGGCTCTCCAGCCGCGCTACCAGCGAGGCGATGGCCTGGGGAGTCACGTTGAGGCGGCGGGCCAGCTCGGCGCCGGTCAGCCCCGGCTCGGAGTGCACTGAGATCAGGAGCGTGTAGTGCGCTGCCGCCAGGCCCAGCGGGCGCAGCCGCTGCTCCTTGAGCGTTTGCACCGCCAGTTCCGCGCGGCGCAACGCCCAGGTCACCCGGTCAAGTGCGTCGGGAGCGACGGGCTCCTCGTTGTTTCGTGTCACGCGAGAAGGATACGGCACTTCATTACTATCAAGCGTTTGACAGTTGCCCAGCGTTTGAACAACACTGCACCCATGACTCGCATCATCGCTCTGATCACTGGCGCCTCGTCCGGCATCGGCGCCGCCTACGCCCGTCTCCTGGCGGACGACCACGACCTCGTGCTGGTGGCGCGACGCGCCGACCGGCTCGCCGACCTCGCCGAGGAACTCCGCGCCCAGGGGGCAGCCGTCGAGGTGCTGCCCGCCGACCTCATGACCCACGACGGCATCGCCGCTGTCACCGACCGCCTGGCCGCCGGTGACGTACGCGTGCTGATCAGCAACGCCGGCGCCGGCGGCTACGCCCCGCTCACCGATGTCGAGTCGGCCGACATCGATCGCCTGCTCACCCTCAACGCCGTCGCCCCCGTCCGGCTGGTCCACGCCGCACTTCCCGGAATGCTCGCGGCAGGCGAAGGCGCGATCGTCACCGTCGCCTCGCTGCTCGCCTTCAGCGCCGGCTTCACGGACCCGCGAGCGCCTCGGCGCACCCTGTACGTCGCCGCGAAGGCCGCCACCTTGGGCTTCACTCGCACCCTCGCCGG
>NZ_JBFAIR010000082.1:0-17409 GCF_040654815.1 Streptomyces sp. NPDC050619 | reverse complement strand
GCTCCGCGGCATGTGGGTTTAAATAGGGGGGGGCGGGTGGGGGGTGGTCGCCCCCACGGGGGGTAGCCGATTTTCGTTGGGCCCCCCGCGCCCCTTTGGGGCGCGGGGGCCGCACCGGTGTTCCTTACGATGCGCTCCTGAAGCAACAATCGGCGCAGGTCCGTTGGGAACAGCGCACCCAACGGCCCTCGTTGGCTGTGGCTGGCGCACGATCGCGTGCGCTTCGTACGGACGCACTGGATGGACCAGCTGGCGGTGCTGTCGGTGGAGCGGGAGTCGCCCGATGGGAACATCCGGACGCTGGGTGACGCGGTGTGGTGGTCGTTCACGACGATGACGACCGTGGGGTACGGGGACCACGCGCCGACCACCGGACTGGGGCGGGTGATCGCCGTCGGACTGATGCTCTCCGGGATCGCGCTGCTGGGTGTGGTGACCGCGAACATCGAAGATAAGGGCGCTGCAAGCCGAAGTAGTCTCATTGCGGGAGCAGTCGGCGTCATTGCGGGAGCAGTCGGTGGGACGGTGACCGGCCCCGGTGCGTGAAGGCGGGCCCCCGGTCGTCCCACCGGGGGCCCTTCCCTCACTCCCCCCGGGTCAGAACATGCCGTTGCCCGGGGTGGCCGCTCCGGCGATCCAGATGACCGCCAGGAGCGTGTCGATGGCGCCCAGTACGAGGGCGACCAAGGCCGGGACGGGGCGGCTGCCCGCCCAGCTGCGGCCCATGGCGAGCCAGCCGCAGACGACCGCGACGGGGCCGAGGATGATCCCCAGCACGAAGAATCCCGCGATCGCGCAGATGACTCCGATGATTCCGAGCGTCGCGCGATCCGGCCCGCTCCGGGACCACGTCCGGCCACGTGAGCGGGGGTACCTGCGCGTTCCGTGTCCGAAGCCCGCCATCATCAACTCCCTGAACCCCTTGGTTGGTTGGGTTCGTTTCGGGTTCGACGATGCGAGTACCCCCGCTGTGGTTCCTAACCCTCCGGACTGCCGGCGCGCCGCCCCCCTCCGGCAGCGCGCCGCAGATCCGGACGCCCTCCACGTCGTACGGGTCCCCGAACTTGCCTGGGGAACATGCCGTAAGGAGGACTGACCCACTGTGACCCGTGGGGCGTACCGGGCGGGAGGAATCTTTAGCGTTGTCACCCTGATAGGTGAACTCCGCGTATCCCTCCAGGACTTAGCCCCCTCGTCCTCGATGGCTTCGCGCGCCCCTCAGATGTGTGCAGCGCCCGCGCCCGCCTCCGCGTTCTCGCCGCGCTTGGTGAGCAGCGCGACCAGGACGGCGACGACGGCGACTCCGGCGGCGACCAGGGACGCCAGGCTCATCCCGGAGATGAAGGTCTCGTGCGCGACATCGGCGATCTTCGTGACGACCGCCTCCGGCGTGCCCTTGGCGACCGGTGCCACACCGACCTGGACAGCCTCCGAAGCCTGGTCCAGCTGGGCCGGGGAGAGTTGCGGAAGCCCCGCGTCCTTCCAGTTGCCCGCGAGATCGCTGTCGACCTTGGAGGCCATCACGGCGCCGAGGACGGCCGTACCGAGGCTGCCGCCGATCTGCATCGCGGCCTGCTGGAGACCGCCGGCGACACCGGAGAGTTCCATCGGGGCGTTGCCGACGATGACCTCGGTCGCGCCGACCATGACGGGCGCGAGGCCTACGCCCAGCAGAGCGAACCAGAGGGACATGAGGCCGCTGCCCGTGTCCGTCTCCAGCGTGGACATGCCGAACATGGCGATCACGACGGCCGCCATGCCGCCGGCCAGCGGGATGCGCGGACCCACCTTGGTGATCATGGCGCCCGCCAGCGGCGAGCCGACGATCATCATCCCGGTGAGCGGGAGCAGGTGCAGACCGGCGTCGATCGGGCTCATACCGTGCACGTTCTGGAGATAGAAGGTGACGAAGAAGAGGCCGCCCATGAAGGCGATGGCCATCAGAACCATCAGGACGACACCCGCCGCGAGCGGGACCGAACGGAACAGTGCCAGCGGAATCAACGGCTCCTTCACCTTCGTCTCCCAGAAGGCGAAGAGGGCGAAGCCGACGACGGACGCGACGAGGAAGGTCCATGTCCTGCCGCCGCCCCAGGTCCAGTCGGGAGCCTTGATGAGCGCCCAGACCAGGCAGAACATGGCGGCCGACAGCAGGGCGATGCCCAGGACGTCGAAGGAGCGCGGGGCGTTCTCCGCGCGGTGGTCGAGCAGGATCCACACGCCGAGGACGACGGCGAGGATGCCGACCGGCACATTGATGAAGAACACCGACTGCCAGTTGACGTGCTCGACCAGGACACCGCCGAGGATCGGGCCGCCCGCGGTGGAGGCGCCGATGACCATGCCCCAGATGCCGATGGCCATGTTGAGCTTCTCGGCGGGGAAGGTCGCGCGCAGCAGGCCCAGCGCGGCGGGCATCAGCAGCGCGCCGAACAGGCCCTGGAGGACGCGGAAGGTGACGACCAGCGCGATGCTGCTGGACATCCCGATGGCGCCGGAGGCAGCCGCGAAGCCGAGCACACCGATCAGGAAGGTCTGCCGGTGCCCGAAGCGGTCACCGAGCTTGCCCGCGGTGATCAGGCAGACCGCGAGGGCGAGGAAGTAGCCGTTGGTGATCCACTGGACGTCGGCGAAGCTGGCGTTCAGGTCTTTTTGGATGGCGGGGTTGGCGATGGCCACGATGGTGCCGTCCAGCGCCACCATCATGACCCCGACCGCCACGGTTATGAGGGTGAACCAGGGGTGGCCGCGCAGGCCGGCGGCCGGCGTCCGGTCCGACGGGGGTGTTGGTGTCTTGTCCCCCGACCCCGTCGTGTCGATGGTCTGACTAGTCATGCGTCGAGGCTAATGTCAGCCACTGACAATTGACAAATCAATTCACAAGTCGGCAACTGTCACGACACTCAGTCATAGCCTGAGCCAATCGGACGGTTCACAGGAGAGGCCAGGAGAGACCCATGGACACGGCGACACGGCCGGGACTGCGCGCGCTGAAGAAACAGCGCACCCGGGACGCGCTACTGCGGGCGGCCCTCGAACTGTTCACCACCCGCGGATACGAGCAGACCACCGTCGACGACATCGCGGACGCCGTCGAGGTCTCGCAGCGCACCTTCTTCCGCTACTTCGCGAACAAGGAGGAGGCCGCCCTCGCCCTTCAGGAGATCGCCGAGACCCGCTTCATCGAGGCGCTGCGGACGCGCCCGGCCCACGAGGCACCGCTGGAGGCGCTGCGCCAAGCGGTACTGGAGGGCTGGGACACCATCACCGAGGCCATCGAGTCGATCGTCCCGGTCGAGGTCTATCTGCGCATGTACCGGGTGGTCGAGTCGACTCCCGTCCTGCTCGCCGCCCATCTGTGGCGCTCGGCGAAGTCGGAGGAGCGGGTCGCCCGCCTGCTCGCCGAGCGCGAGGGGCTCGACATGGACGCCGATCCCCGCCCGCGCCTCATGGTGGCCGTCTTCGGCGGGGTGATCCGGGTGACGGAACGGCAGTGGAGCACGGGCGACGACTTCAGCCTCGAGTCCATCCGCGAGTTGACGGCCTCGCACCTCGAACTGGTGGGACCGGCGTTGGCGGGAAACTGGCGAACGGCCTGAACCCATCGCCACAACGCTCTATTTATCCCACTATGTCCAAACGTGATTCACGCCACTTGATTAACGCGAGACCCTCTCGTTCTCCTAGTGTGTCCTTTCAGTGACTTCCTTCGACACCTCCCCCCAACTGAACGTCTGGCGCGCACTGCTCGCGTTGGCCGTCGTGTTCGTGATGCTGGCGACCACCGGGTGGACCGCTCTGCGCACCCAGCGGAGCACCACGGCGCTCCAGGCCTCGCTCTCCGAGTGGGAGCACGGCCACGTCGCCGGACACCGGCTGCCCGACCCGGACTCGGCCCCCGCTCGCCTCGCCCGGTTCTTCGCCTCGCTCACCGTCCAGGAACGCACCGCCCTCGCCGGGCGCTTTCCGCTGGCGGTCGGCAACATGAACGGCGCCCCGGTCGAGCTGCGCTACCGCGCCAACCACATCGCGCTCGACGAGGCCCGCAAGGTCGAGCGCAAACGCATGCACGACAGCCGCCTCTCGCCCGCCGGGCAACAGGACGCGGGCCGCCGTATGGAGCGCTACGAGTCGCTGATGAGCAAGGGCCGCCACATCCTCGCCTTCGACCCCGACGGCACCGGCCGGATCGCCGAGGTCTTCGGGAGCCTGACCAAGGCCGAGCGGGTCTCGGTCGTCATCCCCGGCGTCGACACCGACCTGCTGAACTTCCAGCGCACCAGCCGCCAGTACTCGGCGCCCGTCGGCATGGCCAAGGCCCTGTACAAGGCCGAGCGCGCGGCGAGCCCGGCGACGCGGACGGCCGTCATCGCCTGGGCCGACTACACCACCCCCAGCGGACTCGGCATCGACTCGGCCACCGCGATGCGCGCGGCCGACGGCGCCGTCCGGCTGAACTCGCTGGTGCGCGGCCTGCCCGGCGTCGCGCCCGTCTCGCTGTTCTGCCACAGCTACGGCTCCGTACTGTGCGGGCTCGCCGCGCGCACGCTGCCGGACCGGGTGACCGACATCGCGGTGGCCGGCAGCCCCGGTATGCGCGCCGCCAAGGCCTCCCACCTGCACACCTCCGCGAACGTGTGGGCGATGCGGGACACCGACGACTGGGTCCAGGACGTGCCGTACATGGAGGTCGGAGGGTTCGGTCACGGGGCCGACCCGATGTCCGCCGGATTCGGCGCCCGCGTGCTGTCGTCACAGGGCGCGGAGGGCCACAGCGGCTATTTCGCCCCGGGTACGAAGAGCCTCCTGAACTTCGCCGAGATCGGCATTGGCGCATACCGCTCGGTGGACTGCGCGGGAGATGACAAGGCGTGCCGGGCGGGTTTGTCCGACACGGTGACGGCCGGACGCGCGTAGAGGCGCAGAAACTGCGGTTTGCGCGGGGAGGGGACGAAGGAGCTCGTGCCGCATACGATGAGCCGCATGGGTGACGTACTGGCCGGATTTCATGCCGCCTGGGAGTTCGAGTCCGACTCCGTGCTCATCCGCTACGAACGGGGCATTCGAACACCCAAGCTCTTCCCGGCGCTCGGCGAGCGCCGTGTCCCGCTGGCGGCGATCTCCGGAGTGACGCTCGCCCCGGGCAGACGCGGGACCGTGGTGCTGCGCGCCGAGCCGAGGCCCGGCGCCGATCCGCTGATGGAGGCGGCCGCGGGGCAGCTCAAGGAGAACTCCGATCCGTACCGGCTGGTGCTGCCGGCGGAGCGCGAGACACTCGCCGAGTACTACGCCGACGAGTTGCGTGCGCAGCTCAAGCAGGACGGGCCGGCCGAGCGGTTTCTGGTGCCGGCTCCCGAAGTGCCGCTCCAGTTCAAGGCGTACGACGGGAAGGCGTCCTTCGACGGCAGGACCGTCCACTTCCGGTGGTTCTGGACGGGGGCCTCGTCCGCCAAGTGGAAGGCCGGCGACCAGAGTTTCCCGGTCGCCGACCTGAGCGGGGTCGAGTGGCGCTCCCCCGAGGTCTTCGAGGGACATCTGCGGTTACTGCGACGCGAGGGGACCGAGCCGGCCGTGCAGGCCGACCAGGATCCGGCGGCTGTTGTGTTCGGGCTGGGGTACGGGCCGGTGCACGAGTCGTTGCCGTTCGCGGCGGCGGTGCTGGCGGCTGCTCGCGCCAGCGGGCCGGTCGCCGCGGTGCCGGTGGCGGCACCGCGGCGTGACCCGGCCGACATCGCCGAGCGGATTCGTCACCTGGGGGAGCTGCATCAGGCGGGACTGGTGACGGATGAGGAGTTCTCGGTGAAGAAGGCGGAGTTGCTGGCGGAGCTCTAACTGGCGGAGCTCTGGCTGGCGGAGCTCTAGCCGGCGGAGCTCTAGCCGGCGGAGCTCTGGCTATTCGCGTCCGGCAGAAACGAACGTCATATCCGCGTACCGGTCTCCCGCCACCTCTGAGGCGATCGGCTCCAGCAGGGACAGTTCGGTCTCCGTCAGGGTGATCCCCGTCGCCGCCGTGTTCTCCTCGATCCGGCTCACCTTGCGTGTGCCCGGGATCGGGATGACCGGCAGGCCGTGTACCGCCGCCTGCTGCTGGACCCACGCCAGGGCGATCTGGCCGAGTGAGGCGCCGTGGGCCTCGGCCACCGTGCGCACGGGTTCCAGCAGGGCCACGTTGGCGGCCGCGTTGGCGCCGGTGAAGCGGGGCTGCTGGCGGCGGAAGTCGTCGGCAGTCAGGTCCGTCTCGGCGTCGGCGAAGGTGCCCGTGAGGAAGCCTCGGCCGAGGGGCGAGTACGGCACGAGGGCCACGCCCAGCTCGCGGGCCGCCGGCACCACCTGCGCCTCGATGTCCCGGCTGAACAGCGACCACTCCGACTGCACGGCGGCGATCGGGTGCACGGCCTGCGCGGCCCGCAGCTCCGCGCCCGTGACCTCGCTCAGGCCCAGGTGCTTGACCTTGCCCTCGCGCACCAGCTCGGCCATCACGCCGACGGTGTCCTCGATGGGGACGTTCACGTCCCGGCGGTGCATGTAGTAGAGGTCGATGACGTCGACGTCCAGGCGCTTCAGGCTCGCCTCGACGGCCTGGCGGATGTACGGCGCGTCGTTGCGGATGATCCGCCGGGTCGGGTCGTCCGGCGGGATCGCCAGGGCGAACTTGGTGGCGATCACGACGTCGTCGCGGTGCGCCTTGAAGAAGGGGGAGAGGAACTTCTCGTTCTCGCCCGCGCCGTACGCGTCCGCCGTGTCGTACAGGGTCACGCCGAGTTCCAGTGCCCGTTCCAGGGTGGCCCGGGCCTCCCCCGCGTCCGTGGGGCCGTACGCGAAGCTCATGCCCATGCAGCCGAGGCCCTGCGCGCCGACCTCGGGGGCGCCGTTGCCGAGTCGTGCCGCGGGGATCTTGCCGTTGGTCATCAGGACCTCTCCGACGCCAGGGCCCGCCCGGCGTCCGCGTAGAAATTGATCTTCCGGTCGAGGACCGCGAGCGTGTCCTGGAGTTCGGCGATCCGGGTCAGGACGTCCTGACGGGTCGCCTTCAGCAGCTCGAAGCGGTCGCCGTAGGTGTGGTCGCCCTCGCGCACCAGCTCCGCGTACCGCACCATGTCCGCGACCGGCATGCCGGTCAGCCGGAGCTTGCCGACGAGGTCGAGCCAGTCGAGGTCGCGGTTGCTGTAGCGGCGCTGGCCGGTGTGCGAGCGGTCTATGTGGGGCATCAGGCCGATGCGCTCGTACCAGCGCAGGGTGTGCGCGGTCAGGCCGGTGATCCCGACGACCTCGCTGATCGTGTAGCTGTCCTGGCCGTCCGGACGTCGGCCGGGTTGGTACGCCGGGGCGGCACAGCTGTCGGTGGTACCCGTGGTCTCCATCACCGTCATGACCTCAACGCTATGGCCTTGGAGTGCACTCCAAGCAAGCGGAACCGGTAAGAAATCGGCGGGACGCCGCACAGGCGGGCTGGCTAGCCTGCGGGGCATGAGTCTCGTACGCCGTGCCACGACCGAGGACGCGGAGGAAGTGCTGCGTCTGCGCCAGGTGATGATCGATTCGATGGCTGATCCCGACCCGTCCACGGACTGGCATGCCGCGTCGCTGCCGATGCTACGTGCCCGGCTCGCCGAGGCCGAGGGGGACTTCGCGGCGTTCGTCGTCGACCATCCGGAGCGGCCGGGGACGCTCGCGGCGCTGGTGGCGGGGACGCTGGAGTACCGGATCGGGCGGGCCGGCAATCCGCGCGGGCGGGACGGGTACGTCTTCAGCGTTGCGACGGATCCGGAGGTCCGGCGGCGCGGGTACGCGCGTGCCTGCATGGAGGAGCTGCTCCAGTGGTTCCGCGAGCAGGGCGCCTGCAAGATCGACCTCCACGCGTCCGCCGAGGCCGTGCCGCTGTACGCGTCGCTCGGCTTCGCGCACAAGCCGGACCCCTCGATGCGGCTGGTGCTATGAGCCGCTTAGGCTCGGCAGCATGCCCTTGCAGAGCCTCGCGTTGATCGAAAACTGGCCGGTTCCCACCGCCGCGGCGGGTGTGGTGCGTGCCGACGGGACCGTCCTCGGGAGTCACGGCCCGGTCGGGCGGCGCTTTCCGCTGGCCTCGGTCACCAAGCCGCTCGCCGCCTACGCCGCCCTCGTCGCGTACGAGGAGGGGGCGATCGAACTCGACGAGCCGGCCGGGCCGCCCGGGTCGACGGTGCGTCATCTGCTCGCGCACACCTCGGGGCTGGCCTTCGACGAGCACCGGGTGACGGCCCCGCCCGGGGAGCGGCGGCTGTACTCCAACGCCGGGTTCGAGCAGCTCGGGGACCACATCGCGAAGGCGGCCGAGATCCCGTTCGCCGAGTATCTGCGGCAGGCGGTGCTGGAGCCGTTGGGGATGACATCGACCTCGCTGGAGGGCTCGCCCGCGAAGGACGGCGTGTCGACGGTGGAGGATCTCCTGCGGTTCGCGGCCGAGGTCCAGGCGCCGCGGCTGCTCGACCCGCGGACGGTCGCCGAGGCGATGACGGTCCAGTACCCGGGAACAAAGGGTGTCGTGCCGGGGTACGGCCACCAGAATCCCAACGACTGGGGGCTCGGTTTCGAGATCCGTGACTCCAAGTCGCCGCACTGGACGGGGTCGTCGTCCTCGCCGCGTACCTTCGGGCATTTCGGGCAGTCCGGGACGTTCGTGTGGATCGACCCGGATGCGGGGGTCGCCTGCGTCGCGCTGACCGACCGTGCGTTCGGGCCGTGGGCGGTCGAGGTGTGGCCGGCGTTCACGGACGCGGTGCTGGCGGAGTTGCGGGGCTGAGGCCGGGTTTTCTCGCCCCCGCCGCCCCTACCCGTCCCGTCCCTGGGGGCTGCCGCCCCCAAACCCCCGCTTCGGCCCTGAACGGGCCTCGTCCTCAAGCGCCGGACGGGCTCGTAAGCCCCGCCATCTCCCACAGCAGCAGCTCCGTCTCCGTCGCCCCCGCCGCCTCCAGACCCTTGGCGTCCGTGACGCGGGCCGCGTCGCCCGCTCCCAGCACCGCGCCGTCCAGCATCACTTCGCCTCGCACCACGTGCACATACACATACGCCCCGTCCGGCACCGCCGTCCGCTCCCCCGCCGCAAGCCGCCGTACGTGCAGCATCGCGCCCGCCTCAGGGATCGCGTACGGCGTGGAGTCGGCGATGCCGTGGACGATCTCGTACGCGGGGTCACCGCCCGGCTTCAGCGGGGCGAGCCACATCTGGACGAACACCAACGGCATGTCCGCGTCGTTACGTTCGGTATGCCGGATACCGCCCGCTGCGCTGAGCCGCTGCACGTCCCCCGCCCGCACGACCGACACATGGCCGACCGAGTCGCGGTGGGTCAGTTCGCCCTCGACCACCCAGGTGACGATCTCGGTGTGGCTGTGCGGGTGCTCGTCGAACCCGGCGCCGGGGACGAGGCGCTCCTCGTTGCAGGCGATCAGCGCGCCGAAGCGGAGGTTGTCGGGGGCGTAGTGCGGGCCGAAGGAGAAGGCGTGCAGCGACTCGATTCCGGCCGCCGGGTCGCCGCCTCGGTAGCGCTCCGTCGCGCGCCGTACGTCCATCACAGCACCACCGTAGCCCTCACCCTGCCCCCGGCGACGCGCTCTCCCGTCCGGATAAGGCAGTCTTGTCCCGTGCCCGAACCCGTATCCCGCCGCCACGGCCTCCCAGCGCCCGACACCCACGCGCACACCGCGACCCTGAAGCGGCTGGAGAAGTCGTCCGGCAGTCTCGCCGCCCAGGCCATCGCGCGCATGGACGAGACGCTGCCGTGGTATCGGGCCATGCCCCCGGAGAACCGTTCCTGGATCGGGCTCGTCGCCCAGGCCGGTATCGCCGCCTTCACCGAGTGGTTCCGGCATCCCGAAGCGCCGCAGGCCATCTCCACCGATGTCTTCGGCACCGCGCCGCGCGAGCTGACCAGGGCCATCACACTGCGGCAGACCGTCGAGATGGTGCGCACCACCATCGAGGTCATGGAGAGCGCGATCGACGAGGTCGCGGCTCCCGGCGACGAAGGCGTGCTGCGCGAGGCCCTGCTCGTCTACGCCCGGGAGATCGCCTTCGCCACCGCCCAGGTGTACGCCCAGGCCGCCGAGGCACGGGGTGCCTGGGACGCGCGGCTGGAGTCGCTCGTCGTGAACGCCGTGCTCAGCGGCGAGGCCGACGAGGGGGCGCTCTCCCGGGCCGCCGCCCTCGGCTGGAGCTCGCCCGAGCATGTGTGCGTGGTGTTGGGGACAGCGCCCGACGGTGACTCCGAGTTGACCGTCGAGGCCATCCGGCGGGCCGCCCGGCACGCCAAGCTGCAGGTGCTCACCGGGGTGCTCGGGGACCGGCTCGTCGTCATCGCGGGCGGCAGCGACAACCCGCTCGCGGTCGCCAAGTCGCTGATCGGGCCGTTCGCGGCCGGGCCGGTGGTGGCGGGGCCCGTGGTGCCCGACCTGCTCGCCGCGACCCGGTCCGCGCAGGCCGCCGCGGCCGGGCTCAAGGCGGGTTCTGCCTGGCAGGACGCCCCGCGGCCGGTACTGGCGGACGATCTGCTGCCGGAGCGCGCGATCGCCGGTGACCCGGGCGCGCGCGAGCAGTTGGTGGAGGAGATCTACAGACCGCTGGAGGAGGCCGGGTCCGCGCTCCTGGAGACACTCTCCGTCTATCTTGAGCAGGCGAGCAGTCTCGAGGGCGCGGCGCGTATGCTCTTTGTCCATCCCAACACCGTGCGCTACCGGCTTCGACGTGTGACTGACGTCACCGGATGGTCACCTTCAGATGTGCGATCGGCGTTCACATTGCGGATCGCGCTGATCCTGGGGCGTCTGGCCGACGGCGATCTCCCAACCTAGGCTTTTGTCGGAGGCCTACAAAACCCCCTCCTGTTCTTCGTCCCTGTCCCCACGGGCGGCCGTGGCCGTCCCCAAGAGAGAGTGTGAGAGTGCTCGTACTCGTCGCTCCCGGCCAAGGCGCCCAGACGCCCGGATTCCTGACCCCCTGGCTCGACCTGCCCGGTGCCGCGGACCGCGTCGCCGCGTGGTCGGACACCATCGGACTGGACCTCGCCCACTACGGCACGCAGGCCGACGCGGACGCCATTCGCGACACCGCCGTGGCTCAGCCGCTGCTCGTGGCCGCCGGAATCCTCTCCGCCTCGGCACTGGGTGACATGGGTGACATCGCACCCGGCGCCGTCGCCGGTCACAGCGTCGGCGAGATCACCGCCGCGACCTTCGCGGGCGTCCTGGACGACACCGCCGCACTCACCCTCGTCCGCACCCGGGGCCTGGCCATGGCCGAGGCCGCCACCATCACCGAGACCGGCATGGCGGCGCTGCTCGGCGGCGACCCCGAGGTGACCGTCGCGCACCTGGAGAAGCTGGGCCTGACCCCGGCGAACGTGAACGGCGCGGGCCAGATCGTGGCCGCCGGCACGCTGGAGCAACTGGCCGCGCTGAACGAGGACAAGCCCGAGGGCGTGCGCAAGGTCGTCGCGCTGAAGGTGGCCGGCGCCTTCCACACCTCGCACATGGCGCCCGCGGTCGACACGCTGGCGAAGGCCGCCGCGGCCCTCGCACCCGCCGACCCGAAGGTCGCCTACGTCTCCAACAAGGACGGCAGGCCGGTCGCCTCCGGCGCCGAGGTCCTCGAGCGGCTGGTCGGCCAGGTCGCCAACCCGGTCCGCTGGGACCTGTGCATGGAGACCTTCAAGGAACTCGGCGTCACCGCCGTGCTCGAGGTGTGCCCGGGCGGCACACTGACCGGCCTCGCCAAGCGCGCACTGCCCGGCGTCCGGACGCTGGCCCTGAAGACCCCCGCCGACCTCGACGCCGCTCGCGAGCTCATCGCCGAGCACAGCGCCTGAAAGGGAGCCCGAGAGCAATGTCGAAGATCAAGCCCAGTAAGGGTGCCCCGTACGCGCGCATCCTCGGTGTGGGCGGCTACCGCCCCACCCGGATCGTGCCCAACGAGGTGATCCTCGAGAAGATCGACTCGTCCGACGAGTGGATCCGCTCGCGCTCCGGCATCGAGACGCGGCACTGGGCGAACGACGAGGAGACCGTCGCCGCGATGTCCATCGAGGCGTCCGGCAAGGCGATCGCGGACGCCGGGATCACCGCCGAGCAGATCGGCGGCGTGATCGTCTCGACGGTCTCGCACTTCAAGCAGACCCCGGCCGTCGCCACCGAGATCGCCGACAAGCTCGGCACGGACAAGGCCGCCGCCTTCGACATCTCGGCGGGCTGCGCGGGCTTCGGTTACGGCCTCACGCTCGCCAAGGGCATGATCGTCGAGGGCTCGGCGGAGTACGTACTCGTCATCGGTGTCGAGCGGCTGTCCGACCTGACCGACCTGGAGGACCGCGCGACGGCCTTCCTGTTCGGCGACGGGGCCGGCGCGGTCGTCGTGGGCCCGTCCGCGACGCCCGAGATCGGCCCGACCGTCTGGGGCTCCGAGGGCGACAAGTCGGAGACGATCAAGCAGACCGTGCCGTGGACGGAGTACGACAGCGCGGGCAAGTTCCCCGCCATCGCGCAGGAGGGCCAGGCGGTGTTCCGCTGGGCCGTGTTCGAGATGGCGAAGGTCGCTCAGCAGGCGCTGGACGCGGCCGGGATCAGCGCGAGCGACCTGGACGTCTTCATTCCGCACCAGGCCAACGAGCGGATCATCGACTCGATGGTGAAGACACTCAAGCTGCCGGGGCACGTCACGGTCGCCCGCGATGTGCGCACCACCGGCAACACCTCGGCCGCCTCGATTCCGCTCGCGATGGAGCGGCTTCTGGCGACCGGCGAGGCGAAGAGCGGCGACACCGCGCTCGTCATCGGATTCGGGGCGGGTCTCGTGTACGCAGCGACGGTCGTTACCCTCCCCTAGGCACTCCGTGCCGGATCTCGCGATCCGGTGCGGGATTTGCAACACCTGCCGCTGACGCGGCGGACGCCACACCCTCTGGATTACTACGAAGGAGCGCCTGACATGGCCGCCACTCAGGAAGAGATCGTCGCCGGTCTCGCCGACATCGTGAACGAGATCGCCGGCATCCCGGTTGAGGACGTCCAGCTGGACAAGTCCTTCACCGACGACCTGGACGTCGACTCGCTGTCCATGGTCGAGGTCGTCGTCGCCGCAGAGGAGCGCTTCGACGTCAAGATCCCCGACGAGGACGTCAAGAACCTCAAGACCGTCGGTGACGCGACCAACTACATCCTCAAGAACCAGGACTGATCGACCGATCATCTGGGCTGACTGCCCCGCCACCCGGCGGTGGCGCCGCTGAATCCTCGTATCCGTTGGAGAAAGAATTCCCGTGAGCTCGACCAATCGCACCGTGGTCGTCACCGGTATCGGCGCAACCACACCGCTGGGTGGCGACGCAGCCTCTACCTGGGAGGGCCTGGTCGCCGGACGTTCCGGGGTCAAGGCCCTGGAGCAGGAATGGGCCGCCGATCAGGCGGTCCGCATCGCCGCGCAGATCGCCGTGGAGCCCTCCGAGGTCATCCCACGGCCGCAGGCCCGCCGTCTGGACCGCTCGGCGCAGTTCGCGCTGATCGCCGCCCAGGAGGCGTGGGCCGATGCCGGGTTCACCGCCAAGGCCGGGGAAGACACGAGCGTCGACCCCGACCGGCTCGGTACGGTCATCGCCTCCGGCATCGGCGGCGTGACGACCCTGCTCGATCAGTACGACGTGCTGAAGGAGAAGGGCGTCCGCCGCGTTTCCCCGCACACCGTTCCGATGCTGATGCCGAACGGCCCCTCCGCGAACGTGGGTCTGGCCGTGGGAGCGCGGGCAGGCGTGCACACGCCGGTCTCCGCCTGCGCCTCGGGCGCCGAGGCCATCGGCTACGCCATCGAGATGATCCGCACCGGCCGCGCCGACGTCGTCGTCGCCGGTGGTACGGAGGCGGCCATCCACCCGCTGCCCATCGCCGCGTTCGGCAACATGATGGCGATGTCCAAGAACAACGACGACCCGCAGGGCGCCTCGCGTCCCTACGACACCGCGCGCGACGGCTTCGTTCTCGGCGAGGGCGCCGGCGTGATCGTCCTGGAGTCCGCCGAGCACGCCGCCAAGCGCGGTGCGCGGGTGTACGCCGAGGCGGTCGGGCAGGGCATCTCCGCCGACAGTCACGACATCGTGCAGCCGGAGCCGGAGGGCCGCGGCATCTCGGCCGCCCTGCAGCACCTGCTGGAGCGGACCGACCTGGACCCGGCCGAGATCATGCACGTCAACGCGCATGCCACCTCGACGCCGGCCGGTGACGTGGCCGAGCTGAAGGCGCTGCGCAAGGTGTTCGGCGACGACGCCGACCACATGGCGGTCTCCGCGACCAAGTCGATGACCGGTCACCTGCTGGGTGGCGCGGGCGGTGTGGAGTCGGTGGCGACGGTCCTCGCCCTGTACAACCGGATCGCCCCGCCGACCATCAACGTCGACAACCTCGACCCGGAGGCGGAGGCCAACGCCGACGTCGTCCGCGGGGAGGCGCGCAAGCTGCCGGTGGAGGGCCGTATCGCCGCCCTCAACGACTCGTTCGGGTTCGGCGGGCACAACGTGGTGCTGGCGTTCCGGACGGTCTGAGGAACGTCTGTACGTATATGAAGGGCCCCCACCGGTTGGTGGGGGCCCTTCATATGTGCCGGGGGCGGGTGAGGGCGGGTCACACCACTTGGTGCAACCAGCGCACCGGTGCTCCCTCTCCCGCATAGCGGAACGGCTCCAGTTCGTCGTCCCAGGGCTTGCCCAGCAGCTTGGAGATCTCGGCCTCCAGGTCCGTCTCCCCGTGCCGGCTGCGCAGCAGGGCCGCGCGCAGGCGGTCCTCGGGGATGAGGATGTCGCCGTGGATGCCGGTGACGGCGTGGTAGATGCCGAGTTCGGGGGTGCAGCTGTAGCGCTCGCCCTCGGCGTTGGCGCACGGCTCGGCGGTGACCTCGAAGCGCAGAAGGTGCCAGCCTCTCAGTGCCGAGGCCAGCTTGGAGGCGGTGCCCGCCTCGCCCTGCCAGGAGAACTCCGAGCGCCAGGTGCCGGGCGCGGCGGGCTGCCGGATCCAGTCGAGGTTGACGCGTGCGCCGAGCACCCCGGCGACGGCCCACTCGACGTGCGGGCACAGCGCGCGCGGCGCGGAGTGCACGTACAGAACTCCACGTGTCGTCACCGGGACCTCCGGGCAGAGCGGGACATCTTGCGAACTGGCTGACGGCGGCGACCGGGCAGCCACGTTGATGGCGAGGCTACCGTGCGGCGGCGCAAGGAGTGTGACGTACCGTCGCTCCAGGTGCCGGGAAACGCCCGCCATTCACCCGGCAGGACGCTGGTACGGGTGCGATCAGTTGCGTCCCGTGGGGCCGGGAACCCTCGTGCGTTGTTATGGGAGACGACCTTTTCCACCAGATCGCTATCAGATCGCCCACGCCATCGCACGTCGACCGAGGGGAACATCACCGGATGCGGAAGCCGATCCACCGCTCGCGCGCCGTTCTCGCCGTCCTGGCCGCCGCCGTCCTGGGTGTCGCCGGGTGTGACGCCACCGGTGGCGACTCGCCGGGGCCGAGCGGCACCGGGGCCCAGAAGCCCTCGCCCAAGCCGACGCCCGCGTGGGACAGCAGCCCCAGCTCGGTCGCCGCCGTGGGGGACTCGATCACCCGTGGTTTCGACGCGTGCTCGGTCCTGTCGGACTGTCCCGAGGTGTCGTGGGCGACGGGCAGCAGCGCCAAGGTCGACAGTCTCGCCGTACGCCTGCTGGGGAAGGCGGGGGCGGCCGAGCGCAGTTGGAACTACGCGGTGACCGGGGCGCGGATGGCGGAACTGCCGGGGCAGATGGCCCAGGCGGCGGCGCGGAAGCCGGAGTTGGTGGCGGTGATGGTGGGGGCGAACGACGCCTGCCGGGCCAGCACCTCGGCGATGACGTCGGTGGCCGACTTCCGCTCCGCGTTCGAGGACGCGATGAGCACGCTGCGTGAGGCGCTGCCCAAGTCCCAGGTGTATGTGTCGAGCGTGCCGAACCTGAAGCGGCTGTGGTCCGAGGGCCGCACCAACTTACTCGGCAAGCAGGTGTGGAAGCTCGGCCTCTGCCCCTCGATGCTGGGCGACGCGGACGCCCTGGACGCGGCGGCGACCGAGCGGCGGGACACCGTGCAGCAGCGCGTGGAGGACTACAACGAGGTGCTGGAGGAGGTCTGCGCCAAGGACCGCCACTGCCGTTTCGACGGGGGCGCGGTCTACGACTTCCGCTTCGGCACCAAGCAGCTGAGCCACTGGGACTGGTTCCACCCCAGTGTGAACGGGCAGGCGCGGCTGGCGGAGATCGCGTATCGGACGGTCACGGCGAAACGGGCGTGACCTAAGGTTCCGCACATGAACGAACTCTTCGCCACACTTTCCGACGGCACCCAGGTCCACCGCTGGACCCTGGAGCGGGCGGGAGTCCGCGTACGGATTCTGTCGTACGGCGGGATCGTGCAATCGGCGGAGGTCCCGGACCGGGACGGGCGTAGGTTGAACGTGGTGCTGGGGTTCGCGGACCTGGACGGCTATCTGACGCACCCGGGGCCGTATTTCGGCGCGTTGATCGGGCGGTACGCGAACCGGATCGCGGGCGGCCGTTTTTCGCTGGACGGGCGGACGTACGAGCTCGCGCTCAACAATCCGCCGAACTCCCTGCACGGCGGCGAGCGCGGCTTCGGCCAGCGGGTGTGGGACGTGGAGCCGGTCGAGCACGGCGTACGCCTGAGCCTGGTCGCCGCGGACGGCGAGGAGGGCTTCCCGGGCCGCCTGGAGATCTCGGCGACGTACACGCTGGACGCCTCCGGGGCGCTGCGGATCGCGTACGAGGCGGTCACGGACGCGCCGACCGTGGTGAACCCGACCAACCACAGCTATTTCAACCTCGCCGGCTCCGGGAACGCGGGCGGGCACGAACTGCGGATCGACGCCTCCCGGTTCACCCCGGTTGACGCGGACCTGATCCCGACCGGCGTTCTGGACGAGGTCGCGGGCACGCGCTTCGACTTCCGTCAGGCGCGGAAGACCGGCGCCGGGTACGACCACAACTTCGTGCTCGACAAGGGTGTGACGGACACGCCCGTGGAGGTCGCCGAGCTGTACGAGCCGGCGTCCGGCCGGGTCCTGACCGTGTCGACCACCGAGCCCGGCCTCCAGCTCTACACCGCCGACCACCTGAGCGAGCCCTTCGCGCCCGGCGACGGCATCGCGCTGGAGACCCAGCACTTCCCCGACTCCCCGAACCGGCCAAAGTTCCCGAGCACGGTGCTGCGGCCGGGCGAGGTGTTCCGGTCTCAGACGGTGTACGGCTTCTCGGTGCGCCAGTCGTAAGCGCTCGGGCCTGTCGTTTGGATCAGGTCGCAGGAAATCGACAGCGCTGTTCAGTGCCGGTGAGCGGGGTCTGGTGCGTGCAGCTGCAAGGCGGAGGAGGG
>NZ_JBFAIR010000081.1:0-18188 GCF_040654815.1 Streptomyces sp. NPDC050619 | reverse complement strand
TCCGCGTAGAACTCCTCGGGCACCGCGCCGAAGGACTCGTGGTGGGACATCATCCAGCCGAAGAAGTCCTTCGCCGCGCTGGCCCAGCCGTGGTATACGCCGCTGTTCGGGAAGCCCGGGGTGATGTCCCAGACGAGGTCGGGGGCCATGACCTCATTGGTCACTTCCGGGGCCATTCCGGATTCGTACAGCCGGCGGATGAGGGCGAGGTTCGGGGAGTCGGACATCGTTCGCTCCTTATGGACATGGCGAAGTGCTCCTCGAATTTCATGCTGAGTGCCTGACCAAGCATTGCATCGGAAGAGCGCGCTGTGAGGGGGAGGGATTTTTACCCTGTATGCCAATCGCGGGGCCAGGCGGCCCCGCAGCGCCTCCGCAACCTCGCTCCGGGTCGGCTCGACCCGGTCGTCGAACAGCCCACGCCCGCCGCCGGATCGGGTGCGTTCCACCCGCGGTCACTCCTGCCGGGCGGGAAAAACGGCTAGGCGAAATGGCTAGGCAAAACGGCTAGGCGAAACGGATAGATAAACCGGACAGGCAAACCGGACAGGCAAACCGGGTAGGTCCAAATTAGTCACCGCCGTTCCGTCACTGATTTGTTAGATGTAGCGGCGTCGGAAAAGGGTTATATTCTTGGCGCGGCCGACAGACTGTCATGTCGGGCCAAATTCTCCCCACAATCTCCCCTTTCTCCGAGGTGTTTTCGCTCCGTGTACAAGCATAAGCGCACAGTGTCCAGCAAGAAGAAGGCAAGAATCGGTTTTGCGGTGGCCGGAGTCGCGGCCGCCGCGGTCGTCGCCGCGACGTCCGCGCAGGCCATCGTCGGCGGTCAGCCCACCGGGATCGAGAAGAACTCGTTCCTGGTGATGGTTCAGTACGACGGGAACAAGTTCTGCACCGGTACCGCCATCTCGCCGACGAAGATAGCCACCTCCGTCGCGTGCGCCGCTCATACGGAGCAACTGGACACCACGGTGGTGATCGCCGGCCGTGACAACGCACTTGACGAGAAGCAGGGCGTCAAGCTGAAGCCCGACGCTTGGTGGATCCCCAATTGGTACAGCGACCACAGCTGGCAGAACAGAAAGAACCAGACCACCAACGTGCCCACCAACGACATGGCCGTAATTCATCTCGCCAAGCCCCTGCCCGGCACGTACAAGCCCATCAAGATGGTCCCGTCGGACTTCAAGTACAAGGCCGGTACCAAGGCCCGCATCATCGGCTGGGGCACCACGTCGGAAGACCAGGAGGAAACGACGGGCGAACTGCGGGAAGCGAACGTCGACGTCATCCCGAACTCCGCCTGCCAGCGCGCCTACCAGGGTGACTACAAGTCCGCGAACATGGTCTGCGCCGGAAAGCTGGAGGGTGGCGTCGACGCCTGCAGTCACGACGGGGGCGGGCCGCTGCTGATCTCGGACGGGAAGGATGAGCGCCTGGCGGGCATTGTCTCCTGGGGCGAGGGATGCGCTGAGGCGGGCAATCCCGGCGTCTACACCAAGGTGTCCAGGTTCGCGGCGGACTTCGCGGCACTGCCCGATTAGGGCCTGTCCGGAGAACGAGTACGGCCACCGCGTGATCATCAGGGGTTGTGCGCACTCCTGAAGATCGTGCGGTGGCCGCAGGCCATGACGTAGAACCTGGCCGGTTCGACCTCGACGCCGTGCCGGTCCGGGTGCGCCGAAGTCCGCTTCGCCGAGGCCGAGCTGGACGACGTGGTGCCCCCGGACCCCCCGGACCTCCAGCGCGGCGGCGTGGTTGCCGAACTCCATGGCGTAGAGGGGGACTACGGGGGACTACGGCCTGGGCACAATACAAAATCCTCATGCCACAGCCTCTTTGGGTTATGCGGCGCCCCATTCGTGGGCGAGGGCCGCCGCCTCCCCGCGGGAGCCGACGCCCAGTTTGCCGAGGATCTTCGCCACGTGGAACTTCACCGTCGACTCGCTGATGTGCAGTTCCTGCGCGATGTCCCGGTTGCGCCGACCCCGGGCCAGCTGTCCCAGTACCTCCAGCTCCCGTGCGCCGAGCGCGGTCAGCGGGTCCTGGCGGGGTGTGTTGGACGATGCGAGAGGGATCTCGAGGGTCACCGTCGTGCCCCATCCGGGCACCGAGTCCAAGTCGAGCCGCCCGCCGAGCGGTGCCAGACGCTCGGTGACGCGGCGGGCGTCGAGGGCGCCGCGGGACAGGGTCCCGGGTCCGTCGTCCCGCACGGTGGCGCGCAGTGCGTCCGCACCGACCTTCCAGCCGATGTGGATGCGGTGCTCTCCGGCACCGTCCGGAACGTGGACCTGGTCCTCCAGTGACGCGTGCACGGTGGCTCGGACCACGGCAATCGCCGTGTGGGTGACATCGGTGGGCAGCAGCCGGTCCGTGCCTTCCTCCGCGCCGGGCGGGCTCACCTCCAGCCGTACGCCGCGGGCGTGCAGGATCCGGCGCAGCGACACGGCGAGCCGCTCGAAGGCGTCCCCGGCCCGCTCGTCCGCCAGCGACTGGTCGAGTTCGGCCCGGGAGCGCAGTTCGGCGAGGGCGGAGACGGCGACGTCGACGGCGCGCGTACGGGCGTTCGTGTCGTCCAGGGCGCGGTCGCGCAGGACGCCGAGCAGAGCGGTCAGCGCGCCCCCGTGCGTGTCGCGGAGTTCGGCGAAGGCGTCGGCCCGGGCCGCCGACGCGGCTCGCGACGCGGCCAGCGACCCGGGGAGCGCCTCGGACCGCAGACCCTCCCGGTGCGCGGTCACCAGGTCCCACAGCAACTGGGCGGGCGTCAGGTGCTCCTCCGGTACAGGGGTGTCCTCGGTCCGTACGACGACCAGCAGCGCGCCCTGCTCGGTGAGGTCGCTGGCCAGCGCCAGCACGGGCAGGTCCATGCCCGCCATCAGCGCCCGCCCCTGCCAGTTTCCCCTCGCCGGCAACAGCGGCCGCAGCGCGGCCACCTCGGCGGCGGTGACGACGGAGCCGGGCCGGCCGGGGAACTCACCATGCGCCAGGAACGGCGAGTACGCGCAGCCGCCGGCCAGCTGGGCGATCATCCGGTGCGGAATCGCCTCCGCCAGGGTGGCGGACAGGCGTGGCAGGTTCTCGGACAGCGGCGCCCGGATCAGCTCGACTGCGGCCATCAGGTTCATGTCCGCCAGCGTAAGCGGCCGACCGTCCCACCGGATCGGCCTTTCGGCCAGTGTGAACCGTCCGAAAGGACAGCGGCAGCCGAGCCGCCCAGCCGGAGGCTGGAGGTGTTGTCCACGACCGGCCGCCGCCACGGCGGCCCAATGCACAAGTACGACGGGAAGTGACAGGCATGAAGGCGATCACGTACGAGGAGTTCGGCGGTCCTGAGGTTCTGCGGCTGGCGGAGGTGACGGAGCCGCACGCCGGCCCCGGGCAGGTGCGGGTGAAGATCGTGACCGCCGCCGTCAACCCCATCGACTTCAGGATTCGCCGCGGCTGGAACCCGCACATGGCCCCCAAGCACTTCCCCGCCGTCCCCGGCGTGGAAGCGGCCGGCATCGTCGACGAGCTGGGGGAGGGCGTCACCGGTGTCCTGGTCGGGGACGAGGTGATGGTCTGGACCGAGACCGGCGCCTGGGCCGAGTACGCCCTGGCCTCGGACTTCGCACTCAAGCCGGCCGGCCTCGACTGGGAGACGGCCGCCGCGCTGCCCGTGGCCTTCGAGACCTCCGACCGTGTGCTGGGTGCGCTCGCGGTGGGCCAGGGCGAGACGCTGCTGATCCACGGAGCCGCGAGTGTGGTCGGCTCCGTCGGTGTCCAGCTCGCCGTGGCCCGCGGTGTCACCGTGATCGGTACGGCGTCCGAGGCCAACCACGACTACCTGCGCTCTCTCGGCGCGATTCCCGTGGTGTACGGCGACGGCCTCGCCGACCGGGTCCGCGCCGTCGCCCCGCAGGGCGTCGACGCCGTCTACGACGTCGCCGGCATCGACGCGCTGGATGTCTCCATGGAGCTGCGCGGCGGTACCACCGACCGCATCGTCACCATCTCCGACGTCCGGGCCTTCGAGGTGGGCATCGCCTTCTCCGCCGACAGCCGACGGTTCGGGCCGGAGCTCAGCATGTACGCCCGCCTCGTCGCCGACGGCAGCATGCGCGTGCGTGTCGACCAGAGCTTTCCGCTCGCCGACGCCGCCAAGGCGAACGAGCTGAGCGAGTCCGGCCGACCGCGCGGCAAGCTGCTCCTGCGCCCGTAGGCAGAGCCGTGGGGAGGTACCTCCTCAGCCTCCCGCGAGCTTGTCGAGGTACCTCGGGTACCTCTCGATGTTGGTGTACCCGTTCGCGTCGCCCTCGGTACGGCGGCGTCGGACGGGTCGCCGGGGTTCAGCCCCTGCCCGCGCTCCCAGGCGCCCGGCGATCTGGTGCGCCTCGACCGCGGTCGCGCTGCTCTTGTGCGCGCTGACGCCGTTATTCCGTGCCGGCCGGCCTCATGCAACCCCCCACGTTCTGAAAGAATTTCATGAAAAGAAGCGCAACCGTGCTGTGCGGCGCGATCGTCGTACTGGCCGGGACACTCGCGGCCGTTCCCGCCGACGCCGGCACATCGCACTCCGCGACCACCGTCCAACCGTCGAAGATCACCTGGAAGAACTGCGGCATGGACGACTTGCCGAACCTCCAGTGCGCGTCGGTGAAGGTGCCGCTCAACTACGCCAAGCCGCACGGGCGGCAGATCACCCTGGCGCTGTCCCGCACCCCGCACACCGCCAAGAAGTACCAGGGCCCGCTGCTGATCAACTCCGGTGGCCCCGGCGTCAGCGGACTGGAGATAGCCGGATAGCTCCCGCAAGGGCTGCCCAAGGAGGTCGCGGCCCAGTACGACTTCATAGGTTTCGACCCGCGCGGGGTGGGCCAGAGCGAGCCCTCCCTGGACTGCAAGCCGGACTACTTTGCCCCGGTGCTCCCAAACTCGCTGCCGAGCACGCCCGCCATCGAGAAGGCCAACCTCGCGCGCGCCAAGTCCTTCGCCGATGAGTGTGGCAAGAAGTACGGGGACGTGCTGCCGTACATCAGCACGATCAGCACCGCCAGGGACATGGACGCCATCCGCGAGGCACTCGGCGCCAAGAAGATCAACTACATCGGTTACTCGGGCGGCACGTACCTGGGCGCGGTCTACGCCAAGCTGTTCCCGGAGCGGGTGCGGCGCATGGCCTTGGACTCGATGGTCGACCCCACCACGGCCTGGTACGACTTCAACTTGGCCCAGGACTTGGGGATGGAAGAGCGCTTCAAGGCGCTCATGGCGTGGATCGCCAAGTACAACGACACGTACAAGCTCGGCACCGACCCGGCCGCGATCGAAGCCAAGTGGTACGCGATGCGTGCGGAACTCGCCAAGAACCCGGCGGGCAAGGTGGGCGCCTCCGAGCTGGAGAACACCTTCCTGGCCGGTGGCTACGGCAACGACGCCTGGCCCTACCTCGCCCGGGCCTTCGCGGCCTACGTGAACGACAAGAGCTCCGACCGCCTGGTCAAGGAGTACGAGTTCTACGCGGAGGAGACCGGCAGCAGCAACGGTTACAGCATCTACACCGCGATCGAGTGCGGTGACGCCCCCTGGCCGCGTGACTGGAACCAGTGGCGCAAGGACAACTGGGCGACGTACAAGAAGGCACCGTTCTATACGTGGAGCAATGCCTGGTTCAACGCGCCGTGCGCGTTCTGGCCCACGAAGGCGCACAAGCCGGTGAACGTCGCCAACTCCAAGTTGCCGCCGGTGCTGCTGTTCCAGGCGACGAACGACGGAGCCACCCCGTACGAGGGCGGCGTCGCCATCCACCGCTTGCTCAAGCGCTCCAGCCTGGTGGTCGAGCAGGGCGGCGGGAACCACAGCATCACGTTGAGAGGGGACAACACGAACCCCTGCCTGGACGCGTACCTGGCGAACTACCTGTCCGACGGGACGGTACCGCGCGGCACCGGCGTGGCCGACGCCGTCTGCCAGAAGATGCCCGATCCGAAGCCGCTGGGCACGGCGAGCTCCGCGACGGCCACGGCGCGGTCGGCCACCGCACCGGCCGGCGGTGCACTGATGGGGATGCTCGGCTAGGAGTGCACGCAGTGCGAATCCTGTTCACCGGCCCGGTCAGGGCCGGTCATATCTTTCCCATGATCCCGACCGCCCAGGCACTGCGATCGGCCGGACACGACGTCCTGTTCGCCGGTCAGGCTCCGGTCGATGCGCTGAATCCGACCGGGTTTCCCGTGGTCGAGGTGGGCGACGGATCAACCCTGACCGACGCCTTCCGCCGCGCCAACGGCCGGGGCCTCAGCTTCGTCGCCGGCGAGCGCACCGAAGAGGAGACATGGCGCATGGCGGTGGCGGGCTACGCCGAGCACAGCCGGTCTGCGCTCAGCGATCTGCTCCGGCTGGCCGAGGCCTGGCGGCCGGACGTACTCGTGCACGCGACGATGCACGCCGCCGCGCCGCTCGTCGCGGCCCTGCTGCGGATTCCGACCGTGGTACACAACTTCGGCGTGTCCGCGGCCCTGCCGATCGTCGAAAGGATGGCCGCCACACTCGCCGACGAGTACGAAATCCGCGGGGTGACCGGGTCGCCCGACCGCACCGTCCTCGACGTGGTCCCGGCCTCGCTCGGCGGCGACGGTTCGGGCTGGCGGGTCAGGTACGTCCCGTTCAACGGCGGCGGCCCGGTGCCGGCGGAACTGGCCGCACGCGGCGACCGGCCGCGGGTCGCCGTCACGCTCGGCACGGTGATGAGGGGGACGGACCTCATACGGTTCCTCAGCCGGCTGACTGAGCAGGCGGCCACGGTCGACGCGGAGTTCCTGCTCGCCGTCGGCGACACCGACCTCACGCCGCTGGGCGAGCTGCCGTCGAACGTCCGCCCGCTGACGCCGTGGGTGCCGCTGGCCCAGTTGCTGAACGCCTGCGACGCGGTGGTTCACCACGGTGGCGCGGGCAGCATGATGACGGCGGCCGCCGCCGGGATACCCCAGCTGATCGTGCCGCAGGGCGCCGACAACTTCACCAACGCCGCCGCCGCAGAGGCCCAGGGCTTCGCACTGCGAGCCGAGGACGACGCTGTGAACGGCGAGCTGCTCGACGCGCTCCTGAACGACAAAGGGCTGCGCAAGGCGGCCCTCGCCACCCGGGACGAGATCGCCACCCTGCCGTCGCCGTCCGCACTGGTCGCCGACATCGAAGGCCTCATGGCCGCTCCCCGCTGACCCGGAGCGGTTCCCCTGACGGGCGGGCGAGATCACCGGCCAGGACGATCGGGCGAACTGTGTCGCAAGCTCGGCCCCATACCGCCGGAGGTTCACCCCTCAGGCGCGTTCCACAACTCGCTGAGTTCCGCCCAGTGCGGAGCCGCGCCCACCAGGGCGGTGGGCTGGTCGGCGGCCGAGGTGCGCAACCCGGCGAGCACCAGGTCGAGGTACCGCAGGTGGAGCTCGGCGGCACGTTGACCGGTGACAGGCATCCGTCCGCTGAGGTGTTCGAGCAGTAACGGGATGTCGGCCGAGGTGAAGTCGGCGCGCAGCACACCTGCCCGGTGCGCGCCTCCCACCAGGTCGTCGAGGGCGGCGCGGAGCCGAGCGGCGGCGGCCACGACATCGTCCGTGGCCGGCAGCCGGCCGCCGACCAGGGGGAGGAGCGGACTACCTGCCCCGGCCGACAGGGCGTCCCGCAGGAACCGGGCGAAGGCCGCCCACGGGTCGGGCTCCTCGGTGAGAGCTGTGCGTGCCTGGGTGACGAGCTGTTCCATCCCCACGATGCGCATCCGCTGAGCCAGCAGCTCCTTGCTGGGGTAGCGGCGGTAGAGACTGCCCATGCCGATTCCGGCCCGACGGGCGATCTCCGAGACGGGGGCATCCCAGCCGAGCTCGGCGAAGACCTCGCGCGCGGCCTGCAGGAGGCGGGCGTCATTGCGGTCCGCCTCCCGTCGGCGGCCGCGTGGTGTACTCGTGTGCGTGTCACCCATGGCCAAGCATTCTCCCCTACATGCGTGCCACCCCGAACCCACCGTCGACGGTGAGAATCTGGCCGGTGACGAAGCCGGCCCCCTCACCGACCAGCATCGCGATCGCCCGGGCCACATCCTCCGCCTCCGAGACCCGCCTCAACGGGGTCTTCTCTGCCAAGCGCCGTTGGATCTCCTGCGACACCCCGGTGCTGCCCTCGGTACGGACGAAGCCCGGCGCCACGACGTTGACGTTGATGCCGAGTGGACCGGCCTCGTGGGCGACGAAGCGGGCGAAGGCGTTCAGGGCGGCCTTGGCCGTGCCATGGGCAGCCAGGCCCGGGGCCGACGGATCGTTGGCCACGGCGCTGGAGACGTACACGATCCGGCCTTGGCCCTGGGCGCCCATGATCGCCAGCGCCTGCTGTGTGAGGGTGTAGACGGAAGCCATTTCGCCCGTCAGCTTCCCCTGGAAGTCGTCCCAGGCGAGAGTCTGGATCGGCGTGGGGATGGGGTGTGGGGCGGCGTTGCAGACCAGGACGTCGAGGCGCCCCTCGACCGCGGTGCGCCGCAGCAACTCGACAGCCTGGTCGGGGTCGCGCACATCGCCCTGCAGGGCGAAGGCCTCGCCGCCGTCGGCCTCGATGTCCTTGACCACCTGCTCGGCCGATTGACGGTCCGAGAAGTAGTTGACGGTCACGCGGTATCCACGAGCCGCGAGCTCCCGTGAAGTCGCCGCGCCGATCCCCCTGCCGCCGCCGGTCACCAAAGCAGTCGGCCTGGGTGTCGCCTTCATGTGTCCTCCGTGTCGCGAACGATGGTATTAGATTCAACCTATCGGAGCGGAGCGCTCCGTTCAAATCGTTGGCACGACGACCGCCCGTGACGTGGCGCGATCCCAGGTCACAGGCGGTCGGAGGAATACAGCGATCTCTCAGCCGATACGCGCCGGTGTGTGGAGAACTCTCGCGTGTCCGACGCGACGGGTCGGACCGGTGAGGTGGAGAGTGCCGGTGAGCCGGATGTCGGTGCTGGAGGTACCGAGCATGACGGTGATCTCACCGGGTTCGACGATGCGGTGCAGGCCGGGTCCGGTGTAGGCGAGGCGGTCGGCGTGCAGGCGGAAGGTGACCCTGCGCTGCTCGCGGGGGGCGAGGGGGACTCGGGCGAAGCCGGTCAACTGGGTTACCGGGCGGGGGAGCTGGGCGATCGGGTCCGCGGTGTAGAGCTGGACGACTTCGGAGCCAGGGAGGTCGCCGGTGTTGCGGACCAGGCAGCTGATCTTGACCTCACCGTCGGTGGGAATCTCCTCGGCGCTCAGTTCGAGCCCGTCGTGGGCGAACGTCGTGTACGACAGTCCGTGCCCGAAGGGATAGGCCGGGGTGGGGTCGAGGTTGCTCACGCCCTGGGTGTTGCCGCCGAGCGGGGCGTGCAGGTAGGTGCCGGGCTGGCCGCCTGCCGTCCGCGGGATCTGCACCGGCAGCTTGCCCGACGGGTTGATCCGCCCGCAGAGCACTCCGGCAAGGGCGGGGCCGCCCTCCTCGCCGGGGAAGAAGGCCTGGACGACGGCGGCCGCCCGGTCGGCGTAGGCACCGAGCGCGTACGGGCGGCCGGAGACGACGAGAAGGACGACCGGGGTGCCGGTGGCCAGCAGGGCCTCGACCAGTTCGTCCTGGACGCCCGGCAGGGAGAGGTCCTCCGCGTCGCAGCCCTCGCCGGAGGTGCCGAGGCCGAAGAGGGCTGCGCGGTCGCCGACGACGGCGAGGCAGACCTCCGCCTGCCGGGCCGCCTCCACCGCCGCGTCGAACCCGCTGCGGTCGATGTCCTTGACGGGACAGCCCTGTTCGTATGCGATACGGGTGCCGGGCAGCTCCGTCGCCAGGGCGTCCAGCAGGGTGCGGGCCTCGATGCCGTTGTCGTGGCCGGGGTGGTGGGGGAGGACGTGGTTGGGGAAGGAGTAGCAGCCGAAGAAGGCGTTGGCGTCGTCGGCGCACGGGCCGATGAGCGCGATGGATCCGGTGTCCGCGGCCAGCGGGAGGTGTCCGTCCCGGTTGTCGAGCAGCACGATGCTCTGCTCGGCCAGATCGCGGGCGATGGCCCGATGCGCGGGCGGGTCCAGATCGATGGGCCCCCCGGAGCTGACGTCCGGCTCGAAGTCCGCGTCCAGCAACCCCAGTTCGATCTTCTGACGCAGCACGCGTCGTACGGCCCGGTCGACGAGGTCCTCGCAGACGGTCCCCTCGCGGACGAGTTCGGCGAGGGGTTCGCCGTAGCAGAGGGTGTCGGGGAGTTCGACGTCGATGCCCGCGGCGAGGGCGCGGGCGCCGGCCTCGCCCTCGGTGGCGGCGATGCGGTGCATGGTGCGCAGGAAGGCGACGGACCAGTAGTCGGAGACGACCGTGCCCTCGAACCCCCACTCCTCGCGCAGCAGCCGGGTGAGCAGGGAGGGGTCGGCCCCGGCCGGCACGCCGTCCACATCGGCGTACGAGTTCATGACCGAGCGGGCGCCGCCCTCCCGTATCGCCGTCTCGAACGGCGGCAGGATCACATCGGCGAACTCTCGCGGGCCCATGGAGACGGGAGCGTGGTTGCGGGCGGCCTTCGAGGCGGAGTAGCCGGCGAAGTGCTTGAGGGTGGCGATGATCCCGGCGCTCTCCAGGCCGCGCACATAAGCGGTACCGGTGGTGGCGACGAGGTACGGGTCCTCGCCGAGGGTCTCCTCGACGCGGCCCCAGCGGTAGTCGCGTACGACGTCGAGGACGGGGGAGAGGCCCTGGTGGACGCCGACTTGGCGCATGCTCGTGCCGATGGCGTTGGCCATGCGTTCGACGAGTTCGGGGTTGCAGGACGCCGCCCAGGCCAGCGGGGTGGGGAAGACGCTCGCGTGGTGGGTGGTGAAACCCGTCAGGCACTCCTCGTGGGCGATGGCGGGGAGGCCGAGCCGAGTGCTGTCCATCAACTCACGCTGGAGGTCCGCGAGTTGTCGCGCTCCCTCGCTCGGCTCGACCGGCTTGGTGCCGAACGGGCGGGTGAGGTGGCCGAGTCCGTCCTTCCTGGCCTCGGTGAAGTCGGTGTGGCGGGCGAAGACGTCCTGCATCGGGGCGACGTTGCCGCTGACCCGCTCGACGCCGGGCCAGGCGCTGCCGAGCTGGGCGAGCTTCTCCTCCAGGGTCATCTCCGCGAGCAGGGCCTCGACCCTGTCGTCACGAGGGCAGGCCGGATCGGCCCAAGGTGTGGTCATGATGCGTTCCTCGGGGTGGGGTAAGGCGCGGCGGATTCAGGAGTGGGTGGACGGTGGGGCGGTCGAGGCCCGCACCACCAACTGGGTGGCCAGCTCCACCCGGTGGCTGTCCAGGCGCTCGCCGGCGGCGAGGCGGAGCAGCGTGCGCAGCGCGGCACGGCCGATTTCGATGAACGGTTGCCGGACGGTGGTCAGGGGCGGGGCGGAGGTGCGGGCCGCGGCGGTGTCGTCGAAGCCGACGACGCTGACGTCGTCCGGCACCCGCAGTCCGTTGACGCGGGCGGCCTCGATGACGCCGAACGCCTCCAGGTCGTTGCCGGCGAACACGGCGGTGGGCGGCTCGTCCAGGGCGAAGAGTTCCAGCGCTGCCTGGTAGGCGGGTTCGAACCGGAAGGCCCCCCGCTTGATGAGCCGGGGATCGGGGGTGAGGCCGGCGCCGGTCAGCGCGGCCTGGTAGCCGTGCAGGCGGGCGGTGTTGCAGACGGCGTCGTGCCGGCCCTCGATCATCGCGATCCGCCGGTGGCCGAGCTTCAGCAGGTGCTCGGTCGCCGCCATGCCGCCGCTGAAGTTGGTCGCGCCGATGCTCGGCACGCTCTCGTCCGGCACGTTCATCGGGTCGATTAGGACGAGCGGGATGTCGTGCTGGGCGAACTGCGCCCGCTGCCGGGAGGTCAGCTCGGACGTCACCAGGATGAGGCCTTCCCGCCCGGCGCCCGTGATCTTCCGGGCCCAGGCGGCGCCCAGCGGATCGTCGGGCGCCGTACCGATCACGACGTCGACCCCGGCCTCGGCCGCGGCCTCCGTCACCCCCTGCGTGATCACCAGATTGTTGGGATTGACCAGCTGGTCGAAGGTCAGGTCGATGGTGCGCACCGGTGCCTGCGCGCCGCCCGGCCCGCGAGCCACGTAGTCGTGCTCGACCAGCAGCCGTTCGATGCGCGCCCGGGTCTCGGGCGAGACGTCACTGCGGCCGTTGACCACCTTGGAGACGGTGGCCACGGAGACCCCGGCGGCCTCGGCGATGCCGGTCAGGGTCGTCCGCTCGACGGCTCTCTTCGCCATGCTGATCCTTTCGCTGGTTTACGGGGACGGTAGCGCAAGCTTTCGTGAGGTTCCAGGGGGTCATGGCAACGAAAAAAGTCCGCCACCAACATCTTGACCGAAGACAGTCCTCGCCCTAACTTGTCGGCCAGAAAACGCAGAGGTTTCGAAAAGTTTCGAGCCGCGCTCACCGCATCCGACGAGCCCGACGAGCCGTCCGGCGCGATCGAACCTCTGAAGAGCCGAAGGAGCTCACGATGACCCCGAGAATGCCCTCCCGCGTCCTGATCACCGCCTCGGCAGCAGCTCTCACCCTCACCCTCTCCGCCTGCGGCAGCAGCGGGCGCACCCCCGGCGGCAGCGGAGACGGAACTTTGGCCTGGGCGCTGACCCAGGGGTCCGAAGCGACCTTCCGGGCCTCGGCCACGGAGTGGAACAAGGAACACCCGGACAGCGAGATCGACTACCAGTACTTCCAGAACGACCCCTACAAGCAGAAGCTGCGTACCGCTGTCGGCGCCGGCAACGGACCCGTGCTCTTCGAGAACTGGGGCGGCGGCGGGCTGAAGAGCTACGTGGACGCGGGCAAGGTCGCCGACCTCACCCCGGATCTCGACGCCGACCCCGCATGGAAGAACCGCATCTTCCCCTCGGTACTCAAGTCCGCGACCTTCGGCGGCAAGGTCTACGGCGTCCCCGTCAACGGTGTGCAGCCCGTGGTCCTGTACTACAACAAGGAGTTGTTCGAGAAGGTCGGCGCCCAGCCGCCGAAGACCTGGGACGACCTGCTCGCCCTGGTGAAGAAGCTGAAGGCCGAGGGCATCGCCCCGATATCGATGGGCGGCGCCTCCAAGTGGCCCGACCTGATGTGGCTGGAGTACCTCGTCGACCGCGTCGGCGGACCCGAGACCTTCGCGAACATCGCCGCCGGCAAGAAGGGCGCCTGGTCGGACCCGGCCGTTCTCAAGGCCGCCCAGATGATCGAACAACTGGTGGACGAGGGCGGCTTCGCCAAGGGTTTCACCTCCGTCTCCGCCGACACCGGTCAGGCCGAGGCCCAGCTGTACACCGGCAAGGCCGCGATGATCCTCCAGGGCAGCTGGGGGTACGGCACCATCAACACCGGCTCGCCGACGTTCGTCTCCGAGGGCCACCTGGGCTGGACCGGCTTCCCGGCTGTCGCCGGCGGCAAGGGCGACGCCACGAACATCGTCGGCAACACGGCCAACTTCTTCTCCGTGTCCGCACAGGCGAGCGCCAAGGAGAAGAAGACGGCGGTGTCGTACCTCAAGGACGGCGTCTACAACGACAGCTACGTCGACAACCTCCTCAAGAACGGCGACGTACCGCCGGTGAAGGACCTGGACGCCAAGCTCAAGGCCACGGACAACGCCGAATGGACGACGTACGTCTACCGCCTCGCCCGCGACGCCAAGAGCTTCCAGCTCTCCTGGGACCAGGCCCTCACCCCGGAACTCGGCAACGAACTGCTCACCCACCTCGACCAGCTCTTCCTCGGCCAGATCAGCCCGGAGCAGTTCTGCGCGCAGATGGACAAGGCGGCGGCGAAGTGAGCACCGCGAAGGTCCCGGCGTCCACTCGGCAGGGCGGCCCGCCCTTCCTCATGGCCCTGCCCGCCCTGGTGCTCTTCGCCCTCTTCGCACTCGTACCGATGGCCATCGTCGGCTACCTCAGCTTCACCCGCTGGGACGGACTGGGAAGCCCGGCGTGGGTGGGGACCGACAACTGGCGCGAGGCGCTGACCAGTGACGTCACCCGGAACGCCCTCTGGCTCACCGCCAAGATGATGGTGTTCTCCTGGGTCGTGCAGACCCCGATCAGCCTGCTGCTGGGCGTCTTCGTCTCCGGAAAGCAGCGTTACCGAGCCCTGCTCGCCGTCTTCTACTTCGTCCCGCTGCTGATCTCCACGGCGGCGATCGCCGTCATCTTCAAGAACCTGCTCGACCCCAACTTCGGCCTGGGGGCGGCCCTCAACCTGCCGATCCTCGGACAGGACTGGCTGGGTGACCCCCAACTCGCCTTCTACGCCGTCGTATTCGTCATCGCCTGGCAGTTCGTGCCCTTCCATACGCTGCTCTACCAGGCCGGAGCCCGGCAGATCCCGGCATCCCTGTACGAGGCGGCGTCGATCGACGGCGCGGGCCGGCTCAAGCAGTTCTGGCACATCACCCTGCCCCAGCTGCGCTACACCATCGTCACCTCGTCGACGCTGATGGTCGTCGGCTCGCTCACCTACTTCGACCTCGTCTTCGTGCTCACCGGCGGCGGCCCCGGCTACGCCACCCGCATCCTGCCGCTCGACATGTACATCACCGGCTTCCAGAGCAACGAGATGGGCCTCGCCAGCGCCATCTCCGTGGTGCTCGTCCTGGCAGGACTTCTGCTCTCCCTCGCCCTTCTCCGGTTCTCCGGCTTCAACCGGATGCGCAGCCAGCAGGCAGGAATGTGATGTCCGCGCTCTCCCACGCCCCCACCGACTCCCCGGCCCGCCTGACACCGACGACCGCGGGAACACCCGGCCGCCTCGCCCGGCTGCGCCGCACCAACCCACTCGGTGCCCTGGGCGGTCTGCTCTGGCTGGTGGTCGTCCTCGTCCCGGTCTACTGGGTCGTCGTCACCAGCCTGCGCACCCGCGAGGGCTTCTTCGACGCCAACCCGCTCGCCCTGCCGACCAGCCCCACCCTGGAGAACTACCGCCTGGTCCTCGACAGTGGCTTCACCCACTACCTCCTCAACAGCGCCCTGGTCACGGTCGGCGCCACGCTGCTGACCCTCGTGGTGTCGTTCCTGGCCGCGTACGCCATCGTCCGCGGCACCAGCCGGGCGCTGCGCTGGGCGTTCAGCGTCTTCCTGCTGGGCCTCGCCATCCCGCTCCAGGCCACGATCATCCCGGTGTACTACCTGATCGCCAAGGCGCGGATGTACGACACCCTGCCCGCGATCGTGCTCCCGTCGGCGGCGTTCGCGATCCCGCTCACGGTGATCATCCTGGTCAACTTCCTGCGTGACATCCCCGACGAGTTGTACGAGTCCATGCGCGCGGACGGCGCCGGCCACTGGCGGATGCTCTGGAGCCTGGCCGTGCCGCTGTCGCGCCCCGCCCTGATCACGGTCACGATCTACGACGCCCTGAACGTATGGAACGGCTTCCTCTTCCCGCTGATCCTCACCCAGAGCCCCGACAAGCGCGTCCTGCCGCTGTTCGTGTGGAGCTTCCAGGGCGAGTTCACGATCAACATCCCGGCGATCCTGGCGGCGGTGGTTCTCTCCACGCTGCCGATCCTCGCTCTGTACATTCTCGGCCGACGACAGCTCATCAGCGGACTCACCGCCGGCTTCGGCAAGTGAGTCCCGAGGTTCTGTCGGTGATCGACGTCACCGTCCCGGAACACGGGCCCGCCAGGTGCGCATCGCGGTCCGTACCGCAGGCGTCGACCCCTCCGATCAGAAGGTGCGCAGGGGGCGCCTTCGGAACCGATCCCGCGAACGTGCTGGTCGTGCCGGCGTCACCGCCGTGCACGCTCTTGAAGCGATCGGTCTGCGCGAGGACGAGTCGGTGCTGATCCACGGCGCCGCTGGAGGAGTCGGCCCAATGGCCGTGCAACTGGCGGTCGCGCGCGATGCCACCGTCCTGGGCACGGCAAGCCCGGCCAAGCACGACCGGCTGCGCGAGCTGGGAGCGATCCCGACCGCGTACGGGCCCGGCCTGGCCGACCGGGTGCGGGCGGCAGCACCGGCGGGCGTCCGCGCGGCGGCCGACCTGGTGGTTACCGACGAGGCGGTGGACGTCTCCGTGGAACTCGTGGCGGACCGTTCCCGCATCGCCACCATCGCGGGCTTCGGGCGCGGGGCCCAGGGCGGCATCAAGCTCCTCGGCGGCGGGCCCGGCGGCGATCCGGGTACGGACGTCCGTGCCGCCGCCCGTCTCCAGCTCACCGAGGCTGCGGAGACAGGGCGACCGCGCGTCCTGATCGCCGGCAGTCACCCGCTCGGCGAAGCCGCTGCCGCTGCCGCTCAACGCCAGATCATGACCGGTCACACCAGGTGAATCGTGGGCGGTGATCTAACCGTTGCCGTCCTGGCCGCGGGTGGGCCGTCCGGTGCGGGACCGTCGCCAGGTGGTCAACGGGATCCTGTGAAGGTGCCGGTGACATCACGGCTGCCGTCGCCGTTGACGAGAAGACCCCCGGGGGTACGCCGAGCAAAGCGGCAAGCTGTGGCCGGGCCCTGCACCCGGGCCCGCGACCAGATCGCCGCGTTCCTGTTCATACCCCGGTACGGGCGTGCGACCGAGTTTTGTGTCCCAGTCGGATGGCCGACTGCCTCACCGTCGAGCAGCCTGGTCGCACCCGCCGGGTGGCTGGGCGGGAATGACGCAGGCGGGTACGTCCGACCGGGCCCCGACCTGCTCCAAGACCTTGATGGAGGACCTATGGAATCGTCCAGGCGAGCCAACCGCGCCGTGCGGGAGGCGCTCATCGCCGGGCTGGGGAGGCGGGGCTTCCTGCGCGCGGTGGCGGCGGTGACCGGGGCCGGCGGAAGCCTGCTGGGCGCACAGGCCGCGTCGGGTGCGTCGGGTTCCTCGTCCACCGCCGCGCCGTCCATGTTCCCGCGGGAGATACTCCAGCCCGGAAAGGGACCCATCCACGGTCAGCATTACCTCCCCTCCCTCCCGGACCAGGTGCGTTGGGGCTATGTGCCGGCTCTGGACAGCGAGCCCGCGGCGCGTGTGCGGTCGGGTGAGACGATCACCGTGGACACGGTGTCGCACGAGGGCATCCTGGAAGACCAGGGCCGCGACCCGGTGGCGTACTTCGGCCGGCAGGGCGTACCGCGCGACCAGGTGCTCGACGACGCCGTCGCGATCGCCGCGGACTACTCCCGCACCGAGCGGAACTTCGACGTGGACGGTCCGCACGTGGTCACGGGGCCGGTCCATGTGGAGGGCGCCGAGCCGGGAGACGTCCTGAAGGTCGAGATGCTCTCCATGCTGCTGCGCGTACCGTACGGTGTCGTCTCCAGCCGGCACGGCAAGGGCGCCCTGCCCCGGCTCGCCGGAGGCGGCGTGCCGGCGGGGATCACCATGGACGAGATCATGCCGCCGGTGGCGACGGACGGGCGGGCCACGGGCGATCCCACCCACTACGGCGACGTCTCGGTCTTCACGCCGGTGCGCCGCGGTCGGGGAGGCGTGCCCAGCGGTGTGATGCCGCGCGGCACGTCGGGGGAGGTCGTCTTCCCGCTGCACCCGTTCATGGGCATGATGGGCGTGGCGTTCGCCCCCGCCGACACCCTTGCCGCCCCGTCGCTCAACTCCATCCCGCCCACCCTCGGCGGCGGCAACATCGACATCAACCTGCTGGGCGTGGGTGCCACCTTCTTCCTGCCCGTGTACGCCGAGGGCGCGCTGTTCTACACCGGTGACTCGCACATGGCCATGGGCGACGGCGAGGTGGCGCTCACCGCGATGGAGGGATCCCTGCGTGCCACGTTCCGGCTCACCGTGTGCAAGGCCGGTTCAGGCGACGCGCCTTCGGTCGCCTTCCACTACCCGTTCGCCGAGACCTCCGACGCCTGGGTCCCCATCGGGCTCTCCGACCCGGACGGCTCCCAGAACGGCCAGATCAACGACCTGAACATCGCGATGCGCCGCGCGGTGGTCAACGCGCTGGACTTCCTCCAGCACGACCTCGGCATGGACCGAGCGGTGGCCTACGCCTACCTGTCCGCGGCGGCCGACTTCGAGATCTCGCAGGTCGTCGACCGTACTGTGGGGGTGCATGGGGTCATCCGCAAGGATCACTTCACCGCCTAGCGCCAACCAGGACCGCCTCGGCCGGCGGCGAGCAGTTCCCGGCAAGATCCCTTCATCGGCGTCAGGCCGGTTCAGCTCGCTGTCTACACTCAGTTGAGACGAGCTGAACACTTCAGAGGAGCCGGGATGCCGCG
>NZ_JBFAIR010000080.1:0-18457 GCF_040654815.1 Streptomyces sp. NPDC050619 | reverse complement strand
ACGGCTTCTACTTCGTCGTCGACCGGTCCAAGGACATGATCATTCGCGGCGGGTTCAACGTCTACCCGCGCGAGCTCGAGGAGGTGCTCATGGAGACACCCCGCGGTCTCCCTGGTCGCCGTCATCGGAGTTCCGCACCCGAGTCACGGGGGGAGGAGATCAAGGCCGTCGTCGTCAAGAGGGCTGGCGACAGTACGACTGAGGCCGAGCTGAGAGCCTGGGGGAAGAGCAATTCGCCGGTTACAAATATCCGCGCGTCGTCGAGTTCGTCGACGCCCTGCCCATGACCGCCACCGGGAAGATCCTCAAGCGCGAACTGTCCTAGATAGAAGCAGGGCCGTCTCCGGCGCACGGGTTCCCTGCGCACTGCACGCGCCTCGTGGCTGTCACCCGTCGCGTCGGTCGCCGGTCCACGGCTACGAGGACGGGCTCAGTGCCGATCCGCTGCCTGCGGCCTGGCCTCGGCGACGCACATGCAAGCTCCGCAGCAGAAGCACTCACTCGTCGGGCGCAGTCAGGACTCTGTGGGTCGATTCTAGAATCTTCTCCGACAGTTCCGTACCGGCGGCGACCGGCTCATCTCGCGGCGGGCCAACCGGTGCCGAGCTGGTCACCGTGCTCGCCCGAGAAGCAGAGGTCGACGAGGGCTCCGCGCGCGGTGTGGCACAACAGCTGACGGAGGAAGCGGCCCGCCTGCTCACGCCTCCAGTTCTGCCGCCGTGGGTGGTTCCGCCCCTTCACGCGCGCACGTGAGAGCGGCTGCGCGGGCGGCCACCGCCAGTGCCTCGGTGAGGATTGCGGGAAGCCGGTTGGCGTCGGTGGCCGCGCGCAGTGCCGCGCGTGCCGTCGCGGCTTCGGCGCCTGGGCCGCCACCCAAGAGCCCGGCGTGCAGCAGCCGGCTGACCAGCCCGGCCATGAACGCGTCGCCCGCTCCCACGGTGTCCACCACCCGGACGGACATCGGCGCGATGTCCTGGCAGCCGTGCCTCCACCAGGCCCGGGCGCCGTCGGCTCCCCGGGTGAGGACGACCAGCGCCGGGCCGCTCTGTGCCCAGCGGGCCGCTGTTCTGTCGGGGTTCTCGCCCGGGTGGAGCCAGGCCAGGTCTTCTTCGCTCGCCTTCACCACGTCGCTGAGGGCGACAAGTTGCTCCACCCGCTTGCGTTCCCGCTCTGCGGATCGGAGCAATGCGGGCCGCAGGTTGGGGTCGTAGGAGACGGTGGCCGAGGCGCGCAGGGCCTGAAGGATGCTGAGCACCTGGTCGGCGCCCGGGTTCAGGGCAGTGGCGATGGATCCGGTGTGGACGTGTGCTGGCGACCCGGGCGCGCAGGAGTAATTGTCAATACCTGTGGGTGCGTTGTCCGGCCGCAGCGTCAGTGGGTAGGGGTCTGGTGACCTGAGGCCGGCTTGCGGGCCAGGATCTGAAGGCCCGCCGATGTGTTGCCGTTCATGGTGGTCACGGTGGTTCGTCGGGTGTCGATGGTCTCGAAACTGGCGAGCAGGGAGGTGAACCAGCCGCTCGGATGGTGGCGGCACACTGCGCCGTCGCCGGTCTCGAATACCCCGTAGGTGCCGTAGGGCTCGGCGAACCTCGCGTAGCGGTCGCGGTTGCGCTGGTCGTCTTGTAGCAGCAGGTCGCTGAGGTAGAGCAGTGCGCCGGGCTTGAGCACGCGGTGTAGCTCGCCGATCAGCAGCCGCTGTGCGTCGTCGCTGGGGATGCAGGTCAGCACCGCGAAGAGCACGACCACGTCGATGCTCGCGTCCGGGCAGGCGAGTGTCGGCGGTGTGTCCAGCACCGCGAAGCGCATTGCGGGGTGCAGGCTGCGGGCCCGAGCGATCATCCCCGGTGATGTGTCGACGCCGGAGAGGTTGTCAAAGCCCTGCTGTTCCAGCGTGTCCAGGGTTCGGCCGTAGCCGCAGCCGTAGTCGAGGATCGCGGCGCTTCGTTCGACGTTGTCCAGCCACGGTGTGTGCACAGGGTGCGTGAATCGCTTCGTCGTCGCGGCGGCGTCCCAGTAAGCGGTCTGGCTGTCGAGGTCGGCCACGGTGGATGCCTCCCATGGGCGTTTCGGGGAAGGTGGTCACGCTGCCACGGTCTCGGGGCGTTCGACGAGGTGGCCGCGTTCGAAGCGGGCTCCGGCGCGGACGAGGGCGACGAGGTGAGGTGCGTTGACCGCTCGCCAGCGTGCCTGGGCGGACTCGACGAGCTTGAAGACCATGGCAAGCGCGGCGGCCGCGCTGCCGGCGCCCTTGGTGACCTTGGTCCGCAGCCTCACCGTCGCGAAGGTCGATTCGATGGGATTCGTTGTGCGCAGGTGAACCCAGTGCTCGGCCGGGAAGTCGTAGAACGCCAGCAGCTCGTCCACGTCGTCGGTGATCTTCTTGACGGCCTTGGGCCATCGCACCGTAGGACTTCTCGAATGCGGCGACGGCCTTGACTGCGTGCTCGCGGTCCTCGGCGTTGTAGATGTCCTGCAGCGCCTTTCGCGCGCTGGACTGGGCCGACGTCGGGATAGCGTTGAGCACATTGGCTGTTTTGTGAACCCAGCACCGCTGATGGCGGGCCTCGGGGAACACCTCGGCCAGGGCCTTCCAGAAGCCCAGTGCTCCGTCGCCGACCGCGAGGGCCGGAGCGCGCATCCCGCGCCGTGCGCAGTCACGCAGCAGGTCGGCCCAGGACTCGGCGGACTCGCGGTAGCCGTCGGCCATCGCGATCAGCTCCTTGGTGCCGTCCGCGCGCACGCCCATGACGACCAGCACGCAGGACTTCGCCTCCGACAGGCGGATTCGCAGGTGGATGCCGTCGGCCCACACGTAGACGTAGTCCGTGGCCGACAGGTCGCGCTCGCCGAATGCCTTGTGATCGGCCTGCCACTGCGTCGTCAGCCGGGTGACCGTGGCGGGCGAGAGGCCCGCGGAGGAGCCGAGGAACTGCTCCAGAGCGGGCACGAAGTCCCCCGACGACAGGCCGTGCAGGTAAAGCAGGGGCAGCACCTCGCTGATCTTCGGGGACTTGCGGGCCCAGGGCGGCAGGATCGCCGAGGAGAACCGCCTGCGCTCACCGGTGGACTGGTCGACGCGCTTGTCGTTGACCCGCGGGGCCTTCACCTCGATCGCCCCGGCTGCGGTCGTGACCTTCCGCGGCTGGTGGAAGCCGTTGCGCACGACCAGGCGCCGCCCGGACTCGTCCCGCTGATCGGCCAACTCGGCTATGTATGCGTTGACTTCCGCCTCCAGCGCGGCGGCCAGCATCCGCCGTGCGCCCTCGCGGACGATGTCGTCAATCAGGGAGCCGTGTGGTGTCGTTCCGTCTTCGTTGACTACCGTGAGCACGGGCGTGCCTTCCCGACCGACGCGCCAACGTCGGCCTACTTGATGACCATCACAGGATCATTCGGGAAGGTACGCCCTTCACGCGCCAACCCGAGGCTGATCCACAGGTCTTGAGCATTGCTCGCGAATCGTTCCGAGACGGGTGTCCGTATTTCACGGCGTACGGCGTCGGGCGGGGATCGCGTCGGATGAGCCTGCGTTACCCGACGGGGCGGACGGTTCAGACTCGCACGGGCCAGACCTGAGACCACGGGTGTTGTCAGTGGTGGCTGTCAGGATCTGCAGTCATGGGAAAACGGCGAAGTGCCTCTGATGTGGCAGCAGTTCGGGCTCGGCTGAAGGCCGAGTTCCTGTCCAATTTGTCCAGCCCAGGAGTGGTGCTGCAGGACATGCCGCTGTTCTCCACGGACCGGTGCCAGTGGCGCTGCTCGGCGGAAGGATGCGGTCACCAGTGGCCCGCCCGGTTGCAGTTCCGCACCCGTACCGTCAAACCCTCGGGGTGCCCTGAGTGCTGGAAGCGCCGCAACCGGGCTCCCGGCCCGGGAGAATCGCTGGCCGATCTGGATCCTGTGCTGGCACGGCAGTTCCGCCGCAACCTCAGCCGTCCCGACCGCGGTCCGGACACCCTGCGCCCGCAGTCCCATGACCTGTGTGAGTGGGAATGCGCGCAAGGGCACTTCTGGCCGGCGACTCTCGCCAACCGCACCAATGGACGCGGCTGCCCGGACTGCACCGGCCACGGCCGCTCCCCGTTCGAGTGCAACGTCGCCATGCTCGTCGAGGCCGCCTGCGGGCTCCGCGTGGAACTGGACCACCGCCTCCGCCTGCCCGGGCGCCGTCAGGACCGCTTCGACCTGCACCTGCCCGAGCCGGCCCCGGGCCTGCTCATCGACCTGGACCCGGAATGGACCCACAACAGGCCAGGAAGCCTGGAGCGTGACACCGTCAAGACCGCGGCAGCACTCGCCGCCGGACTCGACGTGGAACGCATCCGAAGCCGCGGCCTGCCGCCCGTCCCGGTGCATGGCCTGGCCCACCATGAGGCCGGGCCGGGGGTGAACCCCGAAGACTGGGCGGAGGCGGTGGGTGTCGTACTGCGACGGCGCGGCCTTGCCTGGCGGCAGCTCACACCAGCCGAGGTCACCGCGGCGCTCACGAAGGGTGCGCAGCTGTGGCAGAAGGCCGTGGCCGGCCCCGAGGTGTCGGCGGTGGTCGTGGCGCCGCACCTTGAGGAGGAGTTCGTCGCGAACCTTACCAACCCCGGCAAGACCCCCGATCGGATGCCGCCCGGCTGCAACGACGTGTGTCTGTGGCGGTGCCGGAAGCCGGACTGCGGCTACGAATGGAAGGCCATACTGAACAGCCGGGCGCTGGCCGGCCGCGGCTGCAGCCAGTGCGGTCACGCACAGGTAGGTGCGGCAAACAGCAGGCCCGGCCCTGGTGAATCACTCGCCGAGGTCAATCCGACGATGGCCGCAGAACTCATCGAGGTTGTCGGGCACCCCGGCTGGACCGCGTTCGACCTGCTCCCCACGTCGAACAAGACCTGCCGGTGGAGATGCCCCGAACCGCACTGCCGCTTTGAGTATCCCGCCCCTCCCAAGCGCCGCACGGGCCAGTCGAGTGGATGCCCCCGATGCGCTCGCCGACGCACCGTTGCCGCCAGGATGCGCCCCAAGCCCGGCAAATCTCTACAGGACGTGCACCCTGCCATCGCTGGCGAGCTTGTCGAAGTGATCGGCGAACCGGACCTGACCGCGAAGGAGCTGATGCCGTGCTCCGCCAAACTGTGTCGGTGGGCCTGCTCGAAGCCCGGTTGCCCGGGACGGTGGAAGGTCACGCCCGATCAGCGATCCCGCCGCGGCGGCACCGGCAAACGCTGCCCGGTGTGCCACCCGCCGCGAAAAAGCCGCACCCCGCCGTGATCCCGGCCCCCGCCTCGCGCCTTCTCACCGCGATGCCGGTCATGCCCGTCACTGCGTCACGTCGCCGTCCGTTTCGGTTGGCGCGGACAGACCGCGTGTGCGCCTCCACCAGCGCCACGTGTGCTGCTCTCGCCAGCTGCGCAGCCGGTTGTCCACCGAGATTGTGTACGGATGGCGGGGGCCGAACGTCGCCCGGTAGCCAGCGAGAGAACGCTCCAGCAGAGCAACGGCCTTCGCCTTGTCGCCTTGGGACCAGTACAGGAGGGCGAGCTTGGACTGGCCCGTGAGGGTCGCTGGGTCCGCGCTGCCCAAGAGCCGTTGACGAACGGTGACGGTGTCCTCCAGCAACGCAACGGCGCTGACGGCCTCCGGGCCAGCGGCAGCGGGCCTTGGCCTTTCAAGAACCAGTCGGTTGTCCTGGTAGGGGAAGTCCTCCTGCAACACGGTGAAGGCCTCCTTGTCCCGGCGGCCGAGGAAGCAGAACCAAGCGAGATCACGCCGAGCAACGAGCGTCAGGGGATGAGCCCGGCCCAACTGCCGTTCACTGGTACCGACCAGCCGCCGCCAGTAGGGGACCGCCGTGTCCAGGGCCATACTGCGCCCGGCCCAGCGCAGGACGTAGTGGCTGTCCATCTGCCACAGCAGATCCCCTGCACATCCGTCGAGGCTGTCGATGTTGGTGAGCAGCGCGGCCGTCGTCTCATGCGCGCCCCAACGGACCGTGTCGCACAGCTCCGTCAACGCGCCAGCAGCGGTCTTCACCACCTCCGGCACCGCGGCATCAGGGGTGCACTCACGCACGGCGCGTGCCGTCAGGGCGTGCAGCCGCACGGCCCGGGAGCCGGCCTGCGCGTGATCGGTCAGCAGACCGTAACGGTGCAGGAGCCGCAGTGCTGACTGGACCTGGGTGGGACCGATCGCCGTAGGAGCGCAGTCCGGGGGCGTAGTGCGCTGGGTGCTGAGGTAGCGGATGACCGCGTCGCTGACCCACAGGGAACGGGGGTGCCCGGCCGGGTCCAGGACGGCAGCCAGACGCATGACCGGAACGGCCAGGCCGACAGGCTCGCTCGCCTGCGCGACATCCAATGAGAGCAGAAGAGCCGCGGCCACCTGCCGCCCGTACCCCTCGGTGTCCGCCGCGCGCGGCAACAGGTCGTCCAGGTGCGCGGCACTGTCGTTGAAGCGGCGCAGGTACTCCGCACATGGAACGTCCTCATTGACCATGAAGGCGGCGGCGTGCGACAGCGCCAGCGGCAGGAAGCCCAGCGCCTCGGCCAGCACGGCGGCCTGTGTGTCCAGGAGATGATCCGCATGTGCCGAGCTGAGCCGCTCGTGCAGATAGGCCTCGGCTTCCTCGGCGCTGTAGGTGTCGATGTCCACCACGGCCCGGCCGCCGCCGGACAGCGCCGCGTCGTGGCGGCGGGTCGTTGCCACGACGCGGCCGCATCCGAAGGCGGAGGCCGGCGGCCACCACTGCATCGCCTCCGGGTCGGTGAGGTCGTCGAGGACGATCAGCCATGAGCGCCGGGTGGTCGCCAGCCAGTGAAGGAACAGCCCGGCGTCGGACTCGGCACTCTTGCCGAGAAGACGGTCGGAAGCCGCCTCCACGGCGTGCGCGGCGTGGGCATAGCGCGCGATGACCTGCTCGACGTCACTGGCGTCGACCCACACCACCAGGTCGACGCCGTCCACCAACGCCTGATGGGCGTAGGCGGCGGCGAGTTGGGTCTTGCCCACGCCCCCGCCACCAGACAGCACCTGGGCCAGCACCACCATGGCATGACCGTCCCTGGCACGATCGATCCGGTCCCGCACCGCAGACCGGTCCTGGAACGCGGACGCAAGCACCGGCACCGAACCCAACCGGATGGGCCAGTCCAACGGCCTGCTCGGCGGCGGAGCGGAGAGCAGCACCTTGCTGACATGGCCGCTGATGGCCACCGCATGGGCGCCCAAAGCGACCGCGTCACCTGACCGCTCCACCCGCACGGCCCCGCCACCCGCCGAGGCCTGACGCCCCGAACCCCGGTAGCCGCTCAGCGCCTCGGCGCCATCGACGGCAATGGCATCACCGCTCTCACGGACGCTGACGGACGGCATCGCTTCGCCCGAGCCCTCCCGGGCACCCGACGAACGCCCCATCCGAAACTGTCTCATCGGCCCTCCCGTCGTCCACCCGCAGCCACGGCGGCCTAGCCGGTGTAATCGATGCCGGTACCGGCACTGCTTTCCCGCCCGCGGGCAACCGCATCCCCGCTCTGCTCAACACGAGCCGCCCCGCTGCCGCCGGCGCCACGACGGCGAATGCCGGTATGGGCCTTCCCACCGCTGCTCGCCTCAGCTCGCCCCGTCCGCACGGCGCTGTCCCGTGCCTCGGCGGCCGGCTGGACCCAGGCCCACACCAAGGCGCCCACACCCGTGGCGGCCTGCACCGAGGCCCCCACCAGCTGCCCGGTGTCCGGCCCGTCGAGCAGCCAGAAAACGGGGGTCGAAACGATCAACAACATGGCAGCAACCGACACCGCGGCTCTCCGCCCACCCCACATGCTCTGCCCTTCCCTTACAACGCTGCCGTTGTCCAGCGTCAGCCAGCCGAGACTCACAAAGTAATGACGACTCATGCGATCACGGCAGTTCCCGTGCTCCCCGACTCCAACAGGACGCCCTCAAGGCGCAACGGCAGCCCTGGAACGGGCGCCGACCAACGGCGCGCCTCGTACCGGAACGGGCCAGCGCATGGTGACGCCCTGTCCCTCGGGATCGTGCCCCGGCGCGCCGTACGGAGAACCGAAGGCGGAGGCGATCTCCAGGGGCCTCGGCGGCCTGTACCTCATGTGTCCGCTGCCGCTCTGTACCAACTCCCTTTTCCTGTCGTGTAGATGCTGCCATGAGGCTTGTTACTCGTGCAGCCACTACCGAGTCTGGTCCTCGTCTGGTCTGCCGGGCTGCCACACCACGCCTTCGGGCAGGCCGTGGAGGTGATGGCGAGCGGCCCAGTAGTACCGCTGCCAGTTGAGTGGCCAGGGCGGGTTCCACCACCCGTCCAGCTCCGCCAGCACCCGCACGTTAACCGGGACCCCGGCCCACGCCGCGACCTGCGCCTGGGCCGTGACGTTCAGGAGTACATCGCCGTCCGGACGGCGGCCGCGGCTTCGGGCTTCCGGATTCACCCACTGCCACCACCCCCACGCCAGCAGCTCATCCACCTCAAGGCCGTAGCAGACGGCGACACGATGCAGGAACGACCATGTCGTCTCGCCCTGTACCGGCACCGCGCCGCCCGGAGCGCACCAGGCGCCGAGCTCGTCATCCTGGAGGCCCATCTACCTCTGTCCTCGGCGACGGTGGTCAGGGCATTTGAGTAATCGGCCCAGGTCTGCGGGATATCCGATCGGCCGCCCATCGAGGGACGGCGCACGCAGCCGTGACCTGATGGCGTTTGGCGGCGTTGACCGGGTCACCGAAGGCACTCGGGGTGAGAACCGAAACTGACTCGGCCTCACTTCCTGCCGCGAGTGCGTCCGGGAGAGCGTACGGACGGCAGGTCGTCGCGGGTGTTGTCCGCTTCGAGGGCGTCGGCTTGCATCTGGCGGTAGGAGTGGAGGAGTTCGGAGATGACGGCGGGACGGACCTCGGCCGCAGTCACGAGTGCGGCCAGCACCTGCGAACGCGACGTCTGCTCCCCGGCCGCGGCCGCGGCCCGGACCAGGATGTCCAGCCTCGTGTCCACGTCCTCCGGCCAGTCGACCAGCGTCTTGCGTCGTGGACACTGCCACAGCAATTCCACACGTCCCCCTCGCTGACCGATCTATATTGAATATATATTGACCCCATGGTGACGGTGCTGCAAGAGCGTGCAGAGCAGAGGGTCTTAGACCACGACCCGGCGAGGAAGATCCGTGTGGCAGGCCGCACGCTGACGGTGACGCCGGTGTTCGACACCTACTGGCGCTTCGCGGCGGCGCGTCAGAAGGTCTACGAGGCGCGACTGGCCGGTGGAGCGGGGCCGTTCACGGACGATCCGATCCTGCAGCGACACCGCTTCACCAACTGCTTCAGGGCCGCCGACCGGGTCAGCCAAGACCTGATCGGCGGCGTGATCTACCGGGGCGAGCAGGCGTGGGAGGAAATCTTCTTCCGGACCCTGCTGTTCAAGATCTTCAATAAGACCTCGACGTGGCGGCTGCTGAACGGCGCGTTGGGAGAGGTGCAGTGGGAGGCCTACGACTACCGGGCCTTTGACCAGGTGCTGTCCCAGGCGTTCTCCGCGGGGCAGCGGTTGTACTCGGCCGCCTACATCGTGCCCCCGCCGCAGCTCGGCGAGGAGCGCAAGCACCAGAACCATCTGCGGCTGCTGGAGATGATGATGACCGCGGACGCGCCGCAGCGGGTGCTGTCCGCGCCGACGTTGCAGGGCGCCTACCGGGTTCTGCTGGGCTTCCCGGCGATCGGGCCGTTCCTGGCCTACCAGTTCGTGATCGACCTCAACTATGCGGCCGAGATGCCGTTTTCGGAGATGGACTTCGTCGTCCCCGGGCCCGGGGCGCGCGACGGCATCCGCAAGTGCTTCGGGCCGGCGGCTGACGGCATCGAGGCGGACGTCATCCGCTACATGGCCGACACTCAGGACGAGCACTTCGCCCGCCTGGGCCTCTCTTTTGCAGGGCTGCGCGGGCGCCCGCTGCAGCTGATCGACTGCCAGAACCTGTTCTGCGAGGTCGACAAGTACGCCCGGGTCGCCCACCCGGACATCGCCGGGATCAGCGGCCGCAGCCGCATCAAGCAGACCTACCGGCAGCAGGCCGACGCGATGCCGGCCTGGTTCCCGCCCAAGTGGCAGCTCAACGGCCCGCCCGGACACTGAGCTTGCCGCATGCGACGCCGGTGGCCTTGCGCCGGCTGCCGTTATGCCGCGAGGCGGCTGGTGCCGGTCAGCAGCGGACGCAGTTGCGTGATGGGGCCGTTCAGCCGGGCGTGGCCGGCCACCACGGTCAGGGTCCCGCAGCCCAGTTCGGCCTGTTGGGCGATGTAGGCCAGCAGGCGGCCCAAGCCGAGGTAGTTGCCGTAGGCACGCTCGAACATGAAGTGGCTGCGATACAGGACCGCGGCGTGCACCCGTCGGTCGCGGTCCAGCTGGAGGGAGATGTGGCTCAGGCAGGGGAAGCCGATGTAGCTGTTGTCCTTCCCGGCAGTGTGGACCAGCAGTTCGCTGCTGCTCTCCTCCGCCGTGTCCGTGGCTGCAGCTATGTCGATCTCGTACGCGGCGGCTATCTTGGTGCCCGCGGCCTGTGCCCGCAGTCGGCTGATGACGGTGCCGAGCTGGTCGAGGCCGGTCTTCGACGCCGTAGGGTAGAACACCAGGCGGCCGAAGTACGTGCCGCGGTGGTTGCCCGGGTACCGCTTGATCACTGGATACATCCGCCGGTAGCGCTCGGCGAGGTCATCCGGGCCGGCGCTCCGTGCCGCCAGGGCCGCGGGAAACAGGGTGCTGGCCACGGTCTCCAGTGGCCAGAGCCCGCGAGCGGTGCGCAGCCGGTCCAGTTCGGCGCGGAACACCGGGTCGTCGCTCGTCGGGTCGGCGATGCGCACCACCGTGTGCAGGCCGGTCCGGTCCGGGTTGTCCTTGCGGTCCAGCTTGTTGCAGGCGGCGACCCAGGCCTGGGTGACGTCGCGTTCGGTCACGGTGAAGGTGTGCATCAGTCCTCCTGACACATACGGGTGTAGTCCGGGGAATCGGGCTCAGGCGGGCCAGGTCTCGTCGACCCCGGCACGCGGGGCTTCGCGCACCACGGTCAGCCGCAGCGCGGCGCCGTGCGTCGGCACCGCGACCTCGATCAGGTTCTGTTCGCCCGGCGGGAGTTCGTCGGTCACCACGGCGCTCGCCAGCGGCGTCGCGCCGTCACTGGTCCACGGCTCCACTCCCTTAGGCAGGACGTCGAAGACCGCGTTGTCCAGGTACAGCACCAGCACATCGCCCGCGTCGGCGTGCACCGTCTGCCCCGCGGAGGCTGCAGTGATCACGTGCACCTGGGCCTGCCCGGGTAGCGAGGCCCCGCCCGCCAGTGAACTGCGCAGGTCGGCAGGAGCGATCTTGGACCACTGGCCGGCCCGGCCGGCGTCCAGCAGCCGGAGGTTGACCAGGTGGCGTACGGTTCCGGCGTAGGACGTACCCAGTTCGCGCGCCACCCGGTAGACGTGCTCGGGACGCGACGGCCGGCTGCCGCAGATCCGCTCCAGGGCTGCCCGCACCGCCGGCAGGGGCATCAGGAACCATGCTGCGAACGCTTCCGCCGTCTTCTCCTCCTCGGGCCAGCTGCCGTTGCCCCAGCGCAGCGCGGGATCGAGCTCCTCATCGGCCGCGGTGCGATGGCCCAGCCGGTGATGCCCCAGCTCATGCGCGGCCGTGTGCCGCTGGGTGACCGCGTTCAGCGAAGCGTTCAGCATCACGGCTGGTCCCTTGTCGGCGGGGGAGAAGTACACGCCGAACAGCCGGGGCATCGGCTGTGCCATCCCGATTACGTCCGCCGCTCCCAATGCTCGGTGCACGTGAACGTATTGCGTGCGGTCGATGCCGAGGTCGCGGTGCGCCTGGACGGCTGCGATCGATGCGATCCGGTGTGCCAGGGCCCAGTTCACGCCGTCGGACTCCCGCCCTCGGCGTTCTGATCCTCGCGTTCTGCCGCGCGCCGGAGCGTGAGGTATTCGGCGAACTCCAGCACGGTCTTGGCATCCCCGTCGGTGAGTTGAGCCAGCGCTCGCGGCAGACCGGCCAGCGAGTACTCGCTGGCGTCGGCGTCCTTCTCCTCAGCCAGGAAATAGGCGACCGGCTGCCGGTACAGGCGCGCCAGCTTCTTCAGCTCCAGGCTGTCCACACGCCGCTCGCCGCGCTCGATGTCGCTGATGGCCGAGCGGGGGATGCCGGTGGAGTCCGAGACGAACTGCTGAGACATGTTCAAGTAGTCGCGGGTCTTCTTCAGCCGTTCACCGAGCCGCACCAGCTCGGGATCGCGGTCACGGTTGTCGGAGGGGGGAGGGGTCATGACTACTGCCTTTCTTCGATCGCGTCCAGGACCGCCGCTGCGAATGCCCGCACCGACCCGGTCGCCTGGGCCGCTTCCCGGTCTGCGGGAATGGCGACGTGGTAACGCTCCTCGATGCGCGTGAGGATCTCGACCACCAAGAGGGAGTCCACGGGCAACTCCCGCCCGCCCTGCTCCAGTTCGGAGCGAAGCTCGCCGGGGGAGACGCCCTCGTACTCGGCGAGGAAGTCGATGACGACCGAGGTGATGTCGTCCATGCTCGGTGTGCCTGTGTTCGACAACTCTCCCCAATCGTCTGTATATCCAACGACGCTGTCGTAGCATACGACACGCTGTCGGGAAAGCCAACGGGGCTGTCCCAAGATCAGACAGGCGTGCGTGTGGACTTCAAGCGCTACCAGCAAGCGGCCGTCAAAACCCTCCAACCCCCCGCAGAGGGCACCGACCCGGTCCTCGTCCCTCTCCTCGGTCTCGCCGGCGAAGTCGGATCCCTGACCACCGCCTACAAGAAGTTCCTGCGCGATGGACCCGCCTTCGAACAGGGCAAACACCAGTTACGCGAAGAACTCGGCGACGTCCTGTGGTACATCGCCGCTCTCACCCATCGCTTCGGACTCGACCTCGACGACGTAGCCGCCGCCAACCTGGAGAAGGTCAAAGACCGCTGGCGCACCACCCCCCAAGAGGAGCACGCCCCCTTCGACGCCGGCTTCCCCGCCCACGAGCAGCTGCCCCGGCAGACCTCACTCACCTTCACGCCCACCAAGACCGACGACGGCCGCACCGTCATCGTCCTCACGCGGGAAGACGGGACCCCCGCCGGTGACCCTCTCACCAGCGCCTCCCACGTCGAAGACGGCTACCGCTTCCACGACATCTTTCACCTCGCCCACGCCACGGTGCTGGGCTGGTCCCCGGTCACCCGCTTCCTGCTGGGCCGCAAACGCAAAAGTGACCCCCGCGCCGACGAAGCCGAAGACGGCGGCCGCGCCATCGCCATCGAGGAAGGCATCTCAGCCCTCGTTTTCTCGTACGCCGCCCGCCACCGCTACCTCGCCGACATCAAGCACATCGACCAGGAACTCCTCGCCACCATCGGTCACATGACCGCCCACCTCGAGGTCAGCATCTGCCGTGCCGCAGACTGGGAACACGCCATCCTTACCGGCTATGCCGCCTGGCGCCAGCTCCGCGATCACAACGGTGGCATCGTCCAGCTCGACCTCGACCAGCGCACCCTCACCGTCACTCAGGACTGACACCCCGGCGGTTCGGAACGCCCCGGCCGACGCGTTCCGAACCGCCTCGAACGTGAGTGCGCCGGCCGGTGACAGCAAGGCCGAGGAGACACATCCCACCGGCACGCCGAGCGCGGACGATGCGGGCTGGCCCCATGCGGCGGGCTCACGATGCTGCGTCCTGCGCGTCGTTGTCCGGGTGGTGTGGCTGGACCTGCGGCTGCCGGTGAACGGTCGTGGCGGGACCGGCAGAAGGCGGGGACGGCGGCATGGACAACCGTGTGCCGCCGACATCGCGCCCGGCTTGGAGGAGCTGCGCAAGAACGACGGCGGCCGCTTTCCGGCGCGCGGGCCGTGTGGACCACACCGCGGGCAGCACGACGCCTGCAAACACAAAGAACACGAGGGCCAGCACCAGAGCTGGTACATGATCGGTGAGCCAGGACATGCGCACTCCTCGAAGAAGGCCGGGGTTGTGTCGCATCGACCGTGGCGGACGGCAGGCCCAGGTCGGGGTTTCGCTGAAAAGTCCCAAAGCGGACGGGAGTTGGCGCAGGTCACTCCCTACGCTGCCAGAGATCACACTGAATCAGCGTGAACGGCGGGGGTGGGTGCGTGAGCGTGGAGGAGACCTCGGGACCGGTAGCGGTCTTCTGTAAACTGCTGGGGCGCCTGGTGAGCGAGCGCGGCATCCAGCAAAGCGACCTGGCACGCGCCGTGAACCGCAGCACCGCCTCCATCTCCATGCTGCTCAACGGTCATCGCTCCACCCTGCCTCCCTGGGACGATGTCGCCCGCATCGTGGAGTACTGCCACCAACGCTCAACCACCACCCCGCCGTCCGGGCTCAACCCCGACCTGGCCTACTGGCGCCGCCGCCACCGCGAGGCGGAAACCGACGCCGACCAGGCACCACCGCGGCCACGCGCCGCCAAACCGCCCGCTCTGTCACCCGCCCAGAGCATCCCCGACGTCCCCGACGACTTCGTCAGCGCCGTGAGCGTCCTCACCGGAGAAAGGACGGGCTTCGACCGGCTGGCCGCAGAACTACTGGAGCCACTGAAGCTGCACGGTGCCGTAGCCGCCGACCTGAACGCCGTGCTGGAAGGATTCGCCGATCGGGTAGGGGCCAGTTGCGGTACCACCCGAACCGCCCTGCTGCGCGCGGCCGATCTGGTCATCCTGGTGACGGCGTTCTGCGAGACCGTGGCTGCCTCCGGCATCCGCTACACGACAGAACTCGGGCACGAGCAGGCCGATTTCACCAGCGACGTGGTGGCCGAACTGGAGCGTGTCACCCTGGGATCGCAGCGGGTGAGGCATCCCGCCGACCTGCGCGCGGAAATCGCCGCCGCCTACGCCTACGCGGCCGACACCGTATGCGACGAAAGCGGCGTAGGCGGCCAGCGGCCGGACAAGCTCGCACACCGCGCCTGGCGCCGCTACGAAGCCCTGCTGGCCCAGGTGACGTGGGAATGCCCCGAGCTGCGCCTGACCTCCGAGACGCAAGACCCGCCCGAAGCCCTGGACCCGTCCGAGACTGTGACACCGGCCGCTGCCTCATTCAGCCGGGGCCTTGCCGGGTTGTCCCGGCTGTTGGAGACCTTCGCCCAGGACAACGGCGCCTCTACCCCGGCGCACCAGCAGCAACTCCGTGCCCCTCTGGCCCAGGTCGAGGATTCGGGCCCGCGCATCCCCGACCTGGAGGCCGGCTACATCAACCCCGCCTTTCGCGTGGCCGGCCGCTCAGGTGACCACGCCCTGGCCCGTGACGACTGGTGGCAAGTCCAGCCGCTGTGGGACGACCTGGAGGACTTCCTCGCAGCCCATCTGCTCACCGAGGACGCCACCCGTGCGCCGCTGCTGATCCTGGGCCATCCCGGATCTGGCAAGTCGCTGCTGACCAAGCTGATCGCCGCCCGGCTGCCCGCGGCGGAGTTCTTCTGCCAGCGCGTCGAACTGCGCCATCTGCCCGCAGACCTGGCCATCCAGGAACAGCTCGAGGAGGCCGTGCTGCGCTCCACCGGCCGCCGCACACCCTGGCCCGACGTCACCGGCCCGGACACAGGCGTCGTCAGAGTCGTCCTCCTGGACGGCTTCGACGAACTGCTCCAGGCTGCGGCCGATCACATGGATCCCGCACGCCACTTCGCCTACCTGCAAAGCGTGCAGCAGTTCCAGCAGCGCGAGGCCGACCAGGCACGCCCCACCATCGTGATCGTCACCAGCCGCACCGTGGTCGCCGACCAGGCCCTGACCCCGCATCCCAGCACCGTCATCCGCCTGGAACCCTTCGACGCTGACCGCATCCGCGGCTGGCTCCACGTCTGGAACACCACCAACCGCCGCTACTTCTCCACCCACGCCCTGCAGCCCCTCACATGGGATGTGGTGGGCCGTCACGAAGAACTCGCCAGCCAGCCGCTGCTGCTGCTCATGCTCGCTCTCTACGACGCCTCCGGCAACGCCCTGCACCTGCTGCACGGTGAGGACATCCAACGCCTGGGCCTGTACGAGCGGCTCCTGACCGAGTTCGTGCGCCGCCAGGTGACCAAACACAACGCCCTGCCGGCCGACACCGAAGCCGCCCGCGTCGCCCACGAACTGCAGCGCCTGTCCGTCATCGCGATCGGCATGTTCAACCGCCACCGGCAAGGCATCACCGCCACCGACGCCGAAAACGACCTAGGAGCCCTGCTCGACACCGGTCCTGCCGACGCCACGCCACTGCTGTTCGGCCGCTTCTTCTTCATCCACGAAGCCCAGGCAATCGTCACCGGCCACGAACGTAGAGCCTACGAATTCCTGCACGCCACCTTCGGCGAATACCTGCTGACCCGCCTCATCACCGGCGAACTGCGCCAACTCCTGGCCACCACCAGCCCGGACAGCGACCACCCCGTCGACGACGGCCGGCTGTACGCGCTGCTCTCCCACGTCCCGCTCACCGACCGGGCCGAAGTCGTACGCAACACCAGCGAACAACTCACCCGCCTCACCCAGGCACAGCGCGAGCATCTGACCTCGCTGCTGACCAGTCTCTTCAACCAGACGCCCGGCGACACCCACCACCGCACCCACGTGCCTTACCGCCCTGCCCCCACGCACCGCACCCAGCAAGACGCCATCTACAGCGCCAACCTGCTCCTGCTGGCCGTCCTGGGCCACCCCACCCTCCGTGCCTCCACCCTTGTGGGCAGCCGCAACACGGTCGACTGGTGGCGCCGCCACACCCTGCTGTGGCGCTCGCAGTTCAGCGACGGATCCTGGGACGCCTTCACCCGCGCCCTGGCCGCCGAGCCCTTCACCGATCCCACCACCGGCCGCAGAGACCTACTGGTGGGGCTGTCCACGCACCAGCCCGAACAAGAACTCGCCTGGACCGTGAACCTCGCCACCCGAGACGACACCACGGCACAGACCTTCCAGCATCTCGACGGCACCGCTCCAGCCGGCTTGTACCGGCCGGCGGCCTTCACCTACGACCTCGGCGCACAGCACGTGCTGCATGCTGTAGCACCGGTCCTGCACCAGATGCCCGCAGCCCTGGAGACCTACCACGGGGTCGACCGCACCCGCTGCCCGTCCCTCGCACATGCGCTGATCTCCCTGCTGTACCGGCCCGCCAACGATCCCGGGCCGCCCGGCACCCCCTACGCCGAACTCCTTCTGATGCTGCGGAGCCTGTCCGGCGACGAGCGCCTGCTGGCCGCCACCGTCATCGACATCCTCGACCAGCTGACCACCATCCAGTTCACCAGCGCCGGCGGCCTGTCCGCCCTGACCTGGTTGGTCCTCGCCCAGTGCGTCAGCGACCTCGCCGGACGCCCGGACATCCCGCACGATCAACTGGGCCGGATCACACGCCGCTTCGGCCCCGATGCACCCGCCCTCGAAGCCAGCGGCGACCCACTGACCCGACTGCTCTGCCTGTTCACTGAGGCCCAGACCAGCACCATGTGGCACGCTGCAGACCACCCACCGGGCCAGGCCGTGCTCACCGAAGGAATCACCCTGCTGGAGCGCATCCCCCACCCCAGACCGCCCCAAGCCGTGGTCGGCCTGCTCCGCTTGGCCCGCGACCTCGGCGCCGACGACTGGCTCGCCCAACACACCGAGCCGTTGCTGAAGACACTCACCCATGACGGACTGCACCGCCTGCGCCCCACCGACGTCGACTGGCTGCAGCCCCTCGTACACGACGCGCCCCTCCTGGACGAGCTGAACCTCGTCACCCGCCGCTGGCGCCAGCAGTGACAGGCTTGCACAGGTGCACGTGTCCGTTGCTCAGGTCCACCAGACGACTCTCCCGGCGCAGGACCGTGCGCAGGCGCTGTCGTTGGCCGACCGGCGGCGCCACGGCCTCCACTCACCCGGCGGGGCCCCTCAGCCTCGTCAGCCGCGGTCCGGTGGGGTGGAACGGCCGAACAGGTCGTCGAAGAAGATGGTGCCGGCGGCATTGCCGGAAGGCCCGGTGGCCGTCGAAGCGGCCGGCGGACCCTCAACGATCGTGGCGATCGCGGCATCCCAGCAGGAGCGGCACCAGCAGCCCTCTGCCTGCTCTTGCTCCCCGCCGGCACGATCCGCGGCTTCCCTTATGCGCTTGAACGGCTCCCGGCAAGCGCACACCCACTCGCTCGTCGACTCCCGGACCGCCGCTGATCGCAGACATCGTGGTGTCACCCGGCCAGAGAGAATGACGGATGCATGATCGTTAAGAGGGCTCTGCCTCACCGCGGCGCACGCCATCCACCCCTTGATGGCCTCAGCCATCGCGAGGCCAGGTGGCATCCGCAGGACGGATACCGTTGGCCCATGGGAGCAGATGAGAAGTTGTTGTCTTTCCGGACTTGAGGGCGGCGTTTTTGCTGGTCAGGAGTAGGAGTGGTGGTTCCGTGGGAGTGGTGGCTTGGCGGGTCGTCG
>NZ_JBFAIR010000079.1:0-18599 GCF_040654815.1 Streptomyces sp. NPDC050619 | reverse complement strand
GCATCCAACCCCCGCCGCGAAAGCAACACCAACTCCCGCACCCCGTGCACCCGCACCAGATGCCGAGCCACCACCGCACCCAAACCACCCGTACCGCCCGTCACCACCACGGCACCCGAACCGGCCCACTCCACCCCCGCACCCCCCGACCGACCGGCACGCACCAGCCGGGGAACGGTGACGCGGCCGTCGGTGAGGGCGATCTCCCGTTCGCCGCTGTCGAGGGCGTGGCGCAGCCGTGTTCCGTCCACGGGCTCCGCGTCCAACACCAACAGGCCTATGCCGCCCGGGTGTTCGGACTCGGCGGCCCTCAACAGGCCGCAGACGGCGGCCGTCGCGGGGCGGTCGTCGCGGAGGACCACCACCAGGCGGGGGGCGCGAAGGCGCTCGTCGTGCCGCCATTGGCGGACCAGGTCGAGGGCCCGGGAGGCGAGGGTGTGGAGTTCGGTTACGGGGTCGGTCTCCGCCGGGTCGGCCATGAGGGGGGCCAAGACCACGTCGGGCAGCGGTGTCGCGTCCGCGAGTTCGGTGAGATCGGCGTAGACAGGTACGGGCGCGTCGCCGAGGGCGTCGCTGATCTCCCGGGCGAGCGGGGCGTCGGCGGGGGCGGCGAGCAGGGCGGGGCGACCCTCGGAGAAGGCCGTCTCGGGGGCCGGGATCCAGTCGACGCGGTACAGGGTGTCGGCGGCGATCGCGGGGCCGGGGCGAGCGGCGTCGCGGGGGCGGGTGGTGAGGGCGTCCACGGTCAGGACGGGGGCGCCCACGGGGTCCACGACGTCGATCGCGACGGTGTCCTCGCCCTGCGGGGTGATGCGGGCGCGCACCTTTGTGGCGCCGGTGGCGTACAGGCCGACGCCTTCCCAGGCGAACGGCACGCCGAGTCGGCCGTCGCCGCCGTGGGCGATGGCGTGGAGCAGGGCGTCCAGCAGGACGGGGTGGAGGGCGAAGCCCGCGGTGCGGTTGACCGCGGGGAGTTCGGCCTCGACGTAGAGGTCGCTGTCGCGGCGCCACAGGGAGCGCAGGCCGCGGAAGGCGGGGCCGTAGGTGAAGCCGTGGTCGGCGAGGGCGTCGTAGGCGCCGTCGAGGGGGACGGGTTCGGCGCCGACGGGAGGCCACGGTGTGGTGTCGAGGGCCGGGGGTGTGTCGGTTTCCGTGCCGGGGCTGAGGCGGCCCGTCGCGTGCGCGGTCCAGGGGTGGTCGTCGCGACCGTCGGGGCGGGCGTAGATGGTGACGGGGCGGTGGCCGGAGGCGTCGGGGCCGCCGACGAAGGTCTGGATCTGGACGGCGCCGTGCTCGGGCAGTTCGAGCGGGGCCGGGAGGGCGAGTTCGGCCACGCGGTCGCAGCCGAACTCGTCGCCCGCGCGCAGGGCGAGTTCCACGAAGGCGGCGCCGGGGAGGAGGACGCGGCCGTCGATACGGTGGTCGGCCAGCCAGCGGTGGGTGGCGAAGGACAGGCGGCCGGAGAGCAGGGCGCCGTCGGAGTCGGCGAGGGACACCGCGGCCCCGAGCAGGCCGTGTTCGGCGGGGGCGAGGCCGACGGTACGGACGTCCCCGGCGCCGCCGACACCCGCGGCCGGCCAGTGCCGGCGGCGCTGGAAGGCGTAGGTGGGGAGATCGATGGGGTGGGCGGGGGTGTCGGCGAAGTAGCGCGTCCAGTCGACGTGGACGCCGGTGGTGTGCAGGGCGGCGAGGGCCGTGGCGAGGGCGGTGGTCTCGGGGGTGTCCTCGCGCAGGGTGGCGAGGGCGACGCCGTCCTCGGGTGCCGCCTCGGGGACCAGGCCGGTGAGGACGGCGTCGGGTCCGAGTTCGAGGAAGGTGCGGACGCCGTGCCCGGCGAGGGCGCCGAGGCAGTCGGCGAAGCGGACGGTCTCGCGGACGTGGCGGACCCAGTAGTCCGGGTCGCACAGGTCGTCGGGGGTGGCGAGGGTGCCGGTCAGGTTGGAGACGAGCGGGATGCGCGGCGGGTGGAAGGAGATGCCGGACAGCGCCTGCGCGAAGTCGGCCAGCATCGGCTCCATCAGCGGCGAGTGGAAGGCGTGGGAGACCCGCAGGGGTGTGGTGCGGTGCCCGTCGGTGGCGAGTCGTGCGGCGATTTCTCCCACGGCGTCGGCGGGCCCGGACAGGACCACGGAGGCGGGGCCGTTGACGGCGGCCACGGCGACGTCGGCGGTGAGGTACGGGCGTACCTGCTCCTCGGACGCGCGTACGGCGGTCATGGCGCCGCCCTCGGGGAGGTCGGCCATCAGCGAGGCCCGGGCGGTGACCAGGGTGCAGGCGTCCGCGAGGGACAGCACGCCGGCCACATGGGCGGCGGCGATCTCGCCGATGGAGTGCCCGGCCACGAAGTCGGGCCGCACGCCCCAGGATTCGAGGAGGCGGAAGAGCGCCACCTCCAGGGCGAAGAGGGCGGGCTGGGCGGTGCCGGTGTGGTTCAGGGCGGATGCGTCGGTGCCCCACATGGCCTCGCGCACACCGGGCGGCAGCAGGGCGAGCGCCTCGTCGAGGGCGGCGCGGAACGCCGGGAAACGGTCGTACGACTCGCGGCCCGCGCCGAGGCGTTGGGCACCCTGGCCGGAGAAGAGGAAGGCGGTGGGCGTGTCGGTCGCGGTGTGCCGCAGCAGGCCGGGGACGGGGGTGCCGTCGGCGAGGCTGGTGAGGGCGGCCGTGACGGTGGCGGGATCGGCGGTGACGAAGGCGGAGCGGTGCTCGAAGGCGGTGCGGGTGGTGGCGAGTGCGCGGGCGAGGGCGTCCACCCGGGGCGGTGTGTCGGCTCGGTCCAGGGCGGTGCGCAGGCGGGCCGCCTGGTCGGCGAGGGCCTGCGGGGTGCGGCCGGACAGGACCAGCGGTACGGGGGCGGGCGCGGGGGCGGGGTCGGGGGCGTCGTCGGCGGGGGCCTGTTCGATGACGGCGTGGGCGTTGGTGCCGCTGATGCCGAAGGAGGAGACGGCGGCGCGGCGGGGCTGCCCGGTCTCGGGCCAGGGGGTGTTGCCGGTGACGAGGCGTACCGTGCCGTCCGACCAGTCGACGTGGGTGTTGGGCTCGTCGACGTGCAGGGTGCGGGGCACGATGCCGTGCCGGATGGCCTGCACGGTCTTGATGACGCCTGCGACGCCCGCGGCGGCCTGCGTGTGGCTGAGGTTGGACTTCACCGAGCCGAGCAGCAGCGGGCGTTCGGCGGTGTGTGCGCGGCCGTAGGTGGCGAGCAGGGCCTGGGCCTCGACGGGGTCGCCGAGGGTGGTGGCGGTGCCGTGTGCCTCGACGGCGTCGATCTGGTCGGCGGAGAGGCGGGCATTGATCAGGGCCTGCTCGATGACGCGTTGCTGGGAGGGGCCGTTGGGCGCGGTGAGGCCGTTGCTGGCGCCGTCCTGGTTGACGGCGGAGCCGCGGACGACGGCGAGGACGCGATGGCCATTGCGGCGGGCGTCACAGAGGCGTTCCAGCAGCAGCACGCCGACGCCCTCCGACCAGCCGGTGCCGTCGGCGGAGTCGGCGAAGGAGCGGCACCGCCCGTCGGCCGAGAGGCCACCCTGCCGGCCGAACTCCAGGTGGGTGGAGGGCGTGGACATGACGGTGACGCCGCCGGCGAGGGCGAGGGCGCACTCGCCGGTGCGCAGGGCGTGTGAGGCGAGGTGGAGGGCGACGAGGGAGGAGGAGCAGGCGGTGTCGACGGTGAGGGCCGGTCCGGTCAGGCCGAGGGTGTAGGCGATACGGCCGGACAGGACGCTGCCGGCATTGCCGGTGAGATGCAGGCCCCGGGCGCCGTCCTCCGCTCCGGCGCGGTACTCCTGAGCCATGGCGCCCATGAACACGGCGGTCTCGCTGCCGCGCAGGGCCGTGGGGTCGAGGTGCGCGGACTCGATGGCTTCCCAGGTGGATTCGAGCACGATCCGCTGCTGGGGGTCCATGGCGACCGCTTCGCGCGCGGAGATACCGAAGAACTCGGCGTCGAAGTCGGTGGCGTCGTGCAGGAAGCCGCCCCCCGAGGCGGCGGCCGAGACCGCGTCGAGGTCCCAGCCGCGGTCGTCGGGGAAGGGTCCGATGCCGTGTCCGCCGTCGACGAGCAGGTCCCAGAGGCCGTCGGGGTCGCTCACCCCGCCCGGGTAGCGGCAGGCCATGCCGATGATGGCGACGGGCTCGTGGGCGGCGGCCTCGAGTTCCTGGACGCGCTGCCGGCTGTGCCGCAGGTCGGCGGTGGCCCGCTTCAGGTAGTCCCTGAGCTTGTGTTCGTTGTTCATCTCAAGTCACCTCGACAGCGGTTACCGATGCGGGATGTCTTCGGCTCGGCGGGGCCGGTGTGGTCACGGACCGGGCGGCTGCCCGCGGGCCACGGGCGCGGGCACGCGAGTGCACGCGGAGGGCGGCCGCCCCGGGGGACGGGCGGCCGCCCCGTCGGAGTGACCTGGGCCGGGACCCGGGTCGGTATGCGGGGGCGTCGGCTCAGGTCAAGCGGGTTCTCTCGGGTTCTCTCGGTTGCGACACGGCGAAAGTCTCGGTCCGGCGGGACGGGAAAATCCCTAGTAACGCCGCTGTGGTGGGCCCACGTTGAGGTAACTGGGGCAGAACCCACGCAAGTGCGCTCACGCGAGGCGAGGTGCCCGCCACGGCGAGGATCTGCTCCGTGTCGTCGACGGGCGGGTAGATCCACAGCCCGTTGATCCGCTCTGACAAAGGCGTTGGACGTGGCGGTGGGTGATCAGGCAGACGGCGAGGCCGAGGATCGCTTCGTGGATGTCGTCGCGTCGTTCCCAGCGGATGCGCAGGCGGCGGAAGCCGTGGAGCCAGTCGATCGTGCGCTCGACGGCGTAGCGGAAGTGCTCAGGCCGGTGCCGTGTGGCTGGCCTCGCTCCGCGATCACGGGGCGGATCCCGCGCTGCCGGAGCAAGCTGCGGTACTTGTCGTGGTGGTAGCCGCGGTCGGCCGGCAGGGCGTCCGGCCGTCTGCGCGGTCTGCCGATCCGGCCCGCGACGGCCGGGATCTTGTCGAGCAGAGGCAGCGGCTGGGTGACGTCGTTGCGGTTTCCGCCGGTCAGCGACACCGCGAGCGGGATGCCCTGCCCATCGACGATGAGGTGGTGCTTGCTGCCCGGCCGGGCGTTCGAGATCGACGAGTACGTGGCTCAGGCGCTGCGGGCCGGTGCGAGCGGCTTCCTCGGCAAGGACGTCACCGCCGAGGTGCTCCTGGCCGGGATCCGGACCGTGGCGGCCGGCGACTCGTTCCTGTCCCCCGGCGCCACCCGCACGCTGATCACGCGCTTCCTGGCGGCTCCGGTCCTGGGCACCCGGCTGGCCGCTGCCGAGGACCTCGCGCCCCTCACCACCCGCGAACGGGAGGTGAGGGCATAGGTCGCCGAGGGCCACCCCAACGAAGAAAGATGGGCGCGCGCGACCGGGCCCAACTCGTCGTGACGGCCTACCAGACGGGCCTGGTGCAGGCCGTGCCGCCGACCACGGAGCGCTCCGACGTCCCGGCCCTGTCTTGACGTCCGCCACCGGGTCGGCGCCGGGACGGGACGACCCGGTGGGGCAACGGCCAGGTGCTGCGGGCCGACGGGGCCGTCGGCTGGCCGAGGCTCCTCTCCCGCGAGGGCCGCGAGAGGGCCGCGGACGGCGCCGTTCAGGGGAAACCCGCGGGTAGCGCGCGTGGCGGCGGGCCGCGCCGTCGACAACTGACCCGTGAGCCTCCCGCTGATCCCTCCCATGCTGGCCACGCCCGGTACCCTGCCGCCCCGGGCGCAGGACGCGCGCTGGGCGTACGAGACCAAACAGGACGGCCAGCGGGTGGTGGTCTATCTCGCCGGAGACGGCAGCGTGGTCCTGCGCGCCCGGTCGGGGGAGGTCGTCACCGTCGCGTATCCCGAGCTGCTGCCGCTGGGGAGCGCGCTCGGCGCCACCCCCGCGGTGCTGGACGGTGAGGTACTGGCACTGGACGAACAGGGGCACGCCGACTTCCAGTTGCTCCAGTCCCGCATGGGCCTGGTGCAGGCACCCGGCAGGGCGGCGCGCATGGCGTCGGAGGTCCCCGCACATCTCGTGCTGTTCGACGTGATGCACCTCGGCGGCCACTCCCTCCTCTCACTCCCCTACGCCCGGCGCCGCACACGGTTGGAGGAGCTGGGTCTGGCCGGTCCCCACTGGTCGACTCCCACCGCGCTCGTCGGTCATGGCGAGCAGGCCCTGTGGGCGACCCGCGAACACGGCCTGGAGGGCCTGGTCTGCAAGCGGCTGGACTCGGTGTACGAGCCCGGGGTCCGCTCCCGGGCCTGGATCAAGATCCGGAACATGCGCAGCGAGGATGTCGTCGTGGGCGGCTGGCTGCCCGGCAAGGGACGGATCACGGGACTGCCGGGCGCCGTGCTGGTCGGTCAGCGGGCCGCGGGGCGCCTGCGCTACGTCGGCGGTGTGGGTACCGGCTGGAGCGAGGCCGAGCGAGAGCATCTCGCCGCGCTGCTGCGGACCGCCGAGACGGAGGTGTGCCCCTTCGACCCGGTCCCGGCGGTGGCGGGCGCGCACTGGGTGCTGCCCCGGCTGGTCGGCGAGGTCCGCTACAGCACCCGTACCCGGGCCGGGATGCTGCGTCAGCCGTCCTGGCTGCGGCTGCGGCCGGACCTCGCGCCCGAGGAGTCGGCGGCCGACCTGCCGGACGACCTGGTCTGACATCCCGTCACGATCCAACTGTTGGGACGGTTGTAACCGGAGAGACGTGTGCGACCTCTTGGCGCGGACATGAAAAGCGGGGAAGCTGAACTTCCTTGCCCCCCACAGCCGTTGGGCTGCGCCCGCACCAAGAGGAGGACGCAGTGTCGTCACCGTCGTTCAAGGCGCACCGCAGGAGATGGCTCACCGGCCTGGCCGGCGCCGCCGCCCTCGTCGTCGCCTTCCCCACCGCCGCCTTCGCCGCTCCGCCGCAGGCACTCCCCGCCAACGCGGAAGCCGCCGAGAAGACCTATCTGCCGGCCTTCGACTACGACACGGACGGCTGCTACCCCACCCCCGCCATCGGCCCCGACGGAACGGTCAACGGCGGCCTCAACCCGTCCGGCGCCCTCAACGGCGAATGCCGGGACGCCTCGGACCTCGACAACACCAACAGCTACTCGCGCTACAAGTGCAACAACGGCTGGTGCGCCTACATGTACGGCCTGTACTTCGAGAAGGACCAGGCGGTCGCGGGCAGCGGCCTCGGCGGGCACCGCAACGACTGGGAGCACGTCGTGGTGTGGGTGCAGAACAACCAGGTCAAGTACGTCTCGACGTCCAACCACGGTTCGTACACGGTGACCGCGGCGTCCGGCGTCCGCTTCGACGGCACGCACGCGAAGGTCGTCTACCACAAGGACGGCGCCAGCACGCACTGCTTCCGCCTGGCGGGCTCGGGCGACGAGCCGCCGGAGAACCACAAGGGCACCTGGCAGTACCCGCCACTGGTCGGCTGGAACGGCTACCCGGCGGGCCTGCGCGACAAGTTGAGCGCGTACGACTTCGGCAGCGCCAACTTCTCCCTGAAGGACGCCAACTTCGCGAACGGCCTGGCGTCGGCGAAGCCGTCCGGGATCACCTTCGACCCCAACGCCTGAACGGGCGACGGGATGCGGCGCGAGACGTAGGACCCACGCACCCCGGGCTTTACGTCCCGCGCCCGATCCCGGCCCGCCCATGGGCAGCATGGCGTCCCGCACATGGACGCCAGCGACACCGGCGTCACAAGCGATACGAACGACACGAGCGGGCACCTCGAAGAAGCGCTGGTACGCCTGCACGCATCGGGCCCGGAGCGCCTGGGCCGGCTCGGCAACCACGCCCCCATGGTCGTCGAGGTGCTCGCCATGCGCGGCCACGCGGACGCCGTGCACCCCTGGCGGGACCTCCACCGCGCGAGGCTGGAGGAATTCCCCGACCGCGTGGCCCCCGTCACGGACCACAACTGGCCCTCGGCGCTGGGCGATCCGCGCCGGGCCGGGCCGCCGACTGGATCGGCTACTTCTCCCGCGCCCTCGCCGAGCACCCGTGGCTCCTGCGGGGTGCCGTCGTGCATGAGCGGGTTCGGCCGGGACGCGGTGAGCGCCGTACTGCCGGCGTTCGGCCGCGGCGGACCGGCCGGGGTCACGGCGACGGGCCCACTCCTCGACCGGTATCCGCGCGGCACGTTCCTGGTCGGGGGATTGCTGACGGTGCCGGCCTGGCCCGCCAGCGCCGAGGCGCACGGCCGTCGGTGGCACGGGAACTCCGTGGACATTCGCGGAACCGGCACCCCGTGAGGCCCCACGGATCACGACGAGGAGGCTTCCCCGTCGGTGGGGAGTCGGGCAGTAGTGCACGGATGCGTCGTCCCGAGGGTCTATCGTGTTCGGCATGTCCGTGCCCGAGCTGATCCGTATCGTCTCCCGCGACTCTCCGATGGCGCTCGCCCAAGTGGCGCGGGTACGCGCCGAGTTGGCCATACTCCACCCACAGGTGCGCACCGAGGTCGTGCCGGTGAAGACGACCGGTGACAAGTGGATGGGTGATCTGTCCCAGGTCGAGGGCAAGGGGGCGTTCACCAAGGAGGTCGACGCCGCGCTGCTGGCCGGCCAGGCGGATCTCGCGGTGCACTGTGTCAAGGACGTGCCCGCCGACCGTCCGCTCCCGGCGGGCACGACGTTCGCCGCGTTCCTCAAGCGGGACGACATCCGCGACGCCCTCGTCCACCCGGGCGGCCTCACCCTGGACGAACTCCCGGCCGGGACCCGGATCGGCACCTCCTCGGTGCGCCGGGTCGCCCAACTGGCCGCCACCCACCCGCACCTGGACTGCGTGCCGTTCCGCGGCAACGCCAACCGGCGGCTGGAGAAGCTGGCCGCCGGTGACGCCGACGCGCTGCTGCTCGCGGTCGCCGGTCTGGAGCGGATCGACCGGCGCGACGTGATCACCGAGGTGCTCTCCCCCGAGACGATGATGCCGCCGATCGGCGCGGGCATCCTCGCCCTGCAGTGCCGGGAGGGCGACAGCGAACTGATCGACGCCATCAGCGCGCTCGGCCACCCGGACACCCATCGCGAGGCGAGTGCCGAGCGGATGTTCCTGCACGTCCTTCAGGGGCACTGCAACAGCCCGATCGCCGGGTACGCGCACGTGGACCGCAGCGGCGAACTGTCCCTGCGCGCCTGCGTGTTCACCCCGGACGGCAAGACCCGGCTCAACGCCCACGAGTGGGCCGGCCGGCTCGACCCGGCCACGCTGGGCACGTCGGTCGCCGTGGCCCTGCTGCGGCAGGGCGCCCGCGAGATCATCGACGGCATCCCGCACTGAGGCGAACCGGGGCCGGGCGCGTCAGGCGGTGCCTTCCTCCGCCTGGTCCCGCAGGAAGTTGCTCACCTGGCACGCCAGGCCGTCCGGCACCGCACCGGTGGGCGCACCGACGGCCCCGTCGTGCAGCCCGATGCCACCCGACCACATCCGGCGGTCGGCCCATTCCTCGTCGACGCGCAGCTGGATCTGGACGTCCACCTGGGCCAGCGACGCCTCCGGTCCGGCGGCGTACAGCACGGCGGTCGCCCGGCGCAGCGGGTAGACGTCGAAGCCCTCGATGAACTGCGAGTTCCGCCAGTCGATGAAGGCGCCCTCCCCGTCGGGGCCGATGCGCACATCGATCTGGCCGTCCTCCAGGTGGATCTCGAAGTGCCGGCTGCCGCGGTTCTCGACGGTCACGCGCACACTGAAATAGGCGAGTCCCTCGGCAGCGTCGTCCCGTCCGCGCGGCGGCTCGGCCGCCTCCAGGCGGTGGACGCGGACACGCAGACCGGCATGCTCGTCGTACTCCTGCCAGTCACCGACCACGTTCGGCTCGTACACAGTCCACCTCTCGACCTCAGAGAGCTGCTTCCTATCTGTGTGCTCAGCGCACTGTCAAATGAGTGGAACGCCCTGTGGCCAGCGAATTCCTCCTCTTGATCGCTGATCAAGCGCTGCGCAGGAAGAATCCGCCGACCGAGCGGACGGCCGCGTTCAGGCGCGTGCCGCACATCACTCTCCGGCCGCCTGATCAGCGGGCCAGCCGGCCCAGGAGGGAGGAGGCCGCGGTGATGCCGAGCGCGGCGGCCACGAGCAGCACCGCGAAGTCGAGCGCGAGGTGCGCGGGGGTGCCCAGGAGCAGGCCGCGCAGGGCGTCGACCTGATAGCTGAGAGGGTTGACCTTGCTGACCGCCTGGAGCCAGCCCGGCATGACGGACAGCGGGTAGAGGGCGTTGGAGCCGAAGAACAGCGGCATGGTGATCGCCTGGCCGATGCCCATCAGCCGGTCCCGGCTGAGCACGATGCCGGCGATGGTCATCGACAGACAGGAGAAGAAGACGGACCCGAGGATCACCGCCCCCGCGACGCCGAGCAGCTTGAGGGGGTTCCAGGTCAGCGCCACGCCGAGCAGGGCGGCGATGACGATGACGACGACGGCCTGGATGAGCGACTTCACCCCGGCCGCGAACGCCTTGCCGGTGATCAGCGCCGAGCGCGGAGTCGGCGTGACCAGGAGCTTGTTGAGGACGCCGGCGTCGCGCTCCCAGATGATCTGGATGCCGTAGAAGATGGCGATGAACATCGCGGACTGGGCGATGATGCCGGGCGCCAGGTAGTCGATGTAGGGGACGCCGGGGGTGGGGATCGCCTTGATGCGGGTGAAGGTCTGACCGAAGATCAGCAGCCACAGGGCCGGCTGGACCGCCCGCGTGTACAGCTCGGTGCGGTCGTGGCGCAGCTTCTGAAGTTCGACGGCGCACATCGCCACGACCCGCGCGGGCAGCAGCCGCCAGCCCGCTCGGGGCCGGGGTGGCTGGAGCAGCAGGCCTATGCCGTTCTCGCGGGCACGGTCAGCCGACGCGGTTGGCGGTGCGGCGGGTGCTTCGGACATCGCGGAAATCTCCTGACTGGTCGTCGAGACCGCTGCCGGCGATGTCGCGGAACACGTCCTCCAGCGTGGGCAGCGGGTCCGTGGCCGCCGCTCCCGCGGCGCGCCGGCGTTCGCCGAGCCCCTCCCTGAGCTCGACCGGGGTGCCGAGTGCCCGGATTCGGCCGCGGTGCATCAGGCCGACCCGGTCGCAGTACTGGTCGGCCTCGTCCATGTAGTGGGTGGTCACCAGCACGGTCATGCCGGTGGCCGCGCGGACGGCGTTGATGTGCTCCCACACGCCCGTCCGGGCGATCGGGTCGAGGCCGATGGTCGGTTCGTCGAGGATCAGCAGGCGGGGCGCGCTGACCAGGGCCTGCGCGAGTTCGAGCCGGCGGATCATGCCGCCGGAGTAGGTGCCGGCGAGCCGGTCGGCGGCGTCGGTGAGGCCGACGGCGGTCAGGGCCTGGCCGACGCGTTCGGCGCGTTCGCGGCGGGCCACGTCGAAGACCCGGGCGAACAGGGCGACGTTCTCCCGGCCGGTGAGGCCGGCGTCGGCGGACAGCTGCTGGGGCACGTAGCCCAGGAGGCGCCGTACGGCCATCCGGTCCCCCGCCGTGTCGTGGCCGAAGACGCGGACCATGCCGGCGGGGACCGGCAGCAGCGTGGTGATGCAGCGGATGGCCGTGGTCTTCCCGGCGCCGTTGGGTCCGAGCAGCCCGAACACCTCGCCTTCCCGCACCGACAGATCGAGCCCGTCCACGGCGTTGGTCTCGCCGAAGGCGTAGCCGAGCCCGGTGCACGTGACGGCTTCGGCCTGCTGGGTGGCGGCGTCCCGCGTCATGACTGATCGGCCTCCTCGCGCAGTTCGACGACCAGCTTCCGCAGAGCCGGGATCGCCTCGCGCAGCGCGTCCTGGTCCACCTCGTCGAGCCGGGCCACCCGACGTCGTACGAGGTCGGCACGGCGCTTGCGCCACTCGCTCAGCCGGGCCTCGGCCGCGGGGGTCGGCAGCAGTCGCGCGGCCCGCCGGTCGGCCGGGTCCGTCTCGCGGGTCAGATAGCCCTGGCGGGCCAGCTGGTTGACGAGCGTCGACACCGAGTTGCTCGCCAGGTACAGATCCTTGGCGGCGTCCGAGATGCCGATGCCGGGCTGTGCCACGACCAGGCGCAGCAGCTCCACCTCGGCGCCGCGCAGCCGCGGGTCGGGCATCTCCCGGCGCAGTCGGCGCCGGATCAACCGCTGGACACCGACGAGCGCGTCGGCCAGCTCTTCCGGGAAGGTCTCTTGTCCCACACCATCGAGTTCCACATCGTCGCGTTCCACATCGTCGAGATTACCTCTGTAGCAGAGGTAACAACCCCAATGGATGGTCAAGGGCGCAGGTGACGGTCATGAATTCCGATGATTGCACCATCTGTCCGTATTGCTAAAATTGTTTCGTTCCGCCCGTCCCCGGGAAAGCGCATTTCAGTGCTTCGGACAGGAGGCACAGTCCGTGGGAGCCGGCCGGCCGGGCCCCCGGGTGTCCTCCGCGAGGCCCGTGCCCGCGCTTCCCATGGTGTCTGTCATCCAGCACCTGCTGAGGGAGGCACGCAGCATGCCTGTCACTGGCAGAACGAAGCCGCACCCGCACGACGACGCCCCCGACACCGCAAAGGACTTCGAACGGCTTGCTCGGATGCCCGCCGGGCCCCAGCGCAAGGCGCTGCGGGACGAGCTGGTCGAGGCGTGGCTGCCCATGGCCGAACGGATCGCCGTCCGGTTCCGGGGCCGCGGCGAGGCCCTGGAGGACCTGTACCAGGTGGCCGCTCTCGGGCTCGTCAAGGCGGTCGACCACTACGACCCGGCCCGGGGCTGTGCCTTCGAGGCGTACGCCGTGCCGACCGTCACCGGCGAGATCAAGCGGCACTTCCGTGACCACATGTGGACGCTGCACGTGCCGCGCCGGGTCCAGGACCTGCGCAACCGGGTACGGCAGGCCGCGAAGGAGCTGTCGCAGACGACGTCGGGGCGGGCTCCGACGGTGGCCGAGATCGCCAAGCACGCGCGCATGAGCGAGGCCGAGGCGCGCACCGGCATGGAGGCGCTGGAGTGTTTCTCGGCGCTGTCGCTGGAGGCCGAGATGCCCGGCACCGACGGATACGCCCTGGGGGACGCGATCGGCGGTCCGGACCCGCGCTTCGACACGGTCGTCGACCGGGTGGCCGTCAGACCCTGCCTGGAGGCGCTCCCGGAGCGCGAGCGGACCATCCTCTATCTGCGCTTCTTCGGAGGCATGACACAGAGCCGGATCGCGGAGCAGCTCGGCATCTCGCAGATGCACGTCTCGCGGCTGCTCAGCGGCTGCTTCGACCGGTTGCGCGAGGAGATCCTCACCGAGGCCCGCTGAAGCGAGGATCGCCGAGCCGGGGATCGCTGAGCCGGTCCGCCGCCGTCACTCCGGCGCCGCTCCCGGGATCTGCGTGGGGCCGTAGCGGTCGAGGGCCTCTTCCAGCTCGACGCGGATCTCCGGGGGCATCTCCCCGGCGCGCCCCCAGATGAGGATCAGTTCCGCCACATTGCGGAGCTTGATGTTCGTGTGCTGGGAGACGTCCTTCAGTACTTCCCAGCCCTGGTCAGGCGTCACTCTGCCGAGCGCGACGACCATGCCGATCGCCTGGTCCACGACGGCGTGCGAGGCGACGGCTTCCTTGAGCTGGTCGACCTCTTCCTGGAGCCGGAAGATGTGGTCCGACTCGTCGGCGGGCTCGTGCGGTACTTGGGACACGCCTCCATCCTGTCACTCGTCCGGGCGCGCGCCACCGGACGGGACGCGGACAGGCCACCGTTTCGCCGCCACCACCGGGGTACTCGGCAGGCGCCCCGAGCGGTTCCGGTCGGACACTGGTACGAGACCCATGGCCCCCGGCCGACGAGAGCAGGACAGGACTGTCATGAATCACGACGTGCGACCCCCCAGTGCCACGAAGGATGTCCTGTCCACGCACTCCGTGTTCGGCGCGCCCTGCTGGGTGAGCCTGACCAGCCGGGACGTGGAGACGACGGAGGCGTTCTACGCGGCCGTGCTGGGCTGGCAGTGGCAGTCGCTGAAGCTCGGTGACCGCTTCCGGGTCGCGGTGGCGGACGGGACACCGGTGGCCGGGATCGCCGCGGTCGCCACCATGTGGCACATGGCGGTGGCCTGGACGCCGTACTTCGCCGTGTCCAGCGCCGACGAGGCCGCGTCGCGGGCGCAGGAGCGCGGAGGCACGGCCGCGGTGGGTCCGCTGTCCTTCCCGCCCGGGCGGGCGGCGCTGCTGGCCGACCGGGACGGTGCGACCTTCGGGATCTGGGAGGGCGAGCTCGTCGCCGACTGGGAGAGCTGGCGCCAGGCCCAGCCGGCCTTCATCAAGCTCCACACGCGCGACGCCTTCGACGCCGCCATCTTCTACGGCGAGGTCCTCGAATGGGCGTCGGACCGCCCCGGCTGCTGCGAGGTCCACTACGAGGGCGGCGAGGTCGTGCTGCGCAGCCGCGGCGTCGTGGTCGCGCGCATCGAGTCGGGGGCGGCGGATTCGGCTCCCGACCCGGGGGTCCGCCCGCACTGGCAGGTCCACTTCACAGTCTCCGACGTGACCTCCTGCGCGCGGGCCGCGGAGGTCCACGGCGGCAGCGTGCTGTCGAAGGGCAGCGGGGAGGCCGTACTGCGTGACCCGGACGGCGCGCAGTTCACGGTGACCTCGCGCCGCGAGCGGTAGGGCGCGCTCTGAGCCTCACTTCGCGGTACGGGACGGCCGCGAGAGCAGTACCAGGCTGCGGGATACGACCGTCAGCGCCGTGCCGGCCTTGTGCTCCGACTCGTCGGCGCCCTGTGGCTCGGCGGTGTCGATCAGCGTCGTCCAGCGTTCGCCGTACGTGGGGTCCGGCAGGCGGAACTCGACCGGTTCCCAGTAGCCGTTGAGCAGGAGCAGGAAGGAGTCGTCCACCACGGGCCGCCCGCACGGGTCGGGTTCGGCGATGGCGTCTCCGTTGAGGAAGACGCCGACCGAGTGGGCGTCGGAGCGCTGCCAGTCCGCGTCGGTCATCTCGCGCGCGTCCGGGAGCAGCCACACCAGGTCGGGCAGCGGCTGTCCGGCGTGCGTCACGGTCTCGCCGCGGAAGAAGCGGCGCCGGCGCAGCACCGGGTGGGCGGCGCGCAGCCCGATGACGTACCGGGCGAAGTCCCTCAGCGCGTCCTGCTCCCCGGTCGGCCGCCAGTCGATCCAGGAGACTTCGTTGTCCTGGCAGTAGGCGTTGTTGTTGCCGCGCTGGGTGCGGCCGAGTTCGTCGCCGTGGCAGAGCATCGGGATGCCCTGCGAGAGCAGCAGTGTGGCCAGGAAGTTGCGCTGCTGGCGGGCGCGCAGCTCCAGGACGGCCGGGTCGTCGGTGTCGCCCTCGGCCCCGCAGTTCCAGGAGCGGTTGACGCTCTCGCCGTCCCGGTTGCCCTCGCCGTTGGCCTCGTTGTGCTTGTCGTTGTACGACACGAGGTCGCGCAGGGTGAAGCCGTCGTGCGCGGTGACGAAGTTGACGCTGGCGCGCGGACGGCGCCGGCTGTGCTGGTACAGGTCCGCGGAGCCGGTCAGCCGGGAGGCGAACTCGCCGAGCGTGTGCGGCTGGCCGCGCCAGAAGTCCCGTACGCAGTCCCGGTACTTGCCGTTCCACTCCGACCACAGCGGCGGGAAGTTGCCCACCTGGTAGCCGCCCTCGCCCACGTCCCACGGTTCGGCGATGAGCTTGACCCGGCTGATCACCGGGTCCTGCTGGATCAGGTCGAAGAACGCCGACAGCCGGTCCACCTCGTGGAACTGCCGGGCCAGCGTGGCCGCGAGGTCGAAGCGGAAACCGTCGACGTGCATCTCGGTCACCCAGTACCGCAGCGAGTCCATGATCAGCTGGAGGACGTAGGGGTGGCGCATCAGCAGGCTGTTGCCGGTGCCGGTGGTGTCGTAGTAGTGCCCCCAGTCGCCGTCCACCAGCCGGTAGTAGGAGGCGTTGTCGATGCCGCGGAAGGACAGCGTCGGTCCCTTCTCGTTGCCCTCGGCGGTGTGGTTGTAGACGACGTCCAGGATCACTTCGAGCCCGGCCTCGTGCAGCGCCTTCACCATCGACTTGAACTCGGTGACCTGCTGGCCGCGGGTGCCGTGGGCGGCGTAGGCGTTGTGCGGCGCGAAGAAGCCGATCGTGTTGTAGCCCCAGTAGTTGGACAGGCCGCGGTCCGTCAGCACGCCGTCCTGCACGAACTGGTGGACCGGCATCAGTTCGAGGGCGGTCACGCCGAGCGAGGTCAGGTGCTCGACGACCGCCGGGTGGGCCATACCGGCGTAGGTGCCGCGGAGTTCGGGCGGGACCTCGGGGTGGGTGCGGGTGAGTCCCCGTACGTGCGCCTCGTAGATCACACTGTCGGCGTACGGCCGCCGTCGCGGCTGGTCCTCGCCCCAGTCGAAGGCCGGGTCGGTGACCACCCCGAGCATGGTGTGCCCGGCGCTGTCGAAGCGGGACGGGCCGTCCGCCGTGCGCTCGAAGAGCGAGGCGTGGTTGTCCACCTGCCCGTCGACCGCCGTGGCGTACGGGTCGAGGAGCAGCTTCTTCGGATTGCACCGGTGGCCGAGGGCCGGCTGCCACGGGCCGTGCACCCGGTAGCCGTAGCGCTGCCCCGGGCCGATCCCGGGCAGGTAGCCGTGCCACACGAAGCCGTCGACCTCGGTCAGCGGGAAGGTGCCGCGCCTGCCGTCGTCGTCGACGAGGACGAGGTCGACGCGTTCGGCGACCTCGCTGAACAGCGCGAAGTTGGTGCCCTTCCCGTCGTGGGTGGCGCCCAAGGGGAAGGGGTGCCCGGTACAGACGGGCACCCCTTTCCGGCGCGGTCGTGCGGTCACCGGGCGTCCTCCAGGACGCCATCCGCGGTGCTCTCCGGGCCGGCCAGGGCCGCGACGCGTACCTCCCGGGGCACCTGGAGCACCTCGCGCAGTCTGGGCGCGGGGGCCGTGGGCACGAGCGGGACGCGTTCGCCGGCGCGGGCGCGCTGCGAGAACCAGATGACCTTGCTGCCGGTGCCGGTGGCACAGCAGCCCCACCCGTCGCTCATCGCGGCGATGCGCTCCAGGCAGCCGCGCAGGTCCTGGTCCGGGCGCAGGTCGCAGTCGTTCTCACCGATGGCGGTGATGAGGTGCTGGCCGTTCCACCACATCTCGATCGACGTGGTCTTGTCGGTGGCGTGTTCGTCGATGGCTTTCAGCAGCAGTTCGGTGCCGTGGCAGACGGGCTCGACCAGGTTCTCCAGGTCCCAGTACCGGAGGTGAGCGGCCAGGATGCGCCTGACCTGCCCGACCCGTTCCGGGCTGACCTCCACGTCGAGGTGGTAGTAGCAGGGCGATGCGGTCTTCATGGTCGTTGGCTCCTCACCGGCGAAGCTCTCGCTTCCCCTCGCCCCCTGCGGGACCCATGGGCCCCCAACACGAAGCGTGAGCACTGATCGCTTCTGAGTCACCTCAAGGGTGCGGGTGCTACGCCATTCGTGCAACACGAGCGCACAGAGGGGTGGTTGAAGCTCCAACAAGACGCCGAGTCGTGACGCGTGCACCATGTGTGAAGACCTCGATGCCCGTAACGGATCGGTGCGTGTCCGCGCACGGCCGCCGCCCGACGGTCGGGAGACGTGCCATCGAGCCCTGGAAGGTGAACGGCACCATGCTGCTACCGGCCAAAGCCGAAGTCGCCCGGCACCTGCGGCGGTACCGGGCGTGGGAACGCATGATGCTCGCGGCCCCCGCCGACCGCGGGGTGCGGGCCACCTTCGAAGACGCCGGCTACACCCTCTGCGTGCTGATGGGGAAGCGCTGTGCGCGGGAGGCCGCGAACGCCGCCGAACGCTATCTGCGAGCCGGCCTCGTCTCCTACCTCCGGGAGGAGACCGAGCGACGGCCCGGCAGGCGCGCCGGCACCAGGCGGGGCCCGCCGGCACCGGACCGGCGTTCCCCCGCGCGGAGGTAGACCCTTCCGGCGCAGCTTTCCTTCCCCGGCCCGGCCACGGGCCCGGCCCAGTCGAGCACGGCGGAGGTGTTCCACATGAGTTCGATCCCGGCCATCGGCCGCATCCCGGTACGGGACGTACACCCGGCCGTGGACAGCGGCAGGCGTCCGGCGAAGGCGGTCGCCGGGGAAACCTTCGAGGTCACCGCGACCGTGTTCCGCGAGGGGCACGACTCGGTCGCCGCCAATGTCGTCCTGACCGACCCCGAGGGCAGGCACGGCCCGTGGACGCCGATGCGGGAGCTGGCCCCGGGCACCGACCGCTGGGGCGCCGAGGTGACCCCGGACGTCGAGGGTCACTGGACCTATCGTGTGGAGGCCTGGAGCGACCCGCTGTCCACCTGGCGCCGTACGGCCCGTATCAAGGTCCCGGCCGGCATCGACACCGGACTGGTTCTGGAAGAGGGCGCCGACCTGTACGAACGGGCCGCAGCCGGGGTACCGCAGGGTCCGGCGCGGGCGGCGCTGCTGGCCGCGGTGGCGACGTTGCGGGACGACTCGCTGCCGGTCGCGACCCGGCTGGCCGCGGCGTTGACGCCGGAGGTGGACGCGGTGCTGGCCCGGCATCCGCTGCGGGAGCTGGTGACCGCCTCGCAGACCCTGCCGCTGCTGGTGGAACGCGAACGCGCCCTGTACGGCTCCTGGTACGAGTTCTTCCCCCGCTCCGAGGGGAGTGCCGACCACCCGCACGGCAC
>NZ_JBFAIR010000078.1:0-18738 GCF_040654815.1 Streptomyces sp. NPDC050619 | reverse complement strand
GTGGCCAGGGGCAACGTCTACTGGTACTTCAACTCGAAGGACGACATCTTCGCCGCGGTGATGGACCGGATGCTCAGCCGTGAGATCCGCACCCTGAGCGCGGAGCAGGCGGGTGCCGATCCACTGAGCCGGCTGGTGCGTGGCCTGTCCGACATGCGCTATTCCCGGCCGCTGCACCAGGCCATGCACGATCGGCTTCCGCATTCGGAGGCGGTTCGGGCCGCCCACAACACCTTCCTGGGCTGGATCGTCGGGCTGGTCGACGAGGTCATGGCCGAGCACGGCCTCGACGGCGACTCCGACATCGATGCCGCGCTCCTCCGCGATACGGTGGTCACCGTGTTCGAAGGCGCGCACGTGCCCAACGACCGGAACAGACCGGCACACGAGATGCTCCGTTTCCTGATGGAGTCTGTCCTGGCCGGGCGTTCACCGATCAAGAGGACCTGATCAAGAGGACCTGAGCAACAGGATCTGACCGCTGATCGCGGTCGGGTCACAGTTGGCGGGTACCGGCTTCAGCCGTGGCCGCCCGCGTCACCACGACCGAACCCGCACCCGTGGCCGGATTTCCGGTCTTTGCTCCGCGCAGCCGGTCGAGCACCGCGGCGGGGTCGGCCGGAGCCTGTGTGCCTCGCCATCCGACGTGCCCGTCGGGGCGGACCAGCACCAGTGGCCGCTCGTAGAGCCTGGCCGCGGCCGGATCGGTCAGGCGCAGCACCGTCAACGGCACGCCGTGCTGGTGTGCGGCCTTCACCAGTGGGGACGGGTCGGCCGGGCCTGAGACCACGAGCACGAAGCCGCGGCCGAAGTGGTCGAGGATGGAGCTGCCGTCGGGCAGCCACAGGTGCGGTGCGCGGCAGCCGGGCCAGGTCGAGGGGACGTAGTCGTCCGGCTCGTCGGGCGGCTGCGGGGTGGCGTCCGGTACGCAGACCGGGGAGCCGCTGTAGCGGTATCCGAGCTGGACGCCTGTGCAGCGGAACTCCTTGCCCCGTGACCGGCGGATCATCTCGCCCATCTCAGTGCGGGCCCGGTCGCCCTGCGTGTCCGCGCGGCCGAGCGCGGGATCGGGTGCGAGTTGGGAGTCGGACTTCCAGTTGTTCGATGCCTCGGTGACGTTGCGGACGGCGATCGGCCGCCGTTCCGCCTCGTAGCTGTCGAGTAGTGCGGGGCCTGCCCAGCCCTCAAGGACCGCGGCGAGTTTCCAGCCGAGGTCGACGGCGTCGCCGATCCCGGTGTTGGCGCCGAAGCCTCCCTTGGGCCACAGCAGATGGGCCGCATCACCGGCGAGGAACACGCGTCCCGCGCGGTAGCTGCGGGCCACGACGCAGTGCCCGCTCCAGGGCTGGGCGGCGAGTATCTCCACGTCGATGGGCGCACCGACGGCTTCGTGCACCCAGGCGACCGCGTCCTTGGGCTCGGGCTCGGGCTCGGGCTCTTGGTCCAGGTAGACCGAGAGCCTCCACTCGTCCACGCCGTTGACCACGGTGATGTATGGCCTGCGCGGCGATGACAGGGTGTGGATCTGTACGGCCGGGCCGCCCAGCCGCTCACGGAGCAGGGCCGGCAGTCGCGGCGCGCGGAAGTGCACCGCGAAGTTGTGGCCCTGCGCGAACCTGCCCTCGAACTCGATGCCCAGGGCTCGCCGGACGTTGCTGCGGCCTCCGTCACAGGCCACGAGGTAGTCGCCGGCCAGTGTCCCGGTGGCGCCGCTGGCCAGGTCACGTACCTCGGCGAGGACACCTTCCAAGTCCTGCTCGAACGTCTCCAGGCGGGTGGCGAACCTGATGTCGACCGAGGGCAGGGCTCGCGCCGTTTGTTCGAGCAGCGGAAGGAACGAGAACTTGGACAGGAACGCGGGGCCCTCCGGCGTCAGCGGGCCGTACGCGCCGGGAGATCGGTTCGTGACCCCGTAGTCGAATTCGGTGAGCACGTGTCCGGTCACTGATGTGGCGAACACCGTGCGGTGCGGGTAGTGCGTGGGCGGTGCCGACTGGGCGCGCGCCTCTTCCGCACAGCCCCAGCGCCGAAGGTGTTCCATGGTGCGGGAGAAGATCGCCTCGCCCGCCGGGAAGGGCACGCTGCCGTCGCCTTGATCGATCACTGTCACCGGCACACCGCGCCACCCCAGCTCGATCGCGAGCGAGAGACCCACGGGCCCCGCCCCGACGACCAGGACACGCCGGGATCCGGCTCTTTCGTTGCGGTCAGACACAGGGGACCTGCCTTCCTGAGCACGGCTTGGATCAGTCACGACCCAAACTCTTGAACCCGGGTCAGAGTCGCATGCTAAGGCCATTCTGTGGAAGAGCCGAAGGAATAAGCATCTATCAACTAGGAGGATGCAGTGCTACGCTTGACCCCGGTTCAAGAGATAGGGGAAACGTCGTGGTCTCTCCGGCCGAGCCAAGCGATGCTGTGGGCCACTGCCGGGCCCTGGTTGTCAGCTACCACCGCGACATCGACAGCGGCAGGGCCACCGCCGGGATCGGCGCTTTCGCCGATGACGCCGAGTTCGAGGCACACGGCCGGGTCTTTCGCGGGCGGGACGAGATACTCGGCTTCCTCAAGGCGCGAGAGGCCAACACCGGACGGCAAACCGTCCATGTGCTCGCCAACGAGGTCGTCACCGGTCAGGACGACGGAGGCGACGACAAGGTCGAGTTGCAGACGATGGTGCTGCTGCACGTCCGGCAGCCCGACGGCGCCTACGTCTTGGACCGCGTCCTCAACACCGTTCACCGGTTCCGCTACTCCGGCGGACAGTGGCGGATCACGCAACGCACATCGAGGCCGTTGCACCCCACCGTCTGACGGGCAAGGAGGCCCCACGATGACGACGACCCCCCAGAGCACGGCCGCCCCCGCGGCCACCGAGACCCAGGCCGTCGCGCTGCAGATAGCCGAACTCGTGCTCAAGACCGGCCGCTACGACGACATGGCCGCCTTCTACACACACGTACTGGGACACGGCCCGTTCTACGAGCGGACCCCGGACCCCGACGCCCCGCCGCGTCCCGCGGGGATGCCCGAGCGAGCGGTCGATGTCCGACTGGGCTTCTTCCGTGTGCATGACGCCCCGCACGGCAGCCAGGTCCTCGCGTTGTTCGGCATCGACAGCCTGATCGGCTCCGACGCCTCCGGGCCGGGCCTGCATCACTTCCAGTTCGGTGTCGGCTCGCTGGGCGAACTGGTCACCCAGTCCGAGCACATGGCGTCCATCGGCGCCCGCCCGCACCGCGCCGCCAACCACGGCCAGGCCACCAGCTTCTACTACCGCGACCCGGACAAGAACATCGTCGAGTTCTCCTGCGCCAACTTCGCCACCACCGAGGAAGAGGTGGCCTTCATGTCCGGGCCCGTCTTCGCGGCGAACCCCTCCGGCCTGGAGCTCGACCCCGATCGCTTCGTCGCCCGCTACCGTGCCGGTGACCCCAAGGACGAGCTGCTGCGCCTCGACAACCGGGCGGTGGCCCTGTGACCAGGCTCGTCAGCACGGCCAAGGGAATCGGCAGACTCGAGGACGACGGCGATACCGTCGCCCTCCTCGACCTCGACGCTGTGGACCTCGGTGCCGCCCTGCAGGCCGGCCTCGACATCGCGTCCATCGCCACGGCCGCGGTCCGCGACCGTGTACCCGTGGCCCAGGCCCAGCTCATCGCCCCCGTCCCCAGACCCTCCAAGATCTGGGCGGTGGGTTACGCCTACGCCGGTCACCGCACCGAGGTGGGGTACACCGGCACGGCGGAGGATCCGGTCATCTTCCTGAAGGCTCCGTCCTCGGTGATCGGCACGGGCGAGCAGATCCGCTTCCCGAAGGCGGCCCCGGACGAGGTCGACTACGAAGGCGAACTCGCGGTCGTCATCGGCAGGCGCGCCACCGACGTGCCGGAGGCGGACGCGTACTCGTTCGTCGCCGGCTTCACGATCTGCAACGACGTCAGCGCGCGCGACGTCCAGAAAGGACGCGTTCCCGGCCGAGCGGCCAACGTCACCGCGGCCAAGAGCTTCGACACCTTCACCCCCATGGGCCCCGCCCTGGCCACGCTGGATGAGTTCGCCGATCCCGATGACCTGCACCTGCGCACCTGGGTCACCGGCGAACTCCGCCAGGACGCGCGCACCTCCCAGCTCATCCACCCGGTTCCCGCGCTGGTCTCCTACCTGTCGCGGCAGACGACCCTCGAACCCGGCGACGTGATCGCCACCGGAACCCCGGCCGGGGTCGGGCACAAACAAGGCCTGTTCCTGCGGACCGGGGACGAGGTCCGGATCGAGATCGAGGGCATCGGCACCCTCGCGAACACCTGCGCCTGACGCGCGGAGGCCATCCTGAGGATGCCGGAGCCGTGGCGTCCTCGAAGTCAGGAAAAGTCGATTCTGGCGGCTGTCGCACGTGCGACAGCCCAGTCGTTGGAGGCATTCAGGTGAGCAGCGAAGTCAAGAGCAGTTTCGGCGGCGGAAACCCGTGGGACCACATCCAGCCGTGGGACGAGGAGCTTTTGGGGAAGGACGTCCACGACATCGCCCTGCGCCACAAGTGGGAGTTGGCCCTGTCGGTGGCCGGCGGGCTGCCGTACATCTGGAGGGAGCTGGCCCGGCCGATCTCCGAAATCGCCTATGGTCTCCTCGAACTCCGCGCCGGAGACAAGGTCCTGCTCATCGGTGAGGGCATCGCCCCCGCGGGGTGGCTGGAAGACATGCGGAAGATCGTGGGTCCGGACGGCGCCGTGGATGAGGTGGAGATCATCCACGACGGGCGGAAGGCGGTCCTGGGCCGGCTCCCCGGACGCAACGGCCAGACCGGCTGCTGGCGCTGGGACTACGCGGACTCGAAGGCCGACGAGGAGTACGACTGCGTCGCGGTGCTCCAGGCGACCCAGCACTGCGACGACTGGGCGGAGGCGGCCAGGGACCTGCTGCGCGTGATGAAGCCGGGCCGCCGCATCGTGCTGGCCGAGTCGGTCCTGAGGGGGCCGGCGTTCGACGCGCGCATCAACTCCGACGTTCATCTGCGGCAGTGGTACGACAAGCTGTTTCAGCATGTGGGCGTGGAAAACATTCCCTACTGGTCCGGCGAGGAGGTCCGCGACGCGTTCGGGGACACGGTCGACAGCCCGCAGCTGCTGGAGTGGCGCGGAATCGAGATGTTCTGGGGCCGAAAGAAGTAACAGCGTCGGCAGGCACCCGTCATGCCGGAAAGGCTGCGCACGGATACGAAGCCGGGAATCGGCCCCTTCCTTCGAGCGCAGCCCCCTCTCCGATCCTGCTGAGTTCCGGGCAGTGGGATCGGCTGACAACCTGCGCCGCATTACGCGACGCCACCCAGAACGAGGAGGTTGCCGTGAGCGTCAACGAGGACCTCATGGTCATGGCATCGGACCGGCCGCTGCAGAGCGTCGTCCGTGACGAGCATCTGCTGCTGTCACCGCCGCATCCGCCCAAGGTGCCCATCAAGCTTGCGGGCGAGCAGCCGACCCTGACCGTGGTGCACTACCCGCAGGAGTTCCAGGAAGAGGCGTACGCCCCGCCGCGCGGTGTCTACGAGAACGACGAGATCCGCGTCGAGTGGCAGAAACTGGACGGCCGGCAGCCGTTTTACCACCGCAACTGCGACGTGGACGAGATCTCCTATCAGATTGCCGGCGAGCGCACTCTGATGACCGAACTCGGCTCGGTCGAGCACAACTGGCCCGGCGAATTCTCCCGCATCCCCCAAGGCGTGGCCCACGACAACAGCAGCCGAGCCGAAAGCCACCTGCTGTTCTACATCCCGGCGCCGGTCACCGAACTGGTATCGGCCCACCGCGAGTCCCGGGCAATGTTCCCGCCGTTTCCCGGCTGGCAGCCCGGTGAGGCCAACGAGGCCGTCTCCTGGAACCTGGGGGCGCCCGGCGGCGACGTCGTCCTCTTCCCGGTAGACGAACAGCAGCTGCTCGACCATGTCCACAGCGACGACCGCCGGATACAGGTCCTGCGTGCCGACCCCGACCGCGACACCACCTGGATGTACGGCACCGACCGCGTCCGCATCGGGCTCGTCACCACCGTGCCCGGTGGTGAGCGCCGCTACCGCCGCACCCTGGATGCCGACGAGATCCAGTACCAGGCCAACGGCCACCGCACACTGATCACCCAACACGGCATCGTCGACCTAGAGCCGGGCGACTTCGTGCGCATTCCGCTCGGCATCTCCCACGCCGACGTCACAACCGAGCCCGGCAACTACGTCAGCCTGCTCTCGCGCAGCGAGCTTCCGCAGGTTGCCGACACCGCTCGTACCGCCGATCAGTACGCACCCGAACGGCTCGCGGCCCTCAACGTGGAGGTCCACGCATGACCACGATGCGCGCCCTGCGCGCCCAGCGCGACGCCGGCACTCTCGTACTGGAGGACATCCCCGTCCCCGAGCCAGGCCCGATCGACGTTGTCGTGCGGGTCGCATCCGCCGGCCTGGCCCCGGGCCTCATGCACCTGCTCAGAAGGGGCGCGTTCAAGCATCTGCCCACCACCCTCGGCTTCGAAGCCGCCGGCACCGTCACTGTCGTCGGCAGCGACGTCACCGGCGTCCGCGTCGGCGACCGGGTCCGGGTCCACCCCTTCCTGAACTGCCGTTCCTGCATCCACTGCCGTACCGACCGCGACATGATGTGCGCGCAGCAGTCCATCATGGGCTACGCCGCCTTCAACGACTCCGCGATGCCGCTCTACGACGAGTACCACAACGGAGCGCTCGCGGAGTACGTGCGCCTCCCGTACTGGCTGGTCGACCCGCTGCCGGAATCCGTCGGCTTCGACGTCGCGGCCAAGGTGCACACCCTCGCCAACGCCGTACGCGCGCTCAAGTGGGCCGGGCTGCCGATGGGATCCACCGTCGTCGTCACCGCCGCCACCGGTGCCATGGGCGCCGCGACGGTCAAGCTCGCGAAGCACTTCGGTGTCGCCGAGCTCATCCTCGTCGGCCGCCACAGTGACCGGCTCAAGACCGTCGCGATGCTGTCCGGCGGCATCCCGGCCGCCACCGTCGCCCTGGACGAACTCCCCGACGACTGGGCGACCAGCAACGCTCTCGGCGGCCGGCTGCGCGAACTGGCACCCGGGGGAGCGCACGCGATCCTCGACTACGTCCCCGACGGGCCGGTCACCGGTCAGGCCATGGCCGGGCTTGCGACCGGCGGTGCGCTGGTTCACATGGGAGGCAACAGCACTCCGCTCCCGCAGTCACCGATGGCACTCATGATGAACATGTGGCGGTTCATCGGTACCCGCGCCTGTACCCGCAACGACGCGCTGGAAGTTCTGCGCCTGCTGGAGTCGGGCGTCCTCACCGCTGATGAGCTCATCACCCATCGGTTCCCGCTCAGCGACGCGTTGGGGGCCGTCGACGCCATGCAACGCCGCGACGAATCCATGTGGATGACCGTGGTCAATCCCTGATCCAGGGCACGAGTCCATCGTCGTGTTTTACGAAGTCATCGAGGAACCAGCGAGAGGAAACCCGAAAGTGTCCGAAACGGAAGCCGTACGCAGCGAAGAGCCGCCCTTGCTCGCGGTGATCGGGGCGGCCGGGCTCTGTGGTACGTACCTGTTGGAGGCGGCCCAACGGTCCCCGTTCAGGGTCCGCGCAGTGGTGCACGGTCCGGGGGGCGGTGAACGGGTGGCCGCTCTGGGCGTCGACGAGATCGTCGAGGCCGATCTCGCGGAGCCCGACGCCGTACGCCAGGCGGTGAAGAACGCCGACTTCGTGTTCATGATTCCTCCGGCGTTCCATCCGGAGGAGGACGTCTTCGCGATCAGGGCGATCGAGGCGGCCGAGCACGCGGGCGCGCGCCGGTTCGTGTACCTGTCCGTCCTCCACCCGCACACCCCCGGGCTGCGTCACCACCTGCGCAAGGCGAACGCCGAGGCCGCCGTGCGGGCCTCGGACCTGGACTGGACGATCCTCCAGCCCTCGATGTTCGCCCAGATCGTCCTGTCGACGTGGGGAAGGGCCCCCGCGGGGCCGGTGAACCTGCCGTTCGACGTCCACAACAAGTTCTCGTTCATCGATCTGCGTGAACTCGCGGAAGTCGGCGTCAAGGTGTTGTCCGAGCAGGGCCACGACTCGGCCACCTACGAGCTGGCGGGACCCACCACCACGCCGGCCGAGGCGCTGCGCATCGCGGGACGTGTACGAGGTGTGGAGCTCGAGGCGAGGACGGTCGACTGGGAGGAAGCGCCGCTCCCGCCCCCAGTGGCCGACGATCCGTCCCGGGGCCCGGACATGCGGGCCATGTGGCAGGACTACGACCGGCACGGCCTGCGCGGCAACAGCAACGTCCTGCGGATGCTGCTCGGCCGTGAACCTGCCTCCTTCGAGGAAGCGGCCGCTGCGTTCGCCGCCCGAGGCTAGTGTCTCTGGCGACGTTCGTCGGCCACAGCACCGTGTGGGCGCTGGTGCGGTCTGTGCTGTGAGCGCAGGCTGCAACTGACGTGGATCAGCACCGCCATCATGATTCCCGTCGCCGTGTTGGAGCTGGGCTTCGGCGTGTTCGGTGACCTGTTCGGCCGTAAGCGTCTGCTCGTGGGGGGCGCCGCGCTCATCGGGCTCGGCTCGACTCTCGCGGTCCTGGTGCCGGGTCCGGGGTATTCGACCGACACTCGGGTGACGTTGTTGATCCTTGCCCAGATCCTCAGCGGTGTCGGGGCCGCGGCCATCTTCCCGACGAGCCTGGCCATGGTGGCGGCCGGCACGCACACCACCCTCGCGGTCAACACGCTGCCATCGCGCTGGGCCGCGCTGCCAAGGAGATCGGCCGCAACCTGGCCGGCAATCCCGCCCTGAGCGAGGCTTACGCGGCTTTCCAGGCCTCCCCGTCCCATGCTCCCGCGGATCAGAAACCAGAGTTGGAGGCGGCGGCGCTCATCCTCGCGGGCGGGCGCGGTGGCGTGGGTCAGGCTCCTCTCGACGAAGATCCGCACACCCTCGACGGCTGACCGCCCGCGAACTCGGCTCGGACAGGAGCCGATCGATGATGACCACCACGCGCCCGAGGCCGACCAGTATGGACGACGTCTGCATGCCGGCCACGATCGCTCAGAGGTGCCGGTTTCCTCGTCCCGTAGTTAAGAGGTGTGGATGGGGACGCCTGGCCTCCAGCCGAGGCTCCTGGACAGTCCCAGTCCGCTCGCGACCAGCGAGGGAACGGCCGCCTGCAGTTTGATCGAGCCCGCGGCCACCACGACGGAGAGGGCCGCGACGACTTTGCCGCGGCCGTCGACGATGCGCGTCGCGACCGACTCGGCCCCTTCGCTCAGCTCTTCCTTGACGACGACCGTTCCGGTCGAGCGACAGGACGCCAGTTGGCCACGGAGTTCGGCCGGGTCCACGATCGTTCTGGGAGTGAAGCGTTGCAGCCTTCCCGCCAGCACCTCATCGATGAAGGCCGGACTGCTGTGGCTCAGCAGTACCTTGCCGACGCCTGAGCAGTGCAGGGGCAGCTGGCCGCCGATCTGTGAGGTCAGACCGACGGCGTTGAGGGCCGACAAGCGCTCGATGATCACGGCTTGGTCGCCCTGGAGGACAGCCAACTGCACATGCTGGCGAAGAGCCGTGTACAGGTCCTCCACGAACGGCTGCGCGGCGCTGCGCAGTGTCTCGGCGCGTGGTGCGAGGGTCCCGAGGCGCCACAGCGGCAGGCCGATCGCGAAGCGGTTGTCGCTGGTGCGTTCCAGCGCGCCTGCCTCCACGAGTTCGAGCGTCAGGCGCCTGGCGGTGGCGTGCGGCATGCCGGTACGTCGGACCAGGTCGGCCAGGCTCAGCTCAGTGTGGCTGGGGTCGAAGGAGAACAGCAGATCCCACAGTCGAGAGCTGACGGTGCGTCCTGGCTCGTGAGCGCGAGGCATGGCTCTTTCCTCCATCAACCGCTATCGCGGATTCGGTTCCACTGCTGGTTGGAGCAGACGACGGAATCCGCACTGAACCCTAACGGCTGGCAGGTCATGCGCCCGCGGGGGCGAGGACGATGTCGAAGCGCACCCGGCTCCAGGTGCCGTCGATGACGCGGCCGTCGGGGGCCGGCGTGCCGGCGGGCTGCTGTTCGAACCGTTTGATCAGGGAGTCCTTCACGCCGAAGACGGTGTCCTTGCGGCCGATCGGGTCGCCCTCGGGGAAGATATGAGTCACCAGCGTGCGCGCGCCCTCGTGGGACACCATGAAGTGCAGGTGGGCGGCGCGCAGCGGTGAGCGGCCGACCGCGTCGAGCATCTTGCCGACGGGTCCGTCGTCGGGGATGGGGTACGGCGTCGGGGTCAGGCCCCAGAAACGGTAGGTGCCGTCGGCCGCGGAGAAGAGGTGTGCCCGGCCGGCGCGCTTGCCGGCCTCGTACTGCACGTCGTAGAGCCCGTCCTCGTCGGCTTCCCAGACCTCGATCCGCGCGCCGGCGAGCGGGGTGCCGTGGGTGTCGGTGACGGTGCCCTCGACCCAGCAGGGTTCGCCGGGGGCACCGAAGGCCAGGTCGTCGCCGAGTTCGATGGCGGGGGAGTCCTCGACGAAGAACGGCCCGAAGACGGTGGCCTCGGTGGCGCCTTGGTAGGCCTGGTTGTTGATGTTGATCGTCTGCATGCTCGCGCCGAGGGTGTCGGAGAGCAGGATGAACTCCTGCCGGACGTCGTCGGTGATGTGGCCGGCCTTGGTGAGGAAGTCGATCGCTGTCCCCCACTCATCCTCGGTCAGCCGGACCTCGCGGATGAAGGAGTGCAGGTGCTTGACCAGGGAGGTCATGAGTTCCCGCAGCCGCGGGTCCGGGCAGGCGTCGAAGGAGTCCACGACGTTGTCGACGAGTTGCTGCTCGACCGCCTGCTGCTCCGGGGACACCTCGCGGTAGATGGTGCCGTGGGCACCGGCCTGGGCCGAGCCGGGGTTGACGTTGGTAGCCATGACGGCCTCCTTCAGTTGATCGGGTCGCCGGCCCACGCCGCCTTCAGCAGCGCGGTCAGGTTCTCGTCGGTGACGGGGGCCGGGTTGTTGTCGGGGATCGCCTTCGTGATCGGCCCCAGCGCCTTGGCGATGCCGTCCTCGGGCATGCCGTAGTCGCGCAGCGCCCTCGGCGCGTCCAGCACCTCGCGCAGGGCGGCCAGGCCGGCGCCGGCCTTCCGGGAGCCGAAGGCCTGGGCGATACGGGCCTCCGCCTCGGGGGCGTGCGGGGCGTTGAAGGCCAGCACGTAGGGCAGCACGACCGCGTGGGTCTGTGCGTGTGGGAGGTTGAACATGCCGCCGAGGACGTGGCAGATCTTGTGGTGCATGCCGGAGCCGGCCGAGGCGAACGCGACAGCGGCGAGGTAGGCGCCGTACAGCGTCTGCTCGATGCCCTCGACGCCGGTCGAGGCGTCGGCCACCGCCGGCAGGCCGGTCGCGAGTGCGCGGATGCCCTCCTGCGCCAGCGCCCGGTCGATCGGGTCGGCACGCGGCCCCCACATCGAGTCCACGCAGTGCGCCATCGCGTTCAGGCCGCTGGCCACCGTCATCTCGCCGGGCAGAGTGGTCAGCAGACCGGCGTCGTAGACGACCGATGCGGGCAGCACCTTGTCGTCCACGCCGGTGGTCTTGGTCTCGCCTTCGGTCAGGCCCCACACGTTGGTCGCCTCGGAGCCCGCGTAGGTGGTGGGTACCGCGACGATCGGCAGCCCGGTGGTCAGCGCCACCACCTTGGCCAGCCCCGTGGTCGAGCCGCCGCCGACGCTGACCAGGACGTCCGCGCCCGCGTCGGCCACCGCCCGGCGGGCTCGTCGCGCGACTTCGACGGGCACGTGCATCACGACCTCCTCATGACGCAGCACGACCGGGATCTCCTTGGCGATCGGGTCGGCCAGCTCCTTCTCGCGGTCCGAGGCGATCAGCATGACCTTGGAGCCGCCGAGTGCCTCGACCTCCGCCGCCACGGCGGCGGGTGACTCCCCGGCCGCGAACACCACCCGCTGGGGAAGGGTCGCGTGGGTGAACTTCATCAGGCCTCCGCCAGCCATTGCCTGCCTTCGCCGTAGAGCTGCTCCACTGCTGTGCCGGTGAGGCCGGGAAGCCCGTCCTTCACTGTGAAACCCGCCTTGGTCTGCAGGTAGGCCAAGTGCCGGTAGCCGGTCGGGAACCGGTGCAGGAGTTCGGGGTCCAACGTCAGGGAGGCGGCGGGGTCCACGACGTCGAGCCGGTCCTTCTCGTAGATCGGCTGCCGGCGCACCAGGGTCCAGCGACCCTCGTGGCGGGAGAGGAAGTCGTAGAAGCGGCCGGTGCACACGACATCGACCTCAACGCCGTCGACGCTCGCGCGCTGATTGATCGTCATCTTCGTCTGGGCGACGGCCCGGTCGCCGACGATGTCCGCGGTGTGCCCGCCCAGGAAGTGCAGGATGCTGACTCCGTTCTCGAAGCCCTCACGGCTGGCCTTGATGAAGTCGGCGGCGCTTCCCTGGAACCAGGTGGCGCTCATCCAGCCGTCGGCGGGATGCCAGACCGTGGCGAAGCGGCCCCAGTCCCCGGCATCGCGCCACACCGCCCAGTTCTCGATGAGCTGCCGGATCTCATGGCGGTCGTTGTCGACCTGCGACATTGTTGACTCCTTGGAGAGGTGGAGATCCCTGGTGCAGGGGCCTCGTCAGATGGACCGGAAGAACTCCTCCAGCTCGCGGTTGAGTCGGTAGGAGGCCTCTGTCACTCGGGCATCCGCCAGCCATGCCGCTCCCACCGCCGGGCTGAAGGCCGCGGCGAACGCCGGGTCACGTGCGCCGTACGACCTCGCCCAGTAGCGGGATTTGGACTGGATGGTGATCCAGCGCAACTCGGTGAACTCCTCCAGCGCGGCGCGGGAGCCGGAACGGCCCCAGCCGCCGACGCCGAAACCGCCGAAGGGCTGGGGTTCGTCGTGCACGGTGGCGCCGGTGATGTGGCAGATGCCGCGCCGGACGGGGGAGCCTCGGTCTCAGTGGCTGACATGCGATGCGTCCTCCTCCACAACAGCGGCGATCGCCGCACTCACCGTGTATGTCGAACTCTCCGCCCCCGGTGTCACGTCCTGAACCCTGATGTCCGTTCATCGAACAGCCGCGTGTGGGCAAGGCGGTCGGCGAAGTGAGTATCAAGATGCTTGATGCAATTAAGATTGCTTGGTGTGAACCAAGAGGTTAATGCTGGGCAAGTGCACCGAACCCGGGCCCTGATCACCGACGGCTCCTCGGTCGGCGGTGACGCTTGTGCCGCGACGTTGGCCGACGACTGCGCCTTCCTCTCGGTGGCCCTGCGGGCGGACCGGCCGAACGGCCTGGCCATCGAGCTGCGCCGGGCCGGCACAGCGGCGGCGGACCGGCTGACCGCCGGTGAACGTCCGGCTGTTGGAAGGCCTCGCCGGAGTCGGCGGCTTTGCGCCGCTGCGCAGGCCTTGCCGGGCTGCGCCTGAGGGGAGGGAATGGGTGTGCCTACCGGGCCTGGAAGACCAGTGTGCCGCGCTCGACACGCCTCTGGGCGCCGAATCCGTCCCGCCGTCCGGCGGCGCCACCCATCTCCTGCCATCACGCCGGCGGGAACAGCAGCCCGCGCGAGTCTTCGCGGTGCGGCTCGGCCATCGGTATGCCTGTGACGACCACCCGTACCCCCATCGAGGGAGAGTGGACATGTCCACCGAACGTCCCGTCCAAGCCGTGACGCCCCCCGCCGAATCCCCAACTCCGCCCACCCGGCGTACGTTCATCGCCACGACCACCGCTGTCGGAGGAGCCACCGTGGTCGGCGGCCTGGTCGCGGGGCCGCCCGCGCTCGCTGCCGAGGAAGCGGCCGCCGCCGAGGCGTCTCCCGGCAGCCGTATCTCCTTGACGGTCAATGGCGTCCGGCGCACCGTCACGGTCGACAACCGCACCTCGCTGCTGGACCTGCTGCGCGAGCATCTCGACCTGACCGGCTCGAAGAAGGGCTGCAACGCCGGTGCCTGCGGCGCCTGCACGGTCCTGGTCGACGGACGCCGGGTCAATTCCTGTCTGACGCTCGCCGTGCGACTGGAGGGCGCCGAGGTCACCACGATCGAGGGCCTGGCACAGGGCGACCGGCTCCACCCGCTGCAGCAGGCGTTCGTCGACCAGGACGCCTTCCAGTGCGGCTTCTGCACATCGGGCCAGATCGTGTCCGGCGTCGGGTGCATCCAGGAGGGTCACACCGGCTCGCGGGAGGAGATCCGGGAGTGGATGAGCGGCAACCTCTGCCGCTGCGGCTGCTACGTGAAGATCGAGCGGGCGGTCGAGCAGGCCGCCGGCCGGAAGTGAGGGCCGCTCCCCATGTATCCCTTCACCTACACCAAGGCCGCGGACATGCGTGAGGCCCTCAACGCGGGTTGGCGCGGCGGGCGTTACATCGCCGGCGGCACCACGCTCGTCGACCTGATGCGGGAGACCGTCGAACGCCCCGGCTCGCTGGTCGACATCAGTGCACTGCCGCTGCGCGAGGTCACCGTCACCGAGCGCGGCGGCCTGCGCATCGGCGCCCTGGTCCGCATGGCCGAGGCCGCCGCCCACCCCAAGGTGCGTGTCCTGTATCCCGTCATCTCCGAGGCGCTGGAGCTGAGTGCTTCGGCGCAGCTGCGGAACATGGCGACCATCGGCGGCAACATCATGCAGCGCACCCGGTGCACGTACTTCCGTGATGTGACCGCCGCCTGCAACAAGCGCGAGCCGGGCTCCGGGTGCGCCGCGCTGCACGGCTACAACCGCAGCCACGCGATCCTCGGCACCTCCGGCCACTGCGTGGCCACCCACCCCTCCGACGTCGCCGTGGCCTTCGCGGCACTGGAGGCGACCGTGCACCTGCTGGGCCCGGACGGGGAGCGCCGTGTTGCCTTCGCCGACTTCCTGCTCCAGCCGGGCAGCACTCCGAACCACGAACAGGCCCTGCGCAAGGGCGAGTTGATCACCACGGTGGAGATCCCCGCCCACGCGCGCCCGCTGAAGTCCGGCTACCTGAAAGTGCGCGACCGGCAGTCCTACGAGTTCGCGCTCACCTCGGCCGCGGTCGTGCTGCACATCCGCGGCGGCGTCATCCGCGAGGCGAGGGCCGCCGCCGGCGGGGTGGGCACCGTGCCGTGGAGGCTGCCCGCCGTCGAGCGCCACCTCATCGGCGAACGCCCCTCCGACCGGCTGTGGGCCGAGGCCGCCGAGCACGCGGCCGACGGGGCCCACCCCCTCACGCACAACGGCTTCAAGCCCGAGCTGCTCAAACGCACCGTCGAACGCCAGCTGCGCACCGTGGGAGGCACCAAATGAGCCAGCCGCAGGCAGCAGTCGGTGCGGGGGTACCCCGGGTCGACGCACGGCTGAAGGTGACCGGGGGAGCGAAGTACGCCGCCGACAACAGCCCCGACGGGGTCGTGCACGCGGTCATCGTGGAAGGCAGCGTCGGCCGCGGCCGGATCACCGGCATCGACACCCGCGCCGCCGAAGCCCAGCCCGGCGTCCTGAAGGTGATCAGCCACCTCAACGCGCCCAAGCTGCCGCCCGTCGAAGGGCGATTCCCGCCGGGCAAGCCGCTGCGCGCTTTCCAGGACGACCGGGTCCAGTTCTTCGGGCAGCCCGTCGCGGTCGCGGTGGCGACCACGCTGGAGATCGCACAGCACGCCGCGAGTCTGGTGGAGGTCTCCTACGCCGCCGAGACCTCCTCGACCGACCTGAGCGTCGCCGACGCCGCCGGCGAAACCCAGACCTATGCACGCGGCGACGCCGACCGGGCCCTGGACTTGGCCGCTGTCCGGGTGGAGAGCACCTACCGGACGGCGCGCAACCATCACAACCCGATGGAACCGCCCGGCATCGTCGCCCGCTGGGACGGTGACCGGCTGACCGTCTGGGAGAAGACCCAGTATGTGCGGGGCGCCGTGTTCAGCCTGTCCGGAGAGTTCGGCATCCCGCCGGACCACATCCGCGTCATCTCGCCGTTCGTCGGCGGCGCCTTCGGCAGCGCCGCCCGCACCTGGGTGCACTCCGTCATCGCGGCCATGGCCGCGCGCGAAGTGAAACGCCCGGTGAAACTCGTACTCACCCGCAGGCAGATGTACTTCGGCGTGGGACACCGGCCCGCATACGAGTACGGACTGCGACTGGGCGCCGACCGAAAGGGCCGCCTGGCCGCGTCGACGCACGACGTCCGTGCCGAGTCCTCCCGCTACGAGACGTTCAGCGAAAGCGTTCTCGTCCCCGGCCGGATGCTCTACAGCGCGCCCAACGTCCGCCAGGCGTATGACCACGTCCCGCTGGACGTGAGCACGCCGTGGTTCATGCGGGGCCCGGGCTACGCCAGCGGCGCCTACCCTGTCGAGTCGGCCATGGACGAACTCGCCCACGAACTGGGCGTGGACCCGATCGAGCTGCGGTTGCGCAACGAACCGGCCGACGACGAGTCCAGCGGCCTGCCGTTCTCCACCCGCCGCCTGCGCGAGTGCTACCGCGCGGGCGCCCGCGAGTTCGGCTGGCACCGGCGCAACCCGAAGCCGCGTTCGACGCGTGACGGTGACTGGCTCATCGGTATGGGGATGGCCGCGGGTGTCTACGACACCGCGCGCAGCGAGGCCCAGGCCTCGGTCCGGCTCGACGCCGACGGCACCGCCTTGGTGCAGTCCGCGACCAGCGACATGGGTCCCGGCACGGCCACGTCCATGTCCCAGGTCGCCGCCGACGCCCTCGGCCTGACCATGCGCAAGGTGACCTTCCGGCTCGGCGACTCGTTCATGCCTCCGGCCCCCCTCCACGCCGGGTCGCAGACCATGGCCAGTGTCGGATCCGCCGTTCAGGACGGTTGCGACAAGCTGCGGGGGCAGGCGATCACGCTCGCGGTCAACGACGAGAGATCACCCCTGCACGGCGCCGACGCCGCCGACATCGTCGTACGAGGCGGTCGGCTCTATGTGAAGGACGAGCCCACTCGCGGGGAGACCTACCAGCGGCTCCTGGCCCGCAACGACCGGACGCACCTCGAAGTGCTCGGCTCGTACGCCGGGGCGCCGGAACCGGAGAAGTTCTCTCTCTACGCCTACGCCGCGCTGTTCGCCGAGGTGGCCGTCGACGCCCGCCTCGGCCTGGTACGGGTCCGGCGCATGGTCGGCGTGTACGACGCCGCCCGGATCATCAACCCGAGGCTCGCCGACAGCCAGGCCATCGGGGCCATGACCGGCGGGATCGGCCAGGCCCTCCTCGAGCACACGGTCACCGACCACCGCGACGGCCGGATCGTCAACGCCAACCTCGCCGACTACCTGGTGCCGACCCACGCCGACATGCCCGATATGAAGGCGATCTTCATCGAGGGCGAGGACTACGAAGCCGACCCCATCGGCGTCAAGGGACTCGGCGAGATCGTCATCGTCGGAGTGGCGCCCGCCATCGCCAACGCGGTGTTCAACGCCACCGGCCGTCGCATCCGCGAACTGCCCATCACGGCCGAAGCGCTGCTCTGAGCCCCCGGGTGACCGGTCCGCCACCGGCCACCCGGGCGCTTCCACCGGTGCACGGCGGCCTACTACGCCACAACGCCGGCACCAGCGGCCGTCGCCGCGCCCTCCTCCCCCAGGGCGCGGCGGCGGTCCCCCGAAGCACCCCACTCACGGAAAGCCCGCCATCGCGGACACATTGCACAAGTGGTGCCGCGAGGCCCGCCCCTTCGCCCTCGCCGTCGACACGGACGGCACCGCCGTCGCCAGCATCTCCGGCGGCTGTGTCGAAGCGGCGGTCTACGAACTGTGCCAACACGTCCTCCCTGATGGCCGCATTGTCGCCTGCGGCAGCCGCTCACGCGTTGTCGTCCTGACCACTTTCGACCTCGCCGAGTCCAAGCGGTCATCTACGCCTCCGAGACCGGCCTCGTCCAGCCCGCCAACCGGCCGCCGGGCGCTGCGCGACACGTGATCCGGGTTCCCCTGGCCCGACGGCAGTCAGGCGGAGAGCGCCGAGGTCAGCCCTCGCGGCCGGTGGCGCGGATGCTCGCGTCTCCCCAACTGCCCGCGGCTCTCCAGGCGGGCTACCGGCGAGGGCACTGGGGGGGCACGTCGAGGCGGCGGGCCGGCTCGGCGCCGGTCAGCCGCGGTTCGTCGTGCACCGAGATGGTCACCCGGTCAAGAGCGTCGAGCCCGACGGGCTCCTCGTTGTTTCGTATCAGGGAGAGGGATGCGACACTTCATCAGTATCAAGCGTTTGACGCTAGACCAGCGTTTGAGTCATACTCATTCCCATGACTCGCACCACATCTTTGATCACCGGCGCGTCCTCCGGCATCGGCGCCGCCTACGCCCGACTCCTCGCGGACGACCACGACCTCGTGCTGGTGGCGCGACGCGCCGACCGGCTCGCCGACCTCGCCGAGGAACTCCGCGCCCTGGGGGCAGCCGTCGAGGTGCTGCCCGCCGACCTCATGACCCACGACGGCATCACTGCTGTCACCGACCGCCTGGCCGCCGGTGACGTACGCATGCTGATCAGTAACGCCGGCGCCGGCGGCTACGCCCCGCTGGCCGAAGTCAAGGCGGACGACATCGACCGCCTGCTCACCCTCAACGCCGTCGCCCCCGTCCGGCTGGTCCACGCCGCACTTCCCGGAATGCTCGCTGCGGGCGAAGGCGCGATCGTCACCGTCGCCTCGCTGCTCGCTTTCAGCGCCGGCTTCACGGACCCGCGAGCGCCTCGGCGCACCCTGTACGTCGCCGCGAAGGCCGCCACCTTGGGCTTCACTCGCACCCTCGCCGG
>NZ_JBFAIR010000077.1:0-21743 GCF_040654815.1 Streptomyces sp. NPDC050619 | reverse complement strand
GCCGACGGCGTCCGCGCGCTCGGGGACGCGGGTGCGCGGCACTTCCTGGAGATCGGCCCGGACGCTGTCCTCACGCCGTTTGTCGAGGATGCCGTCCCGCTGCTGCGGCGGGACCGTGACGAGGAGACGGCCGCCGTGACCGCGCTGGCCCGGCTCTACACCGCCGGCGTCCCGGTGGACTGGCCCGCCTTCTTCGCCGGCACCGGCGCCCGCCGCGTCGACCTGCCCACCTACCCCTTCCAACGCGAGCGCTACTGGCCCACCGTCTCCGCGTCCGCCACCGACCTCTTTGGCGTCGGCCTCGATCCGACCGGGCACCCGCTGCTGGGCGCCGCGGTGACGGTCGCCGACACCGGCGAACTCGTCGCCACCGGCACGCTGAGCGCGTCCCAGCAGCCCTGGCTGACCGAACACCGCGTCGCCGGCACGGCGTCCCTGCCTGGCACCGGCTTCCTCGAACTCGCCGTCCGGGCAGGTGACCTCGCGGGCTGCGACCGGGTCGAGGAGCTCACTGTGGACACCCCGCTGGTGCTGCCCGCACAGGGCGCGGTCCAGGTGCAGATGCGCGTCGGCGCACCCGACGAGGAGGGCCGGCGCACGGTCCGCTGCCACGCGCGGCCCACACCGGGCGACACCCCCTGGCAGCTGCACGCGACCGGCGTCCTCTCCCGCTCCGCCACCCCGGCCACGGCGTTCGACAGCACCGTCTGGCCTCCCACCGGCGCGACCGGCATCGACCCCGCCGACACCCACGAGCGGTGGGCCCGCGCCGGCATCGACCACGGACCCGCGTTCCAGGGCCGGCGCGGCGTGTGGCGGCGCGGCGAGGAGGTGTACACCGAGGCCGTCCTGCCCGAACCGGCCCGCGGTGACGACGGGTTCGGACTCCACCCCGCACTCCTGGACGCCGTGCTGCACGCCCGCGTCCACGCCGGGCAGGAGTCGTACCAGCGGACGCTGCCCGTCGGCTGGCGGGGCGCCGTTCTGCACGCCTCCGGTGCCACCGTGCTGCGCGCCCGTATCGTGCCCACCGGCCCCGACACCGTCGCCCTCGCCGCCACGGACCTGGCCGGGCGGCCGGTTCTGACGGTCGACTCCGTGACCCTGCGCCCCGTCGCCGACCACGCGCCCGCGGGCGCCGCCCACGACCCGCTCGACTCACTGCTGCGCCTGGAATGGATCCCCGCGCCCGCCGAGCTGACCCCCGCGACCGGGGCCCGCTGGGCCGTCGTCGGCGACGACCGGCACGACCTGGGGCAGGCCATGGCCCTGGCGGGCGAGGCGGTGGTCTCGTACGGAGAGACCCTCGCCGCGGCGATCGGGCAGAGCGGCGACAACGGCCCCGTGCCGCACGGCTTCCTCGTCTGCGTCCACGGCGGCGAGGAACCCGAGGCGGTCCACGAGACGGTCCACCGAGTCCTGGCCCTGCTCCAGGACTGGCTCGCCGAACCGCGCCTGGACAAGTCCCGCCTGGTGCTCGTCACGCGCGGGGCGATGGCACTGGAGGGCGAGGACGTCACCGACCCGGCCGCGACGGCCGTCTGGGGCCTGGTCCGCTCCGCCCAGTCCGAACACCCCGGCCGGTTCGTCCTGGTCGACCTGGACGACGCCCACCAGTCCGCCGCGACCCTGCCCGCCCTGTTCCTCGCCGACGAGGAGCAGTGGGTGGTGCGCGAGCGGACCGCGCGGGTCCCCCGGCTGGCCCGCGTCCCCGAAGAGAGCGGTACCGGCGACCCCGCCCCGTGGCACCCCGAGGGCACCGTGCTGATCACCGGCGGCACCGGAGGGCTCGGCGCCGACCTCGCCCGGCACCTGGTCGCCACACACGGCGTACAGCACCTTCTGCTGGCCGGCCGCAGCGGCGAGTCCGCACCGGGCGCGGCCGACCTGCGGGCCGAACTCACCGGCGCGGGCGCCAAGGTGACGATCGCGGCCTGCGACGTCGCCGACGCCGATGCCGTCGACGCGCTGCTGGCCGAGATCCCCGCCGAACACCCGCTGACCGCCGTCGTGCACACCGCCGGCGTCCTCGACGACGGCGTCCTGACCTCCCTCACCCCCGAACGCGTCTCCACGGTGCTGCGCCCCAAGGCGGACGCCGCCTGGCACCTGCACCGCGCCACCCGAGACCTCGACCTCGCCGCCTTCGTGCTCTACTCCTCCGTCTCCGGCGTCCTGGGCAGCCAAGGCCAGTCGGGTTACGCCGCCGGCAACGCATACCTCGACGCCCTCGCCGCCCACCGGCGCCGAGGCGGCCTGCCCGCCACGTCGCTCGCCTGGGGCATGTGGGCCAGCCGCACCGGCATGACCGCCGCCCTCACCGACACCGATCTTCAGCGCATGGTGCGGTCCGGACTCCCGCCGATCGGACGGGAACTCGGCCTCGCGCTGTTCGACGCCGCCCTGCGGCGCGACGAGCCGCAGCTGGTGCCCCTGCACGTCGACCGGTCCCGAACCCCCCGTCAGGTAGCCGCCGTGCTGCGCGGCCTCATCGCCGCCCCGCGCCGCACGGCGGCGGCCACCACCCCGTCGTTCGCCACACTTCGGGACCGACTCGGCCGGCTCGACGACGCCGAACGGGAGCGGACCCTGCTCGACCTGGTCGTGGGAATCTCCACCGTGCTGCTCGGCCGCAAGGAGAGCACGACCGTCGAACCCGAGCGCGAGTTCCTCACCCTGGGCTTCGACTCGCTCATCGCGCTGGAACTGTGCAACCAACTGGGCGAGGCGCTCGGCCTGCGGGTGCCCACCGCGGCCGTCTTCGAGAACCGCACACCGCTGCGGCTCGCCCAGTGGCTGGACGGCCAACTCGCCCACCAGGGCGGACAGCCCGCCGACCCCGGCACACTCACCGCGGGCACCCGGCAGAACTCGCCGGACTCGCTGGTCACGCTGTTCTTCGACACCGTGGGCAACGGCAAGAGCCTGGAGGCCATGCGGCTGCTCATCGCCGTCGCCGCCACCCGCCCCCAGATCGAGCTCACCGCCGAGGTACCGGAGCTGCCCCGGGCGATCACCCTCGCGGACGGGCCCGCGCAGCCGCGGCTGATCTGCGTCAGCGCCCCCGGCGCGACCGGCGGACCGCACCAGTACGCGCGCCTGGCGGCACCCTTCCGCGGCCGCAGGCACGTCTCGGCGTTGCCGCTGCTCGGGTTCGCCGAGGGCGAGCCGCTGCCCGCGACCAGCGAGGCCGCGGCCCGGCTCGTCGCCGAGAGCGTGCTGCTGGCCAGCGACGGCGAGCCGTTCGTCCTCGTCGGCTACTCCACCGGCGGCACCTTCGCCCACCGCGCGGCCGGCATCCTGGAACAGACCTGGGGCGTACGGCCCGAGGGCATCGTCATGCTCGACACCCTCAGCCTGGGCTACCGGGAAGGTGAGGGCGTCGACTGGGACCGGGTCCAGGACAACTACCTCGCCGGCATCGACCGTCCGACCGTGAAGCTCGACACCGCCCGGCTGTCGGCGATGGCGTACTGGTTCATCCGCATGACCACCGGCGACGCCGAGAGCTACACCACCGACGTGCCGTCGCTTCTCATCCGGTGCGCCGACTCCCTGCCCGGCGTGGGCGACGAGCAGGCACCGGCGGTGCCCGCCGACGTTGTCCGGGTGATCCAGGCCGACCACCACACCCTCATCGCCGAGGACTCCGCCGAGACGGCACGGCTGATGGACGAGTGGCTGGTGTCCCTGAGGGCCGGCGGCAACTGACCGGCCCGACAGGTCCGGCGAACGGCCGGCCGCGACAGGTCTAGGGAAAACCGAGACCGCCCCCCTCTACCTTCCACAACAGTCTTGTTGAGTACTGAACCACCGGAGGCGGTGCGGCATGACCATCCTGTCCGGACTGGAGTTCCTCGAACTGCACGACCACCCGGTCGCCGCCGAGCCGGTCGCCATCGTCGCCATGGCCTGCCGACTGCCCGGCGGGATCACCGGCCCCGAGGAGCTGTGGGAGCTGCTCCTGGCCGCAGGCGACGCCATCGGCCCGCTGCCCGCCGACCGGGACTGGGACCCGGACGCCCTCGACGGGCCGGGCCGGGCCGCCGTGCCCCGGCGCGGTGGATTCCTCGACTCCGTCGCCGACTTCGACGCCGGCTTCTTCGGGCTCTCGCCCCGTGAGGCCGTCGCGACCGACCCCCAGCAGCGGCTGCTGCTGGAGACCGCCTGGGAGGCGGTGGAGCGGGCCGGCATCGACCCGCTGTCGCTGCACGGCACCCGCACCGGCGTCTACGCCGGCGTCAGCGGCGAGGACTACGCCCTGGTCACCGCGCGCTCCGCCGAGGACACCGCCGCGAACGCCGTCACCGGCACCGCGCCGGGCGTGGCCTCCGGCCGCCTCGCCCACGTCCTCGGACTGCGCGGCCCCGCGCTGACCCTCGACACCGCGTCCTCCTCCTCGCTGACCGCCCTGCACTGCGCGGTCCGCGCCCTGCGTGCCGGGGAGTGCACGCTCGCCCTGGCCGGCGGAGCGAACGTCCTGTCCACGCCGCGCAGTCTCGTCGGCTACGCCCGGCAGGGCGGCCTGGCCCCCGACGGCCGGTGCAAGCCGTTCTCCGCCGACGCCGACGGCACCGCCTGGGCCGAGGGCGCCGGGGTCGTCGTACTGGAACGCCTCGACGACGCCCGGCGGGGCGGCCACCCCGTCCTCGCCGTGATCCGCGGCACCGCCGTCAACGCCAACGGCTCCACCGACCGGCTGACAGCGCCGAGCGGGGCCGCCCAGCGCGAGCTGATCGCCCTGGCCCTCCAGGACGCGGGGCTCGCCCCCGGCGACATCGACGCCGTGGAGGCGCACGGCACCGGAACCCGCGTCGGCGACCCCGTGGAGGCCGAGGCGCTCCTCGCCACGTACGGGCGCGAGCGTGAACACCCGCTGTTCATCGGCTCCGTGAAGGCCAACCTCGGGCACGCCCAGGCCGCGGCCGGCATCGCCGGCGTCATCAAGATCGTCCTCGCGCTGCGGCACGGCGTCCTGCCCGCCACCCCGCACCTGTCCGAGCCCACGCCTGCCGTCGACTGGTCGGTCGGCTCGGCGCTGCCGCTGCGCGAGACCACCGACTGGCCCGCCACCGGCAGGCCGCGCCGCGCGGCGGTCTCCTCCTTCGGCATCGGGGGCAGCAACGCCCACATCGTGCTCGAACAGGCCCCGCCCGCTTCCGCCCCGGCCGACGAACTCGGCAGCGTCCCGCACGTCGTGCCCTGGGTGGTCTCCGCGCGGTCCGCCAACGCCCTGGACGCGGCGGTCGCCCGGCTGCGGCGCCTGGAACCCGCCGACGACCGGGCCCGCGCCGACATCGCCCTGTCACTGGCCACCGGCCGGGCCACCGCGCTGCCGCACCGCACGGTCCTGCTGGCCTCCGCCGACGGCACGCCCACCGTGGCGCGCTGCCTCGCCGAACCCGGTCTGTCGGCTGTCCTGTTCGCCGGGCGGGGCGCACCGCACGACAGCGCTCGGACCGGTGAACTCGCCCAGCGGTTCCCGGTGTTCGCGCGAGCTCTCGACGCCGTGCGCGACGCCTTCGACCCACTGCTGCCCGAGCCGCTGCCCGACCTCGCGGGCGCCCCCGCTCAGGCGGGCAGCCGCACCGCCGACCCCCTGCTGTTCGCCCACGAGATCGCCCTGTACCGGCTCCTGGAGTCCCTCGGCCGGACCCCCGATTACGTCGCCGGGCACGGACTCGGCGAGGTGGCCGCCGCCCACGTCTGCGGCGCGCTGTCCCTCAGCGACGCCTGCCGTGTCGTCGCCGCCCGGGTCCGGCTGGCCGAGCGGCTCGCGCCCGCCGCCACCGTCGCCGTACGCGCCACGGAGGCCGAGGTGGCACCGCTGCTCACCGCGAACGTCGCCGTCGCCGCCGTGGACGGACCCGACCGGATCGTGCTGTCCGGCGCGGCTCGCGAAGTCGTCGGCATCGCCGACGCGTTCGCGGCCGAGGGACGCACCACCGCCCCGCTGCCCGCCCCGCACGGACTGCACTCCCCCCTCGTGGCCGACGCCCTCGACGAGTACCGCGGCGCACTGGCCGGCCTCGAACCGCGCACCCCGCGCATCCCGCTCGTGTCCACTCTCACCGGCACCCGCGCCACCGGCACCGACCTCGCCTCGCCCGCCCACTGGATCGGTCACGTCAGCGGGACCGTACGGTTCGCCGACGCCGTAACCGCCCTGCGCGACGCGGGCGTCCACACCTTCCTCGACGTGGGCACGGGCGCCACCCTGACCCAGAGCACCGTCGAACTGCTGGCGTGGACCGGCGTGGTGACCGTCGCCGTCCAGCGCTTCGGCACCGACCCCGAGACGGCTCTGCTCACCGCGCTCGCCCGGCTCCACGTCACCGGCAGCGACGTGCACTGGCCGGCCCTGTTCACCGGGACCGGCGCCCGCCGCACCGAACTGCCCACCTACCCCTTCCAGCGCGAACGCCACTGGCCCACCCCGGCGGACACGGCGCCGCCCGCGCTCGCCCCGTCCCCGGCCGACGACCGGCCCGCCGCCGAACCGGCCGCACTGCGGGCGCTCACCGGCCCGCGCCGCGTCCGCGCGCTGCTCACCCTGGTGCGCGCCGAGGCCGCCGCCGCCCTCGGGTACGCCGACCCCGGCCGGGTCGAACCCCGCCTCGCCCTGCGTTCCCTGGGCCTCGACTCCTACGCGGAGACCGAGCTGCGGATCCGCCTGGGCCGCGCCACCGGCCTCGACCTGCCCGCCACCCTGTTCTACGAGCAGCCCACCCCCGCCGCGCTCGCCGCCTGTCTCGCCGAGCACCTGGACGAGGCACCGCGCCCGCTGCCCGACTGGCCCACCGGCTTCGAACAGGCCCTGCGCGAACTGCCCGACGACCACCCCACCCGGCGCCGTGCCCTGCACCGCCTCGAAGCCCTGCTGACGGACCTCGGCCACCGCGCCCCGTGCCCCGCACCGGTACGCCGGGTGAACGGCACCCACGGCACGACGGATGCCGCCGACATCGCCGCCGCCCCCGTCGACCGGCTCCTCGACCTCATCGACAAGGAGTTCCCGGTCCGCTGACCGGCGCTCACCCCTCCCGCAGGCCACGAACGCCCGCCGACGCGATGGGACATCCCCCGTGCAGAAAGAGCAGCAGGACACGATCGTCGACTACCTCCGACGGGTTACGGCGGAGCTGCGCCGTGCCCACCGGCGTATCGAGGAGCTCGAGACGGACCGTGCCCCCGCAGACCCCGCCGACGACCCCGTCGCCATCGTCGGCATGGGCTGCCGCCTGCCCGGGGACATCGCCTCGCCCGACGACCTGTGGCGGCTGGTCGACTCCGGCCAGGACGCCGTCACCGCCTTCCCGGCGGACCGCGGCTGGGACCTGACCGCACTGCTCGCCGAGAGCACCGCGCGTGGCGGCGGGTTCCTCACCGGGGCCGACGCCTTCGACGCGGAGTTCTTCGGCATCTCGCCCCGTGAGGCGGCCACGATGGACCCGCAGCAGCGGTTGTTCCTCGAAGTCGCCTGGGAGGCACTGGAACACGCCGGCATCGACTCGCTGTCCCTGCGCGGCAGCCGCACGGGCGTGTACGCGGGCACCTACCAGTGGGACTCCGGGCGCCCCGCGCCCGGCGACGGCCACGTCATGATCGGCACCGCCTCCAGCGTGCTCTCCGGCCGCCTCGCCTACGTCCTCGGCCTCGAAGGCCCGGCCCTCACCGTCGACACCGCCTGCTCCTCCTCGCTGGTCGCGCTGCACATCGCCGTCCAGGCCCTGCGGACAAAAGAGACCGAACTGGCCGTCGTCGGCGGTGTCACGGTGATGTCCGACCCGTCGGTCTTCACCGAGTTCAGCCGGCAGGGCGGGCTCGCCCCCGACGGCCGCTGCAAGGCGTTCTCCGCCGCCGCCGACGGCACCGGCTGGTCCGAGGGCGTCGCCGTGCTCGTCGTCGAGCGGCTGTCCGACGCCCGCCGCCACGGCCACCCCGTCCTGGCGCTCGTACGGGGCACCGCCGCAAACTCCGACGGCGCCTCCAACGGCCTCACCGCCCCCAGCGGCCGCGCCCAGCAGCAGGTCATCCGGCAGGCCCTCGCCGCCGCCGGGCTCACCCCCGCCGACATCGACGCCGTCGAGGCGCACGGCACCGGCACCCGGCTCGGCGACCCCGTCGAGGCCGAGGCGCTCCTCGCCACGTACGGCCAGGACCGCGAACGGCCGCTGCTGCTCGGCTCGTTGAAGTCCAACCTCGGGCACACCCAGGCCGCGGCGGGCGTCGCAGGCGTCATCAAGACGGTCCTGGCGATGCGGCACGGCAGGCTGCCTCGCACCCTGCACGCGGACGAGCCGACCGCCGCCGTCGAGTGGACGGCCGGCCGCGTCGAACTGCTGCGGGATGCCGCCGACTGGCCGCGGACCGGCCGACCCCGGCGGGCCGCCGTGTCCGCGTTCGGCATCAGCGGCACCAACGCCCACGTCGTCCTGGAGGCGGCCCCCGAGCCGCTGCCGGCACCCGAGGCGGCCCCGACGCCGGCCCACGCGGTGCCCTGGCCGGTGTCCGCCCGCGGCGCCGAGGCCCTCGCGGACCAGGTGGCCCGTGTCCGCGCGCGAGCCGCCGGCCACGACCCACTGGACATCGGCCACTCGCTGGCCGCCGGGCGCTCCTCCTTCGAGCACCGGTCCGTGCTGCTCGGCTCGGCCGAGGGCGCGCCGCCGCTCGCCGCGGCGGTCGCGGGCGACGAGCCGTCCGTGGCCGTGCTGTTCTCCGGGCAGGGCAGCCAGCGCCTCGGCATGGGACGCGAACTCGCCGCCCGCTTCCCGGTGTTCGCCGCCGCTCTCGACGAGGTTCTCGCCGAGCTCGACCCGTGTGTGCGGACGGTGATGTGGGGCGAGGACGAACAGGCCCTGCACCGCACGGAGTTCGCCCAGCCCGCACTGTTCGCCGTCGAGGTGGCCCTGTACCGGCTCGTGGTCGCGTGGGGTGTGCGGCCCGAGTACGTCATGGGTCATTCCGTCGGCGAGATCGTCGCCGCCCACGTCGCCGGCGTGCTGTCCCTGACCGACGCCTGCCGCCTGGTGTCCGCGCGGGCCCGCCTGATGCAGGAACTCCCGGCCGGCGGTGCCATGGTCGCCGTGGGCGCCGGCGAGGAGGAGGTCCGCCGCTTGCTCACCGACGGTGTCGTCCTCGGCGCGGTCAACGGCCCGCGCTCCGTGGTGCTGTCCGGCCCCGGCGAAGCGGTGGACGCCGTCGCGGCCCGCCTGAGCGAGGCCGGGCACCGCACCACCCGCCTGCGGGTCTCGCACGCCTTCCACTCCCCGCTGATGGAGCCCGCCCTCGACGCGTTCCGCACGGCCGTCGCGGAGCTGTCCTTCGCCGAACCCACCCTGCCGGTCGTCTCCAACGTGACCGGACGGCTCGCGGCACCCGGCGAACTGACCACCCCCGGCTACTGGGTACGGCATCTGCGCGAGACCGTACGCTTCGGCGACGGCGTGCGGACCCTGGCGGAGCACGGCGTCGGCGCCTGGCTGGAGGTGGGCCCCGGCGGTGTCCTCGCGGCCCTCGCCCAGGAGACCCTGCCGCCGGGCGCCGTCGTCACGCCCCTGCTGCACAGCGGCCCGGACGAGGAGCACTCCGCCGTCACGGCCCTGGCCCGGCTGTACGTCCACGCGGTCCCCGTCGACTGGACGGCCCTGTTCTCCGGGACCGGCGCCGAGCGGGTCGACCTGCCCACCTACCCGTTCCGCCGCAGCCGCTTCCCGTTCCGCCACGCCGCCCCGGACACGGCCGGCACGGACCTGTGGGCGGCACTCGGCCGCACCGAACCGGCCGCGCTCGCCGACCGCCTCGGCGTCGCGGAGGAGGCTGTCCGATCCGTCGTACCCGCCCTGCTGTCCTGGCGGTCCCGGCACCGCGTCCGGGCCGCCCTGGACGCCCTGCGCCACCGCGAGCGCTGGCAGCCGTACGCCTTCCCGCCGGCCGGCGAGGTGACGGGCCGCCGGCTGCTTCTGCTGCCGGAGCACGACGACCCCTGGGCCCGCGCGCTGACGGACGCCCTGGGCCCGGCCGCCGTGCCGGTCCGGTGCCCGGCCGGCGCCGACCGTGCCACGCTCGCCGCTGTGCTGCGGGACGCGGCGGGCGACACCGATCCGGCAGGCGTCCTGTGCCTCACCGCGCCCCGGAACCCGGACGGACCGGACGTTCCCGCCGCGGTCCTGGGCGCGCTGACGGCCGTTCAGGCGACCGGTGACGCCGGGCTGCGGGCGCCCGTGTGGTTGGTGACACGTGACGCCGTGGCCGCCGCCGAGGGCGACCGCGCCCACGGTCTCACCCAGGCCGCGGTCTGGGGGCTGGGCCGGGTCGCGGCCCGCGAAACACCCGACCGCTGGGGCGGCCTGCTCGACCTGCCCGCCGACGACCCCACCGAGCACACCGTCGCCACCGCCCTGGCCGCCCTCACGGCCCCCGGCGGCGAGGACGAGGTGGCCGTACGCGCCACCGGAGCCCTCGTACGGCGACTCGTGCCGGCGCCTCGACGCGAGCCCGAGGCGCCCGGGGAAGTGCCTGGCGCAACGCCCGCCGGATGGCGTCCCGCCGGCACCACCCTCGTCACGGGCGGCACCGGCGGTCTCGGCGCCCGGGTCGCCCGCCAGCTGGCCCGGGAGGGCGCCGAGCGCCTGCTGCTGGTCTCCCGGCGCGGACCCGACGCGCCGGGCGCGGCCGAGCTGAGACACGAACTGGCCGAGGCCGGCTGCGAGGTGGACATCGCCGCCTGCGACGTCGCCGACCGGGCCGCGCTCGCCGCCCTGCTCGCCGAGGTTCCCGCCGACCGGCCGCTGACCGCTGTCGTGCACACCGCCGGCGTCCTCGACGACGGCGTACTGGACCGCCTCACCCCCGACCGGTTCGCGGATGTGTACCGCGCCAAGACCACCGGCGCACTGCACCTCGACGAACTGACCCGGGGCCACGACCTGTCGGCGTTCGTCCTGTTCTCCTCGGTGTCAGGTGCCCTCGGCAACCCGGGCCAGGCCAACTACGCGGCGGCCAACACCGTGCTGGACGCGCTCGCCGCCCGCCGCCGGGCCGAGGGGCTGCCGGCCGTGTCGATCGCCTGGGCGGCCTGGCGCGGCGCCGGTATGGCCGCCGGACTCGACGACGCGCAGGGCCGGCGCTCCGGCCTCGGCGGCCTCGACCCCGAACTGGCCCTCACCGCTCTGCTGGAGGCCACCGCCGAGCCCCACCCGGCCCTCATCGTCGCCGACCTCGGACCACTGGCCGCCGCACTCCGGGCCGGCCCGCGCCACAGCCCCGTCCTCGACGACCACCCCGCCGTACCGGCGCCGGACGCCCTTCGCACCACGCCCGACGCGCCCTCGACGCCCCTGGCCGACCGGTTGCGTACGGCCCCTCCCGCCGAGCACGCCACGCTCGTCCTGGACGTGGTGCGCGCCGCGGCCGCCGCCGCACTCGGGCACCGTCGCGCCGCCGACGTTCCGCCCGACCGGGCCTTCAGGTCCTCGGGATTCGACTCCCTCACCGCCGTGGAGCTGCGCAACCGGCTCGTCGCCGCTACCGCCCTGCCGCTCGCCGCGGGCGTCGTCTTCGACCATCCCACCCCGCGCCGCCTCGCGGAGCACCTGCTGGAAGTCGTCACCGGCACCGGGCAGGACACCGCACCGGTCGAACGGCCGGACCCCCGCGACGACGCCGACGACCCGGTCGTGATCGTCGGCATGGCCTGCCGGCTGCCCGGCGGCGCCGACTCCCCGCAGCACCTGTGGGACCTGCTCGCCGAGGAACGGGACGCCATCGGGCCCTTCCCCGGCGACCGCGGCTGGGACCTGACGGAGTTCGCCGACGGCGGTGGACGCCTCGAAGGCGGATTCCTCTACGACGCCCACGACTTCGACGCGGCCTTCTTCGGGATCTCCCCGCGCGAGGCGGTCACCATGGACCCGCAGCAGCGGCTGCTCCTGGAGACCGCCTGGGAGGCCGTGGAACGGGCCGGTATCGACCCGCACACCCTGCGCGGCAGCCGTACCGGCGTGTTCGTCGGCAGCAACGGGCAGGACTACGCCCATGTCGTCAGCGGCTCCGCCGAACGCACCGAGAGCCACGCCGCCACCGGCCTCGCCGCCAGCGCCCTGTCCGGCCGCGTCTCCTACGCCCTCGGCCTGAACGGCCCGGCGGTCACCGTCGACACCGCCTGCTCCTCCTCGCTGGTCGCGCTGCACCAGGCGGTGCGCGCGGTCCGCGCCGGGGAGTGCGCGCTCGCCCTCGCGGGCGGCGGCACCGTGATGACCGACTCGGCGAGCTTCGCCCGCATCCAGCGGCTCGGCGCCATCGCCCACGACGGCCGCTCCAAGGCGTTCTCCGAAGACGCCGACGGCACCGGCTACTCCGAGGGCGTCGCCCTGCTCGTCGTCGAACGTCTCAGCGAGGCCCGTCGCCTGGGCCATCGGGTACGGGCCGTGATCCGCGGGTCGGCCGTGAACCAGGACGGCGCCTCCAACGGGCTCACCGCGCCCAACGGGCCCGCCCAGCGACGCGTCATCCGCGAGGCCTTGGCCGACGCCGGGCTCACCCCGGCCGACGTGGACGCCGTCGAGGCGCACGGCACCGGCACCCGGCTCGGCGACCCGATCGAGGCCGAGGCGCTCCTCGCGACCTACGGTCAGGATCGCGAACGGCCCCTGCTGCTGGGGTCGGTCAAGTCCAACATCGGCCACACCCAGGCGGCCGCCGGAGCGGTCGGCGTCATCAAGACGGTCCTGGCCCTCGAACACGGCACCCTCCCGCGCACCCTGCACGCCGGCACGCCCTCCACCCGCGTCGACTGGACCACGGGCGCCGTACGGCTGCTGCGGTCCGCGCAGGACTGGCCCGACACCGGGCGAGCCCGGCGGGCCGCCGTGTCCGCGTTCGGCATCAGCGGCACCAACGCCCACGTCGTACTGGAGCAGGCGCCCCCGCAGCCCGCCGCCGACCCCGAACCCCAGCAGGAGGCACCCCTCGTCACCCCCGAGCTGCCGCTGCCGCTGTCCGCCCGTAGCGCCCCGGCGCTGAACGAACAGGCCGCCCGCATCGGCGCCTTCCTGCGCTCCCGGCCGGACACGGACCCCTCGGCGGCCGGCTGGTCGCTCGCCACCACGCGGGCCGCGCACCCGTACCGCGCGGTCGTCCTCGGCGACGACCGCGACCGGCTCCTCGACTCGCTGGACGCCCTGGCCACCGGCACCGCGGACCCCGCCGTCGTACGGGGCACGACCGCCGACACCGCCGCCGGACCGGTGTTCGTCTTCCCCGGCCAGGGCTCCCAGTGGTGGGGCATGGGCCGCGAACTGTACGACACCTCAAGGGTGTTCCGCGCCACCGTCGACGACTGCGCCGACGCCCTCGCCCCCTACGTCGACTGGTCGCCCGTGGACCTGCTGCGCGGCGCGGGCGACGACCCGGACGTGCTGCACAAGGCCGACGTCGTGCAGCCCGCGCTGTTCTCCACGATGGTCGCGCTCGCCGCGCTGTGGCGCTCACTCGGCGTCGAACCCGGCGCCGTCGTCGGCCACTCCCAGGGCGAGATAGCCGCCGCCCACGTCGCGGGCGCCTTCACCCTGGAGGAGGCCGCGAGGCTCGTCGCACTGCGCGGCCGGACGATGCTCGAACTCGGCGGACGGGGCGGACTGATGACCGTGTTCGCGCCGGTCGACCGTGTCGAACCCCTGCTCCAGGCGTGGCCCGGCCGGCTCGGCGTGGCCCTGCTCAACGGCCCCTCCACGGTCGTCGTCTCCGGCGACAACGGTGCCCTCGACGAGCTGCGCGAGCTGTGCGCCCGCCACGACCTGCGCACCAAGGACATCAAGTCCGACATCGCCGGACACGGACCCCAGACCGAGGCCGTCAAGGATCAACTCCTGGACGCCCTGGGCACGTTGACCCCGCGCCCGGCCGGCGTCCCGTTCTACTCCACGGTCACCGGCGGCCGCCTCGACACCACCGAACTGGACGCCGCCTACTGGTACCGCAACCTGCGGCAGACCGTCCGTATGGAGGCGGCCACCCGCGCCCTGCTGGAGGCCGGGCACCGGGTGTTCGTCGAGAGCAGCCCGCAACCGATGCTGGCCGGCGCGATCGGTGAGACCTGCGAGGCAGCGGGCACCGAGGGCGCCGTCGTCCTCGGTTCCGTGCGCCGGGACGCCGGCGACGCCCGCACCTTCCTGCTGTCCGCGGCGGCCGGCTGGGCTGCGGGCCTGCCCGTCGACCTGCGGCCCTGCTTCCCTGCCACCGCCCGCACCGCGCCCCCGGTAGAGCTGCCCACCTATCCCTTCCAGCGCCGCCGGTACTGGCCCACCCCCGGCACCGACCCCGTGGCCGCCGACGTCGGGGAGGACAGCGCTTTCTGGGAACTGGTGGACGACGCCGACACCGCCCGGCTCGCCGCCGAGACCGGAGCCGGCGAGCCCGAACTGGCCGCGGTCGTGCCCGCCCTGGCCGACTGGCGGCAGCGGTCCCGGCGGCGGGCGCTCGCCGCGTCCTGGAGCTACCGCGACGCCTGGCATCCGCTGCCCACGACCGCCGCGGCACAGCCCGTCGACCGTCTCGTCGTCGTCCCGGCCACGCACGCCGACGATCCCTGGGTGGCCGCCGTCGTCACCGCCCTCGGCCCCGACACCGCCCGCCTCGACATCGACCCCGCCACCGCCGACCGCACCACCCTCGCCGCAGTGCTGCCCGAACGACTCTCCGTGGTGGTGTCCCTGTTGGGGCTCGCCGAGGAACCGGCCGACGCCCGCCACCCTGCGGTGCCCGCCGGGCTCGCCGCGACCGTCGCCCTGCTCCAGGCCCTCGCCGACCGGCCCACCGGGGCCCGGCTGTGGTGCCTGAGCCGGCAGGCCGTCGCAGCCGTCCCCGGCGACCCCGTGCACCACCCGGTCCAGGGCACCCTGTGGGGGCTCGGCAGGGTCGCCGCCCTTGAACAGCCCGCGCTGTGGGGAGGTTCGGCCGACCTGCCGGACACCATCGACACACGCACCGGCGGACTGCTCGCCGCGCTGCTCACCGCCGACGCCACCGAGGACCAGCTTGCCCTGCGCCCCTCCGGAGCCTACGCCCGGCGCCTCGTCCCCGCCGGGGAACCGACCTCGTCGCAGCCCTGGCGCACCAGCGGCACCGCCCTCGTCACCGGCGGCACCGGAGCCCTCGGCAGCCGCCTCGCCCACTGGGCCGTCTCCCGGGGCGCCGCCCACGTCCTGCTCCTCAGCCGCCGCGGCCCCGACGCCCCCGGCGCCGACACCCTGACCGAACAGCTCACCGAACTGGGCGCCCGCGTCACCGTCGCCGCCTGCGACATCGCCGACCGCGATGCTCTCGCCGCCCACCTCGACGCGCTGCCCGCCGACCAGCCGCTGACCACCGTCATCCACGCCGCCGGTGTCTCGGACGGCGACAGCGAGACCACCGCCCTCACCCCGGACGCACTGGAGACGCTGCTGAGCGCCAAGCTGCTCGGCGCCCGCCACCTCCACGAACTCACCGCGGAGCGCGACCTCGACGCGTTCGTGCTGTTCTCCTCCGGCGCCGCCTCCTGGGGCAGCGGCGGCCAGCCCGCCTACGCCGCCGCCAACGCCTACCACGACGCGCTCGCCCCGCACCGCCGCGCCGCCGGACTGCCCGCCACCTCCGTCGCCTGGGGCGCCTGGGGCGAGACCGGCATGGCGACCGAGCCAGGCCTCGCCGCCGAGCTCGCGCGCCGCGGCGTCCAGCCCATGGACCCCGACACCGCGCTCGCGGCCCTGCAACGCGTCCTCGACGAGGACCTGACCGGCATGACCGTCACGGCCACCGACTGGGCGGCCTTCCTGCCCGCCTTCACCGCCGCCCGGCCCAGCCCGCTGCTGTCCGAGCTGGCGCGGACCACGGACCTCGGGTCCGCCGAAGACCCCGGGCCCGACGGCGGCCCCACCGTGCGCGACCGGCTCGCCGACCTGCCCGACGTCGAACGCACCCGCCTGCTGCTCGACCTCGTCCGCACCGAGGCCGCCGCCACCCTCGGCCACTTCGGCGCCGACGCCGTCCCCGCCGAACGCGCCCTGCGGGACCTCGGGTTCGACTCCGTCAGTGCCGTGGACCTGCGCAACCGGCTCAAAGCCGCCACCGGCCTCGCCCTGCCCGCCTCCGTGGTCTTCGACCACCCCAACGCCGCGGCCCTCGCCGCCCACCTGCGGACCGAACTCTTCCCCGACGCCCCGGCCGCCACCGACGGCGATCCGGACGCCGAGGTCCGCGCCGCCCTCGCCGCCATCCCGCCCGCCCGGCTGCGCAAGGCCGGTCTGCTGGAGCTGATCCTGCAACTCGCCGACGGCGACCCCGAGACCACCGGTGCTCCCTCCGACGAGAGCGACCTGGACGCCCTCGACGGCGAGAGCCTGTTGCGGCTCGCGGCCGAGACCACCTCGGACTGACGCCCCGCCTGACTTGAGAGAGCCCGCCTTGAACACACCGAACCCCTACGTCGAGGCGCTGCGGACCTCCCTGAGGGAGAACGAGCGGCTGCGGCGGCACAACCAGCAGCTGATCTCGGAGGCCGTGGAACCGATCGCCGTCGTCGGCATGGGCTGCCGCTACCCCGGCGGCGTCGCCTCCCCGGAGGACCTGTGGCAGCTGGTCGTCGACGGGCGGGACGCCATCGGCCCGTTCCCCGCCGACCGCGGCTGGGACCTGGCCCGCCTCACCGGCGACGGGTCCGGCCGCAGCCGCGCCCACGAGGGCGGCTTCCTCGACGCGATGACCGAGTTCGACCCGGCGTTCTTCGGCATCGCCCCGCGCGAGGCCCTCGCCATGGACCCGCAGCAGCGGCTGCTGCTGGAGACCGCCTGGGAGGCCCTCGAGCGCGCCGGGGTCGCCCCCACCGCGCTGCGCGGCAGCCGCACCGGCGTCTTCGCGGGCACCACCATCCAGGACTACGGCAAGGTCGTCGCCGAAGCCCGCGAGAACATGGACGTCTACGCCACCACCGGCCATGCCGCCGGCGTGATCTCCGGGCGCATCTCCTACGTCCTCGGCCTGGAGGGGCCCGCCGTCACCGTCGACACCGGCTGCTCCTCCTCCCTCGTCGCCCTGCACTGGGCCGTGCAGTCGCTGCGCAGCGGCGAGTCCACGCTCGCCCTCGCCTGCGGCGCCACCGTCATGTGCACCCCGGGCACCTTCGTGTCGTTCACCGCGCAGGGCGGCCTCGCCGCCGACGGCCGCTGCAAGTCCTTCTCGGCCGCCGCCGACGGCGTCGGATGGAGCGAGGGCGCCGGCGTCCTGGTACTGGAACGCCTCAGCGAGGCCCAGCGCAACGGCCACCCCGTCCTCGCCGTGGTCCGCGGCACCGCCCTCAACCAGGACGGCGCCTCCAACGGCATCAGTGCCCCCAACGGGCCCGCGCAGCAACGCGTGATCCGCGACGCCCTCGACAACGCCGGCCTCACTCCCGCCCAGATCGACGCCGTGGAGGCACACGGCACCGGCACGACGCTGGGCGACCCCATCGAGGCGCAGGCCCTCCTCGCCGCATACGGCCAAAACCGCGAACGGCCCCTGCTGCTGGGCTCGGTGAAGTCCAACATCGGCCACACCCAGGGCGCCGCCGGAGTCGCCGGCGTCATCAAGACCGTCATGGCACTGCGGGCCGGTCTGCTCCCGCGCAGCCTGCATGCCGAGCGGCCGACACCCGACGTCGACTGGACCGCGGGTTCCGTCACGCTCCTCACGGCCAACACAGCCTGGCCGCCGACCGACGCCCCGCGCCGCGCCGGCGTCTCCTCCTTCGGCATCAGCGGCACCAACGCCCATGTCATCCTCGAACAGGCCCCGCCCGCCGAGGAACCCGAGGCCACCTTCACCCCGGCCCTGACACCCTGGCCGGTGTCCGCCCGCACCGCCACCGCCCTCGACGCCCAGCTCCACCGCGTCACGGCCGCCGCCTGTGGCCTGTCCGCGCTGGACGTCGGCCACTCCCTCGCCACGGGACGCGGCCACCTGGACCATCGCGCCGTGCTGCTGCCGCACGAGGACGGTCCCCGCGAGGTGGCCCGCGGCACGGCCGCCGAGGGCGGCCTCGCCGTCCTGTTCACCGGTCAGGGCAGCCAACGCCTCGGCATGGGACGCGAGGTGTACGACCGCTTCCCCGTGTTCGCCGAGGCGCTCGACGAGTTGCTCGGCCACCTCGACCCCGCGCTGCGCGACGTGATGTGGGGCGGCGACGAGGCCGCGCTGAACCGCACCGAACACGCCCAGCCCGCCCTCTTCGCCGTCGAGACCGCCCTGTACCGGCTCGCGGTGTCGCTCGGGGTGGGCCCCGGCTTCGTCGCCGGGCACTCCATCGGCGAGATCACCGCCGCCCATGTCGCGGGTGTGCTCTCCGCCGAGGACGCCTGCGCGCTCGTCCGGGCCCGCGGACGCCTCATGCAGGCGCTGCCCGAGGGCGGCGCCATGGTCGCCGTGGCGGCGTCCGAGGACGCGGTGCGCCCCCTGCTCGGCGACGACGTGGCCCTCGCCGCTGTCAACGGCCCGGCCTCCGTCGTCCTGTCCGGCGCCGAGGACGCCGTAAGCGCGGCCGCCGAACGGCTCCGCGACGCCGGACACCGCACCCACCGGCTCGCCGTCTCGCACGCCTTCCACTCACCGCTGATGACACCCGTCCTCGACGACTTCCGCGCCGTCGTCGCGGGGCTCACCTTCCACGAACCGCGGCTGCCCGTCGTCTCGACCGTCTCCGGCCGCACCGCCACCGCCCGCGAGCTGCGCGACCCCGAGCACTGGACACGGCACGCCGTCGCCACCGTGCGGTTCGCCGACGCCATACGCAGCCTCGCCGCCCAGGGCGTGCGCGCCCACCTGGAACTCGGCCCCGACGGCGTGCTCAGCCCCCTCGTCGACGACATCCTCGCCGACCCCGAGACCGTCGCCGTACCGGCCCTGCGCGCCGGCCGCCCCGAGGAACTGTCCCTGATCACCGCACTGGCCAGGCTGCACACCGCCAGCGCCGCCGGAACCGTCGACTGGGCCGCCCTCTACCGGGACACCGGCGCCCGCCGCGTCGACCTGCCCACCACCGCCTTCGAACGGCAGCCCTACTGGCCCACCGGAACCGGCCGCGCCCGCGACGCCGCCGGCCTCGGCCTCGGCACGTCCGGCCACCCCCTGCTCGCCGCCACCGTCGACCTGGCCGACGGCGAGGGCGTCGTCCTCACCGGAAGGCTGACCCCGGCCAAGCAGCCGTGGCTCGCCGACCATGTCGTCCACGGCCGCATCCTGCTGCCCGGCACCGCCTTCGTGGAACTCGCCCTGCGGGCCGGCGACGACGTCGGCTGCGACCGCGTCCACGACCTCACCCTCACCGCCCCGCTCGAGATCGCCGAACGCGAGGCCGTACACCTCCAGGTACGCGTCGGCTCGCCCGCCCCCGACGGACGCCGTCCCGTCAGCGTCCACTCCCGCCCCGACACCGCCGACCCCCAGGCCCCCTGGACCGTCCACGCGACCGGCCGACTCGACACCGCCACGGACAGCCCCGCCGCCCCGTCGCTCGACACCACGTGGCCACCGCCCGGTGCCGAGCCGATCGACCTGACCGACTGCTACGACGATGTGGCCCGGCTCGGCTTCGCCTTCGGGCCCGTCTTCCGCGGCCTGCGTGCCGCCTGGCGACGCGGCACCGACCTGTTCACCGAGGCCGCGCTGCCGAGCCCGGCCCACACCGACGCCACCGCGTTCCTGCTCCACCCGGCCCTGGCCGACGCCGCCCAGCACGCCGCCACCTACGGCGACCTCGGCACCCTCAGCGAGGGTGGCCTGCCCTTCTCCTGGGAGGGCGTCCGCCTGCACGCCACCGGCGCCACCACCTTGCGTACGCGCATCTCCCGCGTGGCCGACGACACGGTCACCCTGACGGCCACCGACCCCGCGGGAAACCCGGTCCTGACGGTGGACGCGCTGGTCACCCGCGCCGCGGCCACGACGCCCCGCACCGCACCCGATGCCCTGTTCACCGTCGACTGGCAACCCCTCGGCGAGAGCACCGCGAAGGACCTCCCCGTCGCCGTCATCGGCCCCGACACCGACGACTTGGCCGACGCCCTGCGTGCCACGGCCGCGATGGTCACCGTCGCCCCCGACCTCGCCGCACTCGACCCCGTCCCCCCCGTCGTCCTCACCCGCGTCGCCTCCGGGCCCGACGACGGCCCGGCCCCCACCGCCGTGCGCGCCACCACCGGACACGCCCTGAGCCTGGTCCAGTCATGGCTGACCGAGCCCCGCTTCGCCGACTCCCGCCTCGTCGTGGCCACCCCCGCCACCGGCGACCTCCCGGCCGCCGCAGCCCGCGGCCTGCTGCGCACCGCACAGACCGAGCATCCCGGGCGCATCACCGTCCTCCACCTCGACGGCCCTGTCGACGGCGAACTGCTGCGCCGCACCCTGACCACGCCCGAACCCGAAGTCCGCGCCGACGCCGAGGGCCTGCGCGTCGCCCGGCTGGTCCGAGCCCCGCGCGCCGCCGAGCAGCCGCCCGCCTGGGATGTCTTGGGCACCGTCCTCGTCACCGGCGGCACCGGCGGCCTCGGCGCCGTCGTCGCCCGCCACCTCGTGACCCGGCACGACGCCCGGGACCTCCTGCTCGTCTCCCGCCGGGGCCCCGACGCCCCCGGCGCGGACCGGCTCACCGCCGACCTGACCGAACGCGGCGCCCGCGTCCGCGTCGTCGCCTGTGACACCGGCGACCGCGACGCTCTCGCCCGGCTGCTGGACGGCGAGCACCTGACGGCCGTTGTCCACGTCGCCGGCACCGTCGACGACGGCGTCGTCGGCGCCCTCACCCCCGAGCGCCTCGACACCGTGCTGCGCCCCAAGGCCGACACGGCCTGGCACCTCCACGAACTCGCCCCGGAGGCAGGCACGTTCGTCCTGTTCTCCTCCGCCGCCGGCACCCTCGGCGGCGCCGGCCAGGCCAACTACGCCGCCGCCAACGCCTTCCTGGACGCCCTCGCCGAGCACCGCCGCACCCTCGGCCTGCCCGCGCTGTCCCTCGCCTGGGGGCCCTGGGACGTCGCGGGCAGCGCCATGACCGGCGACCTCACCGACGTCGACCGGGCACGCCTCGCCCGCTCCGGCTTCCCCTTCCTCACCCCCGAGGACGGCCTGGCCCTCCTCGACACCGCCCCGGCCACCGGACACGCCACCGTCGTGCCCCTCCGCATCGACCTCGCCGCGCTGCGCGCCCGGGACGACGTCCCCGCACTCCTCAGCGGGCTGGCGCGCTCTACGGCACGCCGGACGGCACTGACCGCCGCCGCCCCCGCCGCGTCCCTCACGGACGGCCTCGTGGACCGGCTCGCGCCGCTGGACCCCGCCGACCGCAGGGCCGCGCTCCTCGACGTGGTCCGGGAGCAGGTGGCCGCCGTCCTCGGCCACCAGGACGCCCAACGCGTCGAGCCCAGCCGGGCCTTCCGGGACCTGGGCTTCGACTCGCTGACCGCCGTCGAACTGCGCAACGCCCTCGGCACGGCGACAGGCCTGCGGCAGCCCGCCACCCTCATCTTCGACCACCCCACACCCAGGGCGGTGGCCGAGCACCTGTTGTCGGACCTGTTCCCGGACACCGCCACGGGCACGACGACACAGGCAGCGCCACCCACGACCCTCACCGACGATCCGGTGGTGGTCGTGGGTATGGCGTGCCGGTTCCCGGGTGGTGTGGCGTCGCCGGAGGATCTGTGGCGGCTGGTGAGTGAGGGTGGGGACGCGGT
>NZ_JBFAIR010000076.1:0-22145 GCF_040654815.1 Streptomyces sp. NPDC050619 | reverse complement strand
AGCGACGACAAGGGACGGCTCTACGGCGGCGACCTGGAACACAACTCCCTCTGGCGCAGAAACCCGAACGGCACCTACCGCACCCTCGCCCAGGGGAGCGACCTGCTCTGGGTCGACACCCTCTCCGTCACCTCGGACCGGCACCCGTACGCAAGCCCTATCTCCTGGTCCGCCTGCCGATCGACGCCGGCCGGTCAGGCTCGTATGACCTCTCCGGCTCGCGTAAGTGCGCGGCGATGCGGTCGACGTCGCCGGCGAGGGACGACCGTCGGCTGGAGCTCAGCGTAGGCCGGCGAAGAGGTCGTTCTCGGGGAGGGGTGCGCCGGTGGTGTCGTGGACCCGGACGAACGTCTCCACGCCCATGAGCTGCGTGAACCTCTCCTTGCCCATCCGCAGGAAGAAGATGTTCTCACCCTGGCTGGCATGCGCGGCCAGCGCGTCGAACTTCTGACCGCCGAACTCAGTGGTGTCCACCCACGTGGTGATCTCCTCGTCGGGCAGGCCGATTTCGGGCCCCGCTGCGGCCTCGGACGGATCCGGCTCCTCCCAGTCCGCGCCGAACTCGCGCGCGATCTGCCCGAACTCCTTCATCATCGAGCGCGGCGCCGTCGTCCAGTACACCTTCGACGCCATCCCGGTCAGCGACAGCGCTGCCATCGTGATCCGGTTGGCCTGGATGTGATCGGGGTGGCCGTAGAACCCGTTCTCGTCGTAGGTCACGACGACATCAGGCTCGTAACGCCGCATCAGTTCGGCCAGCCGAGCGGCTGCCTCATCCACGGGCGTACTCCAGAACGATCCGGGCGCCGTGTTGGCCGGCCAGCCCATCATCCCCGAGTCGGCGTACCCGAGCAGCTCAAGATGACCGACCCCCAGGACGTCACAGCTCGCTTCGAGCTCGCCTCGACGCATCGCGGCTACGGCAGCCGGATCATGCCCGGGGTCGCCCGGCTTGGCACCCCCCGGGCCGTCACCGCAGCCACCGTCGGTGCACGTGACGAGCACCGTGCGGATACCCTCCGCCGCATAACGCCCCAGGACGCCCCCTGTTCCCGTGGCCTCGTCGTCCGGGTGGGCGTGCACTGCCATCAGTGTCAAAGGCCGGTCAGTCATGAAATCCATTCCCTGGTCGGTCAAGCGTTCGGTGCCAGTCTGCGGCACAGCGGTACGTGACCGCCCGCAGTCTGCCGCGCCCGTCTCGTCGATCGTCGGATGGCGGAAGGTGAAACCCTCCCGCAGCAAGCACCTGGGTAACCGGTCGGTAGCTACCGGTGATGTCCGAGGCGAACTCGCCGAGCGCGACGCGAAGTGGTGCAGGGCGCGGCTCATCGCTTCGCGTCGATGCCTTTGGGGTGGCTGAGGATCGGGAAGCGCTCGATGGCGGCGCTGAAGTCGACTCTGGCGCGGTATCGGCTCAGCTGCGCATGGACGACGCGGGCCGGACGACGTACTGGCGCAGGTACAGGTCTCGGTAGGTGACGGGGCCGCGAGGGCCGGGGACGCGGTCGATGTTGATGCCGGTTTCCGGCAGGTGCAGGAGTTTGAAGCCGTCGAGGAGACGGGTGGTGGAGTTCCAGAAGACGCCTGAGCCACCGTAGGCGTCCATGAACTGGGCAGCGGCGTCCGGATCCTGTGTGATCACCGCAGCGGCAAGCCCGGAGGTCTCTTCGTCCGCGATCCGCGCTGCTTCGAGGGGGCCGTCCGCGGCGTCGATCGTCACCGTTGCGGCATGCTCGGAGTCCAGCGACCACTCGTAACCGCGCGCGTGGGTGTGCGGCGGCAGCGACGCCGTGATGTCCAGGTCTTCGAGGGCCTTCAGGATGCCCGGCAGCAGCTCTTCGTAGACAGCCCGGTCGATGAGCAGCAGATTGAGGCGGTTGCAGACGCCCAGCCGGTCCAGGCTGTTGCTGACCAGCTCATGCACCATCTTCTCGTCGGCGTCCCGGCCTACGTACAGCACTCCGCCGCCGTCCGCGTGCGCCAGGGTGCGCACGCCGTGCCGGGCGGCCGCGCGGCCGAGTTCCCGGGTGCTTTCGCCGCTGCCGCGCAGGATGACCAGGGGGACGGTCTCGGGCAGCGACACCAGTGCGTAGGCCGCCGCTCGGTCCTCGCTGGGCACCAGCTGGATGGCGTCCGGGTCCAGTCCCGCTTCGGTGAGTGCCGGCGTGATCACGTGCGTGATCAGGGCCTGGGAGGAGCGCAGGGCCGCCGAACCGGTGCGCAGCACGCCGCCGTTGCGTGACTTGAGGAGCTGGGAGGTGACGTCGAGAGTCACATTCGGGCGGGCCTCGTAGTTCGCGCCGATGACACCCACCGGGCGGTGGCGCTCCAGCAGAACCAGGCCGTCGGGGCGTTCTTCGAGAACGCTGTCCCGCGGCTCGTGCGGCACATCCGCCAGCGTACGCAGCTCCGTAGCCATCTCCTCCAGTCGCGGGCCGGTCAGCCGCAGGCGATCCTGGAGCGCCTTCGACATTCCGCTGGACGCGGCCGAGCTCAGGTCGTCCTGGTTCGCCGCCGTCAGCGTGTCGCGTACCGTGTGCAGCCGCTCCGCCATGGCGCGCAAGGCGGTGTCGATCTCCCCGTCCGACGCCCGGGCCAAGGCGGCCGACCCCTGCTTGGCCCGGACTGCGCAGGCGTGCACCGCTTCCTGGACGGAGCGGGGCACGCTCTTCTCGTTCCTGCTCACATCGGTCCCTTCTCGGTCGAAGCACGGGAGGTGGCAAAAGGATGCCAGGAGGATCGTTCAACAATCCTCGGACGGGAGTCACTGTAAACCGCTCGGTTTATCCCGGCAAGCGCCCGGAGGGCGCCGCTCACCCAACGGCACGGTGGGACCTCTACAGACTGGGATCCGGCACTTCGGCGCCTTCCGGGAGTCGTTGGGGATCGCCCGCAATACCTTGACGGACCGGCTGCGGCGGCTATGTCGACGAAGGGGTGTGTCTGATCCCTGGGGCACATCCCGGGACCCTCCTGGAAACCGATCGGTTTCTATTTCGTTCGATTCGAGTTAACCTCGCGATATGACCACCCAAGTGAAGCCAAGTCCCAGAGAGCGGCTGCTGGAGGCGGCGGCCACACTCACCTACCGAGACGGCGTTGGCATCGGCGTCGAGGCGCTGTGCAAGGCGGCGGGGGTGTCAAAGCGCTCCATGTACCAGCTGTTCGAGAGCAAGGACGAACTGCTGGCAGCGAGCCTGAAGGAGCGTGCCGCCGACTTCGTGGCCGGGCTCCTGCCGCCGGCGGACGATGGCCGCTCCCCCCGTGAGCGGATCCTGCACGTCTTCGAGCGGTTGGAGTTGCAGTCGGGTGCGGCCGAGTTCCGAGGCTGCCGGTACCTGGCTGTGCAGATCGAACTCAAGGATCAGGCCCACCCTGCGAGTCAGGTGGCCCACCAGATCAAAGCGAACCTGACGGCCTTTTTCCGTTCCGAGGCCGAACAGGGTGGTGCGAGCGATCCTGACCTGCTGGCCCGGCAGCTCATCCTGGTCTTCGACGGCGCCAGCGCCCGCGCGGGAATCCAGGCGGACAACCTGACCGGCCTCATAGCACCCACTGTGGCCGCCCTGCTCGGCGCGGCAGGCATGGGCTGACGCACCTCGTCTTCGAACAGGCGCGGCGACCGACTGGCCGCGACGCCTCACGCGTCACCCCGCTCGGCGCCCTGGGGCGCGGGCGCGTCATCGACCTCTCGCCGTACAGGGCGTACAGGGGTTCATCCCGCTCCCCACGTGGCCGTCTACGGCGCCTCCGAGCACGCGATCGAGGGCGCTACTCCGAGTCCCTGGACCACGAGGTCCGCGACCACGGCGTCCGGCCCTCGTCGTCGCCAAGGCGATCGTCGCGGCAGCGACCGACGCCGAACCGAAGCTGCGCTACACCGCCGGCCCCATGGCCGGCGCGTGAGCACACTGCGCCGCGTCGCTCCCGCCCGGGCCTTCGACAGGCAGATCCGCAAGATCAACAAGCTCGCCGGCTGACGCGTGCCCGCACCCAAGCACCCCGCAAGAAGAAAGAAGGCGCCGACACCCTGATGCGCCGTCACCGCATCGACCCCGCCGGGCTCCTGAACGGCATCACCGCACTCGTGCAGGATTTCGACGGCCTGGCGAGCGGCGGCTATGCGGAGTTGCCCGCCGGGCGCTTTCCCGCGTTCGCCCGGCACGACCTGCCCGAGCTGGGCTATGAGCGGTCCCGGTCTGACGCGAAGCGGGGGAGAGCCACACGGCTGAGACGGGCGACTTCAACTCGCACAGGGTGATCCTCCGGCGCGGTGTCGCATAGGCGAAACAGGCGAAACGGGTGACGCAAGGGGGCCGGATCAAGGACCGGATCAAAGGCCGGGTCATCCCGCGACTCCGGCACGAGGGCTCCAGCTCGCGGAGGCCGCGTGGCCCGTCTGTACGGGCGCGCCGCCCGCCGGTCCCCGCAGGCTGGGCCTCTCGTCGCGAGGCGTCGTCGGAGGCCGTCGCGCCTGCCTTCCCTGTCGCCGTGCCTCGCCGACCCGCCCGCAGTACTTGAGCGGTCCTTGTACTGCCAGCAGTCGGCCGCCCCTGGTTGCCGACCCCCGGCCGGCCCCGCAAGGCGCCGGCCGGGCACGCCGGCGACATCGAGCCGTACCGCGCGCCACTCCTCGAGTCGCTCCGCTACGGACTCCGCCGACGGATACGAGGCCAGCCGCCGAGGCCTGGGCTCCGCCCGACTCCACCTTGACACCGCGCGCCGTAGTCAGCCGCCGCTCAACCGACTTGCATGATGAAACCGATCGGTTTACGGTGGTGAAAACCGACCGGTTTCCCTCTTCGTGGAGGTAGTCATGACAGCAATCAAGGACGCCAACGTCTTCGTCACCGGAGGCAGCCGTGGCATCGGCAAGATGCTGGTCGAGGAGCTCTACGCACGCGGGGCCGGCAAGGTCTACGCCACGGCCCGTGACCCGCGCTCGGTGACCCACCCCGGTGCGGTTCCGCTGGCGCTCGAGGCCACTGACCCGGCATCCGTGGCAGCCGCCGCCGAGCAGGCCCAGGACGTCACCATCCTGATCAACAACGCCGGGGCCTCCGTCCGCGCTTCGTACCTCAACTCCCCGATGGACGACGTGCGCCGGGATCTGGAGACCAACTTCTACGGGCCGCTGCTGGTCACCCGGGCCTTCGTGCAGATCATCGAGTGCAACGGCGGGGGCCACATCCTCAACGCCCACTCCGCCCTGTCCTGGCTGGCCGACGGCACGCCCTACGGCGCCTCCAAGGCCGCCCTGTGGTCGCAGACCAACTCCCTGCGCCTGGAGTTGCAGCCGCGCGGCATCGCGGTGACCGGGCTCCACATGGCCTACGTGGACACCGACATGACCTCGGGCGTCGACGCACCCAAGGCCGACCCCCGCGACATCGCCGTGGCCGCACTCGACGGCATCGAGGCAGGGGCGCACGAGGTGCTGGCCGACGACATCACCCGCTGGGTCAAGTCCCAGCTGTCCGCCGACCTGGAAGACATGTACGCCCAGCTGAAGCAGTAGCACGCACTCAGGCACTCGCGCACTTCAAGGCAGGGCCGGCCGGACAGCTGGTACTCCTGGCGCCACCAGTTCGGCGCGCTGACGGCGGCCGGGTGCGGGGTCGTCGCCCCCGACCAGTGCGGCTACGCCCGCAGCGAGCAGCCGCCGGACGTCACGTCGTACACCCTGCTACGACTGGGGTGCACCCGTCGCCCGGACCACGGCGATGCTGCGCCCCGACGAAGTCCGCGCGGACTCCTTGCGCCGCGTCCTGGTCGGCGCCTCGGGCGAGAACCCGCTTGGGACACCAAGCCGGAGCCGCACAAGCGTCTCGCCGCCGAGTGAGTCCAGGACGACGTCGTCATCGTGCAGCACCGTCTCGAACGCCTGCTTCTTGTAGTCGACGACGACGTCCGCGCCCAGGCGCTTGACCAGGTCGACGTTGGCCGTGCTCGTGGTGGTCGCCGCGTGCGCGCCCAGCTGCTTCGCCAGGTGGATGGCGGTGGTGCCCAGGCCGCCGGAACCGGCGTGGATGAGGACCTTCTGACCCGGCCGAACGTGCGCCCGCTCGACCAGCACTTGCCATGAAGTCAGGGCGACCAGGGGAAGGGGCGCCGCCTCCTTCATGGTCAGGGTGGCCGGCTTGATCGCGACGTCGTCCTGGTGCACCGCGATGAGTTCGGCGAACGTGCCGATCCGGTCCTTGTCGGGCCGCGCGAATACCTCGTCCCCCACCGCGAAGCGTGTGACCGCCGCGCCCACTTCGACCACCACTCCGGCCAGGTCATTGCCCAGGACGAACGGGACCCGGTACGGCAGGATCGCCTTCATCTCGCCGTCCCGGATCATTCGGTCGAGCGGGTTGATGCTCGCGGCCTGGATCAGGACCAGTACGTCGTCCGCGCCCACCTCCGGGTCCGGCACCTCGCCGGCGCGCACGCCTGCCTTGTCGCCCTAGCGCTCGACCGTGAAGGCCCTCATCGTCGTCTCCATGTCTCGTCCGCGGGTGGACGGGGGTGCTTGTGGTGGGTCGATGGACCGAAACGAGGCCCGTTGCTCGCGGGGCTGCCGTGCTGTGACGTCCGGGTGCGGCCGGGCGTCCTGCGGTGCGGACACGCGCGTACTGCGGTGCCTCAGGTGGAGGTCCTGGCGCACTCGTGCTCGACGCCCAGCAGTGCGAGGGCGTTGTGGATGCCCTGCTCGAGGAGTTCGTCGGCGAGACGCCTGTCGGCGAGCGCGCGGGAGAGCTGTAGCGTCCCGGCCATCATGGCGTAGGCGCTGAGTGCCTTGGTGCGGGCCGAGAGCGGGTCGTCGGGTGCCAGGCGGGCGGCGAAGCCGTCGATGACTATCAGTACGCCGTCCGTGTAAGCCTGCTTGGTGGGGTCTGCGCAGCGCCGGATCTCGTCGAGCAGGGCGGCGGAGGGGCAGCCGTCGTCGGAGCTGTCGCGGTGCCGGGCGGACAGGTACCACCGCACGATCTGCTCGAGTCCGGCGCGGCCGGGGTCCGCCTGGGCGACGATGTTCGCGTTCTGTGTCTGTAGCTGGTCGGCGACCGCGGTGGCCACGAGGTCGTCCTTCGACGTGAAGTGGGTGTAGAAGGCTCCGTTGGTCAGCCCTGCGTCCTTCATGAGCGCCGAGATGCCCGAGCCGTCGATGCCGTCACGCTTGAACCGGCGCCCGGCCACCTCGATGATCCGCTGCCTGGTCGCCTGCTTGTGCTCTGTCCCGTATCGCACCGCACGCTCCTTCTCCTCGGAGGGGTCGCTCGCACTCTGCGGTCTCCCTTGTTGCATTGTATTGTGAACGTAATTCAATCACTCTGGGATGTCGGTCACTATCCGGTCGACGATGTCGCGCACATCCGTCAACGGGAGAACGGCGTCATGAGCGTGCCGGCGCCGGCGCAGAGCACGAGAGTGGCGTTGTCGAGGTACTGGACCGCGACGTAGGAGTTGTCGGCGGGGAGCATCACGCCGTCCAGGCCGCTGGCTTACTGGACCGCGAGCGTGCCCAGGATCGCGGGACGCCGCCCTGCGAACCCAACCGCCGGTAGGTGAACGTCGCGGGGGACCCTCCACGGCGAGGTTCACGGCCTTGTCTGCCACGCCTTCCTCTTCCAGTACGCCAAGGCCTTCACCAAGCAGGCGAGCACAGCCCGGACGTGCTTCTTGCCCTCGGCGCGTTTGCGGTCGTAGAACTTCCGCGAGTTGGGGTCGCTGCGGACGCTGACGAGTGCGGAGGTGTAGAAGACGCGCTGGAGTCTTCGGTGGTAGGCGATCGGCCGGTGAAGGTTGCCGCTGGCCCTGCCCGAGTCGCGTGGCGCGGGAGAGACGCCGGCGAAGGCCGCGAGAGCGTCCGGAGAGTCGAACTCGTCCAGGCTGCCGCCGACGGCGGCGAGGAACTCCGCACCGAGCACGGTGGCGATGCCCGGGACGCTCAGGACGATGTCGGCGAGTTCGTGCTCGCGAAACCGGCCCTCGATGAGCTTGTCCGTCTCGGAGATCTGCTGGTTGAGGGCCATCACCTCCTCGGCCAGGTTGTGGACCAGCTTCGCGATGGTCTTCTCCCCTGGGATGGCAGTGTGCTGACGCTCGGCGGCCTCGACCCCAGCCTCAGCCAGGGAACGTGCGCTTCGGACCTTGCGGTTGGCCGGCCGGCTGGTCAGCCGTGTGATGCCGGCGCGGCGGATCGAGGCCGGGGTCTGGTAGCCCGTCAGCAGCTTGAGCGGGCCGGTGTTGGTCACGTCCAGGGTCCGCTCCAGGGCGGGGAACATGCTCAGCAGGGTGCCGCGCAGGCGGTTGACTACGCGGGTGCGGTCCTCGACCAGGTCGGCCCGGCGTCCGGTCAGCAGTTTGAGCTCGACGGCGGCTTCGTCGCCGGGGCGGATGGGCCGCAGGTCGCGGCGCATCCTGGCCTGGTCGGCGATGACGTAGGTGTCGCGGGCGTCGGTCTCGCCCTCGCCGCGGTAACCGTCGGATGCCCGGTTCACCAGGCGGCCGGGGATGTGGAGGACCTCCTGGCCGTGGTTGACCAGCAGGGCCAGCAGCAGCGCGGGTTCCCCGCCGGTCATGTCTATGGCCCAGGTGACCTCGCTGCCGTTGGCGATGTCGAGGACCTCACCGATCGGTTTCAGCAGTTCGGGCTCGTCGTTGGCGACCCGCCGCGACAGCGGCGTCTTGCCGTCGGCATCCAGTGTGAGGCCGTGGTGGTGGCCCTTGCCGCTGCCGATCCCCACCCATATCCGGCTCATCGCGCTCCTGACGTACGTGTGCGTGTTTGCATGCCACGGACGACCTCGCCGGCATTGCTCTACGCAGCGACTTGTGGTGCCGCCGCCTGCGGTCGAGGCCGAGCGAGCGCCGCCGCACCGCCGGCTGCTGGGCCCGGCCGACGGTCCGCGCGTCCCGGCGACGGGACCTCGCGCAGATGACCGACGGCTCAACGTGCCTGCGTACGCGTATGAGGGGCCGGCCCGCCCGGCTCCTTCTTCTCGGCTCTACGGGCTTGCGGACTCATAGGATTATGGTCATACGTCAATGGTTGACGGGATGCCGAGGCTCGACCGCTCAGGGTTCCGACGCTCATGGATTTTGCCCGTCGACCCCGCAGACTGCAGCCGCAGCCGGGAGGCCCAGGTAACTGCTCGGCACCCACGGCCTCCAAGGGCGCCCTCGCGGAAAGTGACGTTCGCCTACCGCGAGCTCGGTCCCCGGTCCGGCGTCCCGGTGGTCTTTCTCAACCATCTCTACGGAGTCCTCGACAGCTGGGACCCCCGGGTCGTCGACGGCATCGCCGCCAAGCACCACGTCATCACGTTCGACAACAGGGGTGTCGGTGCGTCCACCGGTTCGACCCCGCGCACCATCCAGGAGATGGCGAGGGGCGCCGTCACCTTCATCCGGGCGCTCGGGCTGGAGCAGGTCGACATCCATGGCTTCTCGATGGGCGGCATGATCGCCCAGGTGATCGTGCGGACCGACCCGCAGCTGGTCCGCAAGCTGATCCTCAGCGGCACCGGTCCCGCGGGCGGCGAGGGCATCAAGAACGTGACGATGCTGTCCCATCTCGACACCGTCCGATCCCTGCTCACCTTCCAGGACGTGAAGCAGTTCCTCTTCTTCACCCGCACCGCGGGCGGGCGTCGGGCCGGCAAGGAGTTCGTGGGCCGGCTGAAGGAGCGCACCGTCGACCGGGACAAGACGATGTCCCTCATCGCGTACAGCAACCAGCTCAAGGCCATTCACCGCTGGGGCCTGGAGAAGCCCCACGATCTCTCCGTCATCCAGCAGCCCGTGCTCGTCGCCAATGGCGACCACGACAGAATGGTGCCGACGAAGAACTCGTACGATCTGGCCCAGCGCCTGCCCAACGGTGAGTTGGTGGTCTACCCCGACGCCGGCCATGGCGGCATCTTCCAGTTCCACGACCAGTTCGTGGAGAGGGCTCTCGCGTTCCTCGCACGGTAGTAGGCGTGAGGTGCGGTCGCCGCTTGGGCCGAGGACGTTGCCTCAGAGCCGCCGTGACGCCCTTTGGGCGAGCGGCTCGAGGCGCCGTCCGGAGTTTCTGAGTAGTGGCCGTAGGCCTTCCCTCAGCTGATGAATGCGAGGCCGTTCTCGATTCCCCGCTCAAGGACCTCGTCGGCGAACTTACGGTCGGACAGGGCTCGGGACAACTGCAACGTCCCCACCATCATGGTGTAGAGCCCGATGGCCTTGGCTCGAGCGGACTGTGGATCCTCAGGTGTCAGCCGGGCGGCGATCTCCTCCACGACGTCCTGTGCGCCGTCGGTGTAGGCCTGCTTGGTCGCGTCTCCGCAGCGGCCGATCTCGTCGAGCAGGGCTGCGGAGGGGCATCCGAAGCCGGGGTTGTCCCGGTGCTCGGGCGACAGGTATTCGCGAATGAGGTCCTCGAGCCCGGGGCGGCCGGGCCGCACGGTGCTGTACTTCGAGAGCTGCGTGCGCAGTTCGCCGGCCACGACATGGGCGACTAGGTCGTCCTTGGACGCGAAGTGGGCGTAGAAGGCTCCGTTGGTGAGCCCGGCGTCCGCCATCAGCGTGGAGATGCCCGAGCCGTCGATGCCGTCCTGCTTGAACCGCTGGCCGGCCTTCTCGATGATGCGTTGCCGCGTCACCTGCTTGTGCTCCTTGGCGTAACGCACCATGAGCTTCCTCCATTCGCTCCGCAAGGCCGTTGCCTTGTACTCAAGACCAATCCATGACCTGACACGCGTAATATTACGCTCGGCACGTGATTTTGGCTGCTGATCAGTGATCGTACGGACCGGGTCGATGGCTCAGGTCCGGAGGCGGGCGCCTTTCCCCAGCCGGGCGGTGACTTCACGGGGAGTGAGGGTGGAGTGTTCCGCGGAGCACTCGACGACGACGCGGACCGGGGCGTCGCAGTCGGTGTGGCGGACGTCCAGTACGGGGCCCTCGGGGCCGAGGGCGTGCGTCTCGCCCCACTGGCTCAGTGCCATGAGGACGGGCCACAGGTCCCAGCCCTTGCGGGTCAGGCGGTATTCGTTGCGGGGGCGGCTGCCCGGCTCCTGGTAGGGGACGGTCTTCAGGATGCCGCCCGCGGTCAGCTTGCGCAGGCGGTCGCTGAGGACGGCTTCCGACAGGCCGATGTGGCGGTGGAAGTCGTCGAAGCGGCGGACCCCGTTGACGGCGTCACGCAGGATCAGCAGCGTCCATTTCTCCCCGACCACGTCGAGCGTGCGCTGGACGGGGCAGTTCTCCGTGTTCACCTCAAGCCACTCCATCCCTCCATCGTAAGGGTCTGGCTTCGTTATTGACAGTCAGGTGAGCCGACAGCTAGGTTCACTTGACAAGAGTCAGATGGAAGGCGTCGGTCGTGGGACGAACACGTACGTATCAATGGGAAGATCCCGCGCTCCTGGCGGACGCCGCCGGACGCATGGCCGGCATCGACTTCCTGCGCGAGCTGAAGGCGGGGCGACTGCCGGGGCCGCCCGTCAACTACACCGTCGACTTCACCCTGGACGAGGTGGAGCCCGGCAGAGCGGTCTTCTCCCTGACGCCGGGGGAGGAGCACTACAACCCGATCGGCAGCGTGCACGGCGGCATCTTCGCCACCCTGCTCGACTCGGCGGCGGGCTGCGCCGTCCAGTCCACCCTCCCGCAGGGCGTGGCGTACACCTCGCTCGACCTGACCGTGAAGTTCCTGCGGCGGATCACCGTGGAGACGGGCACGGTGCGCGCCATCGGCACGATCGTCAACAAGGGCCGTCAAACCGCTCTCGCCCAGGCCGAGTTGGTCGACGCGTCGGACCGTCTCCTCGCCCACGCCACCAGTAGCTGCATGCTCTTCCCGGTGCCTCCCGCTCAAAGGTGAGCATCGGCGGCCACCGGTGATGTCTGTGCGGCGATGCCGGACTCCCTTGACCTCGGCGGGGAACGCCGGGATGAGGCGCCCGAAGTCGGTGACTCGCTCCCGCTCGAAACTCAGGCCATAGCGGATGAGACGTCGGCGAGGGAGGCCGGAAGCACCTGCTCCGCCCAGATGACCTTGCCCTCGCGGTTGTGTCGTGTGCCCCAGTGTTCGGTGAGCTGGGCGACGAGGAGCAGGCCGCGGCCGCCCTCGTCGAAGACCCGGGCACGGCGCAGGTGCGGGGCGGTGCTGCTGGCGTCGGAGACTTCGCAGGTCAGGGCGGACTGAAGGATCATCCGGAGTTGGATGGGGCTCTTGCCGTAGCGGATGGCGTTCGTCACCAGTTCGCTGACCACGAGCTCGGTGGTGAAGGCCAGTTCTTCCAGACCCCAGGCGGCCAGCTGGTCGGATGCGTGGACGCGGGCTTTGGAGACGACTGCCGGGTCGCTGGGGAGGTCCCATGTGGCGACGTGCTCGGCGTCGAGAGCCGCGGTTTGTGCCACGAGAAGGGCGACGTCGTCTGCGGGGCGGCTGGGCAGCAGTGCGGAGAGCAGTTCGTCGCAGGTCTCCTCGAGCGATGCCGGGGCTCGGGTGAGCACGTTGGCCAGCAGGGCGAGAGCGGTCTCGAGGTCACGAGAGCGGCTTTGGACGAGGCCGTCGGTGAACAGCACCAGCCGACTGCCCGGTGGCAGCTCGAACTGGGCGGTTTCGAAGGGGAGTCCGCCCAGGCCCAGGGGTGGGCCGACCGGCAGCTCCGGGAAGTCGACGCGGGATGCGCGGGCATCGTCGTCAGCGGTCGCGGGAGTCACCACGGCCGGCGGAAGGTGTCCGGCGCCGGCCAGGGAGCAGACGCGGGAGACAGGGTCGTAGACCGCGTACAGGCAGGTGGCGCTGATCTCGTCCGTGTCCCGTTCCTCCTCGCGCTGGAGGCGGATGACCACGTCGTCGAGGTGGGTCAGCAGTTCGTCGGGTGTCAGGTCGATGTCCGCCAGAGTGCGGACTGCCGTCCGCAGCCGGCCCATGGTGGCCGCGGCATGCAGGCCGTGACCGATCACGTCGCCCACGACGAGAGCGACGCGGGCCCCGGACAGCGGTATCACGTCGAACCAGTCGCCTCCCACGCCCGCCCGCGATCCGCTGGGCAGGTAGCGCGATGCCGTCTCGACCGCGGACCCGTCCGGCATGTGGTGCGGCAGCAGGCTGCGCTGGAGAGTGAGTGCGGTGGAACGCTCCTGGGTGTAGCGGCGGGCGTTGTCGATGTTCACCGCCGCTCTGGACGCGATCTCCTGGGCCAGAAGCAACTCGTCGTCGTCGAAGGGCTCCGCCGTGTGACGGCGGACGAACTGTGCGAGCCCCAGAGGGCTTCCACGGGCCCACAGCGGGACCAGGAGTATGGAGCGCAGGCCCAGGGCGCGCAGGGCGAGCTCGTGGTCCGCCGACAGCGCCAGCCATGGGGGGAGGTCGTCGGCGGTGACGCGGAGCCGGAAAGGTTGTCCGGTGGCCAGTACACGAGCCGGCTCCGACTCTTCCGGGTAGGTGTGCGTCTGCCCTGTGACGACCGCTGGGTCCGGACAGTTGTCCGAGACCGCTTGGGCGATGCGGCGGAGCGTCGCGGGACCGGCCGCCGCGTGCGTCTCCTCCTCCTGGAGGGCGGAGGCCAGGAGGTCGACGGTGACGAGGTCCGCGAGGTGGTCGGCGCCGACGTCCGCCAGTTCCTGCGCGGTGCGGGTGGTGTCCAGGGTGGTCCCGATCCGTGTCCCGGCCTCGTTGATCACGATCAGCCGCCGCTGCAGCCAGCGGTCGCGTTCCCTCTGGTATACCGCGACAGCCTGTTCCGCCGTTCGATCGACGTACTCGAAGGCCATCGCGCTCAGGGTGAGCGTCGTCGCGTTGATCAGCTCCTGGGACCCGGCGACACGGGCTATTTCCGTATTGAGCTGTTCAAGCACACCCGCGTGGACGATCCGATAGACGCGAAGGAGCTCACTGATCGGCACCCCGTGCTCAGCGAGTCGGCGGGCGAACTCGACGCCGGCGGGTGGCGTCCTGACCTCGGTCATACCAAGGCCGTGCTCGAGGAAATCCAGAACGGCGGCCATCTGTTCGGACAACGCCACTGGCGCCAAGGCGGCAATGTCCTCGTACTTCCACACGTCGGGAAGCCCGTCGACCAGGTGTTGCAGCACCACGTCGACCAATTCATCCGCTCGGGGTGCGAGGCCCCGAGCGAGATCGCTGAGGATGGCATGGGCGTCGGTTCCCATAATCAAAAGGTACCCCCGCCCTGGCCGACAGGCGTGCCGCGCGGAGTCCGGTGGGCGCGCTCGCCCACCGCCGGCCAGGGCGCTGTCAGCCGTTCACGGGGTGTGACCGGTACGGCGGAGGGCCGGGCGCAGGGCCTCGATGACGCCGGGGTCGTCCACCGTGGAGGGGATGGGTTCGTCGCGGCCGTCGGCGATGCCGCGCATGGTCTTGCGCAGGATCTTGCCCGAGCGGGTCTTGGGCAGGGCGGCGACGACCGTGACGTCCTTGAGTGAGGCGACGGCGCCGATGCGCTCGCGTACGAGGTGGACGAGTTCGGCCTCGACCTCGCTCGGTTCGCGGGCTGTTCCGGCCTTCAGGACGACGAAGCCCCGGGGGATCTGTCCCTTGAGTTGGTCGGCGACGCCGATGACGGCGCATTCGGCGACGTCGGGATGGGCGGCCAGGGCCTCTTCCATGCTGCCGGTGGACAGCCGGTGTCCGGCGACGTTGATGACGTCGTCGGTGCGGCCCATGACGAAGACGTAGCCGTCGTCGTCGATGTGGCCGCTGTCGCCGGTGAGGTAGTAGCCGTCGTAGGCGGAGAGGTAGGAGGCGACGTAGCGGTCGTCGTCCTTCCAGAGAGTGGGGAGCGCGCCGGGCGGCAGGGGAAGCCGCACGACGATCGCGCCGTCGACGCCCGCGGGCACCGGTTCGCCCGCAGCGTCGAGGACACGGACGTCCCAGCCCGGCAGCGGGCGGGTCGGGGAGCCGGGCTTGAGGGGAGCGGCCTCGATGCCGACCGGGTTGGCGACGATGGGCCAGCCGGTCTCGGTCTGCCACCAGTGGTCGATCACCGGGATGCCCAGCAGGGCGCTCGCCCAGTGATACGTCTCGGGATCGAGGCGCTCACCGGCCAGGAAGAGATAGCGCAGGTGGGAGAGGTCGTAGCCGGCGGTGAGCGCCCCCTTCGGGTCCTCTTTCCTGATCGCCCGGAAGGCGGTCGGCGCCGTGAACATGGTCTTGACCCGGTACTCGGCGGCGACGCGCCAGTACTGGCCCGAGTCCGGGGTGCCGACCGGCTTGCCCTCGTACAGGACCGTCGTGGCTCCGGCCAGCAGGGGCGCGTAGACGATGTACGAGTGCCCGACGACCCAGCCGACGTCCGAACCGGTGAACATCGTCTCGCCCGGGCCCACGTCGTAGACGGCTCCCATGGACCAGCGGAGGGCGACCGCGTAACCGCCGCAGTCACGCACGACTCCCTTGGGCTTTCCGGTCGTTCCGGACGTGTAGAGGATGTAGAGGGGATCGGTGGCGGCGACGGGAACGCAGTCGGCCGGCGGCGCGGCGGCGACCAGGTCGCCCCAGTCGAGATCGTCGGGCCCCAACTCGGCCGGCTCCTGCGGGCGTTGCAGGATCACGCTCTTCTCCGGCTTGTGGACCGCGAGCTCGATCGCCCGGTCGAGCAGGGGCTTGTACGGGATGACCCGCTTGCCCTCGATGCCGCAGGAGGCGGAGACGACCACCTTCGGGGCCGCGTCATCGATACGGAGGGCGAGTTCGCGCGGGGCGAACCCGCCGAAGACGACCGAGTGGACCGCGCCGATCCGTGCGCAGGCCAGCATCGCTACGACGGCCTCGGGGACCATCGGCATGTAGATCACCACGCGGTCGCCGTGTCCCACGCCGAGTTGCGCGAGCGCTCCGGCGAAGGCCGCCACCTCGTCCCTCAGCTGCGCGTACGTGTAGGTGCGCCGGGTGTCGGTCACGGGTGAGTCGTAGACGAGCGCCGGCTGTTCGCCGCGGCCGGCTTCGACGTGCCGGTCGAGCGCGTTGAAACAGACGTTGAGCCGACCGTCGGGAAACCAGCGGTAGAAGGGTGCGCCCGAGGAATCCAGGGCGCGTCGCGGAGTGACATCCCAGTCGATGCCCTCGGCCGCCTTCAGCCAGAAGCTCTCCGGGTCCTCGGTACTGGCGCGGAAGACATCCTCGTATGTTCCCATCGCGCACTCCTTCGTGGCATCAAGGGACGGTGGTGTTGCTGCGTGCGGAACTGTGTCGGACACAAGTACCGCATGCCGGGCCGGCAGGGTCGAGCGGGATGCCGGAGACCGGCGGACCGGTCACCGGTATCGAGGTGGTGGGGCAGCCGGCAGCCCCCGCTGTCAGGTGCGGCTGCTGCTCACGCGCCGAGGTGCGTACGGAGCCACTGGCCCATCTGCTGGATCGCCTGGTCCACCTCGGGTACGCGCCCCGCACCCATGATGAACGAGTGCTGGCCCTCGGGCATCGGGTGGACCTCGGAAGTGACCTTGAAGTCGGTGAGGCGGCGGCCGAGCTGGGCGCCGTCGTCGGCGAGGGTCTCGTACTCGCCGTAGTGGACGGTCGTGGGCGGCAGGCCGGTCAGATCAGCGTTCACGAGGCTGATCTGCGGGTCGGTGAAGTCCACTCCGGGCTCCTGCAGCCAGGCTGCCCGGAAGAATTCGAGGGTGCTCCGGCTGAGCAACTTGTCGTTGTCTTCGTTCGCGTCCACCGACGCGTTCTGGATGGTGAGGTCGGTCCACGGCGAGATGCTGACGATCGCGCCCGGGGTCGCCTCGCCCTGCGCGAGCAGGCGCAGCGGGAGCATCACCGCGAGGGTGCCGCCGATCGAGTGGCCCGTGCTGCCGATGTTGCGTGGTTCGTAGCCCTGGGAGAGCAGCCACCGGTAGGCGGTCTCGGCGTCGTCGAGCTGTGCGGGGTGAGGGTGCTCGGGGGCCCGGCGGAAGTCCACGACGAGCGAGCGGGCTCCGGCCGCCTTCGCGATGTGGCCGGCGGCCTTGCGGTCCGAGTGCATGGACGCGGCGACCGATCCGCCGAAGTGGAAGTGGAGCAGCGCCTTGTCGGGGTCGGCGCCCTCGGGGATGGCCCACAGGGCGGGGACGCCGTTCGCGTCGACTTCGGCGTAGGTCACGCCTTCCGGCTCGGTCGACGCCTTGTGGTTCGAGTCGATGATGTCGCGGATGACGGCCAGGTCGAGGCCGGGTGTCGACGACCTGGCGCTCACACTCGCGAAGAACTCCGCGAACTCGTGTGCCTCTGGGCTTGCTCCCATGGTGGTACTCCTCCTCAGACGGGTGCCGTGCGAGGTTCCCCCGCGGCAGCCGAGTGGATGTGCCGGCCATGACGCTACTTGCTGAGTATAGGAAAGTAAACCTAGATGACCCTGGGGCGCCGGCCAGGAGGGCGGAATCGGAGTTCATGCCGGGAGCAGTTCGGCGGCCCGTTCGGTGACCTCATGCCGGAGAGCGGTCCATACGGCGCGTACGGCGGGGTGCGTCACGGCCTCGCGGCGGACGGCCAGGGTGATGGGGAGCCGGATGTCGATCTCGTCGGCGAGCAGCCGGCGCAGTCGCGTCCGCTGGGTCAGGAAGGCCGGCAGGACGCCGATGCCGGCCCCCTGCTGGGTGGCTTCGAGCTGGGCGAAGACGTTCGTCGAGGAGAACGCCGGGGTCATGCCGGGAAGGTGGCGTTCGATGTCGAGGTCGCCGACCTGGAGCATCGACTCGATGTAGAAGATGAGCGGGTGCTCGCGCAGCTCGGCCGGCGTCTCCGGCCGGCCGTGCCGGGTGAGGTAGTCGTCACAGGCGTAGAGCCCCAGCGTGTAGTCGGTGAGGTGCTCGGTCACCAGGCGGCTGCTGGAGGGAACGCCGATGACGAGAGCGAGATCGAAACCGGACGGGCGCAGGGCGAGCTGTCGTGTCGCCGTGATGAGTTCGACCTGGAGCTGGGGGTGCCGTCGGCGCACCCGCACGAGGGCGGGGGTGGCGAAGGCGGTGCCGAAGCCGTCGGGCGCGCTGACGCGCACCGTGCCGTGCAGGGACGGCGAGTCCTGGCCCGCCACGGTGTCGACGACGCGGTCGATGGCCTCCTCGATCGCGCGCGCGTTCTCCGAGACGGCTCTTCCGATGTCCGTCAGCGTCCATCCCTCCGTCCCGCGCTCGATGAGGCGCAGGCCGATGCTCTTCTCCAGCGCGGCGATACGGCGGGACACGGTGGTGTGATCCACGCCGAGTGCGTCGGCGGCCGTCACCAGGCGTCCGGTACGGGACAGCGCGAGCAGGTAGCGCAGATCGTCCGCGCGGAGTTTGCGCGGGTCGACCGGGCGATGGGAGCCGGTCGGCTGCGGGGCGGGGTTCTCGTCCGGGGAGTGGGGGTGCACGGCCCGACCGTATCTGCATTTCCGCACAGCGGCTGTGCGCTATTGGTCGTTGTTCGCACACAGCGCGGGGCCGCACAGTCAGGGCAGTGGGCGCGACATGCCCCGCCGTTCTGCCGAAAGGGCCGCCATGGTTGCCAGCCTTTCCCTCCCGCGGATCCTGCGCGTCGGCGGCGGTGCCGTCGGCGAGCTGGGCGACGTCGTCGCAGGGCTGGGCCTGCGCCGCCCCCTGCTGGTGACGGACGCCTTCCTTGCCGGTACCGGTGCGGCGGAACGGCTGATGGCGACGCTGAGGGATGCCGGAGTGCAGCCGCACCTGTTCGCCGGCACCGTCCCGGATCCGACGACCGACTCGCTCGACGCGGGCCTGACCGTGCTGCGGGAACACAGCGCGGACTCGGTGATCGGATTCGGCGGCGGCAGCCCGATGGACACCGCCAAGGCCCTCGGCCTGCTGGGCGTCCAGGGCGGGCGGATGCGGGACTACAAGGCCCCGCACACCAACCTCGGCCCGGCCCTTCCGGTGATCGCGGTCCCGACGACCGCGGGCAGCGGCTCGGAGGCCACCCAGTTCACGATCATCACCGACAGCGCCACGGACGAGAAGATGCTCTGTCTGGGGCCGGCGTTCCTGCCGGTCGCCGCCGTCGTCGACTACGAACTGACCCTGTCGATGCCGGCCCGGCTGACCGCCGACACCGGCGTCGACGCACTCACCCATGCCGTCGAGGCGTACGTGAGCCGCAAGGCCAATCCGTTCTCCGACGGCCTCGCCCTGAACGCGATCCGGACCATCGGCCGGCACCTCCGCCGCGTCTACGCCGACGGGTCGGACACCGAGGCTCGCGAGGCGATGATGCTCGCCGCGACCCAGGCCGGCATCGCCTTCTCCAACTCCAGCGTGGCGCTGGTGCACGGCATGAGCCGTCCGATCGGCGCTCACTTCCACGTCGCCCACGGCCTGTCGAACGCGATGCTCTTCCCCGCGGTGACCGCGTTCTCCGTGCCCGCCGCCGAGAGCCGGTACGCCGACTGCGCCCGCGCCCTCGGATCCGCCACCGACGGCGACAGCAACGCCTTGGCCGCCGATAGGCTCGTCGAGGCGCTCCGAGCCCTGTGCCAGGATCTTGAGGTGCCCACCCCTCAAGCCCATGGCATCGACAAGGACGAGTGGTTCCGCCTGTTGCCCCTCATGGCCGAGCAGGCGCTCGCGTCCGGATCCCCCGCCAACAACCCCGTCGTACCCACCGCGGACGAGATCCAGGATCTCTACGCGCAGATCTACGCCTGACACCCGGCGAGTGAGGAACTGTGATGGCCACGACAGCCAGGTCACCGTGGAGTACGAGGTGCTGACCCATGACTGACACCGCTGCGGTCGAGGTTCTCGCCGACGTCCACCGGGGCGTCGGCCGGATCCTGCTGAACCGGCCCAAGGCGCTCAACGCCCTGACGACAGACATGATCGCCGCGATCGACCGTGTGCTCGCCGGGTGGGAGCACACACCGCTGTCCGCAGTGGTGCTCGCCAGTACCGGCGCGAAGGCGTTCTGCGCCGGCGGAGACATCCGTACGATCCGCGAGCACAGCCTCGCCGGGGATGCCGAGGCCAGTGAGCGGTTCTTCGCCTCCGAGTACCGGCTCAACGCCCGGATCGCCGAGTATCCCGTGCCGATCGTGTCGCTGATCGACGGCGTGTGCATGGGCGGCGGTCTAGGTCTGTCCATCCACGGCGGCTTTCGCGTCGTCACCGAGCGCGCGGTGCTGGCGATGCCCGAGACCGCGATCGGGTTCTTCCCGGACGTCGGGGCCAGCTACTTTCTGCCGAGGCTGCCAGGCGCGATCGGCATGTACCTGGGACTGACCGGGCACCGGCTCGACGCGGCCGAGGCCCTGTACACGGGGTTGGCCACGCACTTCGTCCCCGCGGAGGGGATCGACGCGGTCGGGGATGCCCTGGCGGACGACCCCGGCGAACCGGTGGACGTCGTCCTGAACCGCCTCGCCGACCGTTCCCCGGTGACGGGCAGCAGGCTGGCGGAGGTACGCGGGGACGTGGACTGGGCGTTCGGCGCGCCGACCCTCGGCGAGATCGAGAAACGCCTGCGCCACCTCGACACCCCTTGGGCGGCAGATGCGCTGGTCGCCCTGGAGTCCGCCTCGCCGCAGAGCCTGGAGATCACTCACGCCCTGCTGGCCCGGGGCAGGCAGCGCACGTTGCGCGAGTGCCTCGACGCCGAACTCGCCCTCACGCGCACGACCATCCGCACGCCGGACTTCCTGGAGGGCGTCCGTGCGGCCCTGGTCGACAAGGACCGCGCTCCCAACTGGCAACGTGCGTCGCTCGACGGACGGACGCTGCCGGCCTGAGCATGTCCGCCGTGAGCGGGACATTGCCTCGCGCAAGGGGCTGGCGTGCAGGGTCGCGCGTCCATGAGAGGGGAGCGCCGGGCCCCACAGGCTGCCGCGCGGCAGCCTGGATCGTCGACGGCGTCGTCGCCCCCTCCGGTGACCGTGCCGGGCGGAGGGTCTGTGGTCGGCCTGGTCTCAGTCGTTGGCGGGCACCATCGAGACCACGACCTTGCCGGCCTTGGTGCGGCCCTGCTCGACGTGCGCCATCGCCTCGCGCGTCTGGTCGAACGGGAAGGTGCTGTCGATGACCGGGCGGAGCTTCCCGCTGTCATAGAGGGCGCCGAGTTTGCGCAGCTGGGAGCCGTTGGCCTGCATGAAGAAGAACTCGTAGCGCACGCCCAGTGCCTTGGCCTGCTTGCGGATCTTGCGGCTGAGGGTGTTCATGACCAGGCCCATGAAGGAGGGGGCGCCGAGCTGCTTGGCGAAGCCGGTGTCCGGCGGGCCGACGACACTGACGGCCAGGCCGCCGGGCTTCAGCACGGTCAGCGACTTCTCGAGGTTCGCACCGCCCACGGAGTCCAGCACCAGGTCGTAGCCGGACAGTACCTTCGAGAAGTCTTCCTTGGTGAAGTCGACGACGACGTCGGCGCCGAGGTCCCTGACCAGCTTCTCTGTGTCGGTGTTCGTGGTCGTCGCCACGGTGGCGCCGAGGTGCTTGGCGAGCTGGATGACCGTCGAACCGAGGCCACCGGCACCGGCGTGGATCAGCACCTTCTGCCCCGGCTTCACATGGGCACGGTCGACGAGAACCTGCCAGGCGGCCAGGGCCACCAGGGGCACCGCGGCTGCCTCCTGGAGGGTGAGGGAGGCCGGCTTGGGCGCGACGTCGTCCATGTCGATCGCGATGAACTCCGCGAAGCCTCCGATCCGCAGGTCGCGCGGACGGGCGTAGACCTCGTCGCCGACTTTGAGGCCGTGTACGGCGGAGCCGACCTGCGTGATGACGCCGGCCAGGTCGTGGCCGAGCACGAACGCTGGCTTGTACTTGATGAGCTGCTTGAACTCCCCGTTGCGGATCATTTTGTCCAGCGGGTTGATGCTCGCGGCGCTCACTTTGACCAGGACGTCGCGGTCTCCGACCGTGGGCTCGGGTACCTCTGCGGCGCGTACGCCGTCCTTGCCGTACTTCTCGACGACGAATGCCTTCATGTCGGCCGCCTTTCATGTGGGTGTTTTTGGTGGTTGATGTGATTCTTCGCGCAGGTCTCCCTGCGCGCTCGTTTCTCGCGTGCGGCCGGGGTGATGTGCCGGCCACGACGCTACTTCCTGGGTATGGAAAAGTAAACCCAGGAGGAGTTAGGATCACCCTATGGATGCGTGGACCGAAGTTCTGCAGGACGCCGGTATGGATCATCGACTCGACCGGGACACGTCCAACTGCTCGATTGCGCGGACTCTTGAGGT
>NZ_JBFAIR010000075.1:0-23476 GCF_040654815.1 Streptomyces sp. NPDC050619 | reverse complement strand
ACGGAGTTCTGGGACGGCTCCGGCGCCGACCTCGAGGCGTTCCCCGACGAGTGGATCATGAGCGCGGACGACGTCGTCGACGCGGCGCTCGCCGGCCTCGACGCCGGGGAGACCGTCACCATCCCGTCACTGCCGGACATCAGCGACTGGGAGTCGTTCGAGAAGGCGCGTCAGACGCTCGTCCCGAACCTGTCGCGGCGGGTCCCGGCCGATCGCTACCGCGGCTGACCGCCGCTCCGACTCCGGCGCGGAAGTCCCTCTGTGACAACGGCACGGCCGCTGCCGCACACGAGTAACCGGGGCCCAGCAGCGCAATGACTGCGGTCATGTCACCGGGCCCATCCGGCCGGCAGCCGGCCACCCCGCAGCTCTCTCTAACCCTTTATTTGCGAGGAACATCGATGTTGAACGCCCTGTGGAACCCGATCACCACCGGGGAGATCTCCCTGCCGCACCGGCTGGCGATGGCCCCCATGACGCGGAATCGCTCCACCCCGGAAGGCATACCCACCGAGCTGAACGCCGAGTACTACGCCCAGCGCGCCTCGCACGCCCTCATCATCACCGAAGGCACCCAGCCCAACGCCGACGGCCAGGGCTACATCCTCACCCCCGGCATCTACTCCGAGGAGCACATCGCAGGCTGGCGCAAGGTCACCGAGGCCGTGCACGGCGTCGACGGACGCATCGTCATCCAGCTCATGCACGCCGGACGGATGTCCCACCCCGACAACACTCCCCACCACCGGCAGCCGGTCGCCCCCTCCCCGGTCCAGCCAGCCGGCGAAATGTTCACCATGTCCGGCCCTCAGGAGATGCCGGTACCGCGCGAACTGTCCACCGAGGAGGTCGCCGCCACGGTCGACGACTTCCGCCGCGCCGCCGCGGCCGCCATCGCGGCCGGTGCCGACGGCGTCGAGATCCACGGCGCCAACGGCTACCTCGTGCACCAGTTCCTCGCCGACAACACCAACCAGCGCACCGACCGCTACGGCGGCTCCATCGAGAACCGCATCCGCTTCGCCGTCGAGGTCGCCACCGCCGTGGCCGAGGAGATCGGCGCCGGCCGCACCGGCTTGCGGATCTCTCCCGGCAACCCGTTCAACGACATCGCGGAGAGCGACACTCACGAGCTGTACCCGGCACTCGTGCGCGCCCTCGCCCCGCTCGACCTCGCCTACCTGCACATCGGCCACGGCGGGGACGACGAACTCCTGCACACCCTCCGCAAGCTGTGGCCGAACACCTTGGTTCTCAACCGGGCCGGCACCGACATCGCCACTCGCGCGAAGGACGTCGAAGACGGCCTGGCCGACATCGTCACCGTCGGCGTGATGGCACTCGCCAACCCCGACCTGGTCGAGCGCGTACGCACCGGAGCGCCGCTGAACACCCCCGACCCCGCCACCTTCTACGGCGGCGGCGAGGCCGGCTACACCGATTACCCCGCCCACACCGCCTGACAACCCCCACCACACCGCCTGACAAACCCCGGAGATACCGGTCCTGGCGGGCTGGTATGCCCAGATGGCCCCATGGAGGTGCCACGTGTCTGAGCACGCTGCTGTTGAACTGAGCCCGGAAGCGATCGAGTTCGCGGACTTCTTCGCCGCAATGGCGATTCCCGAGTCCGAACTGGACACGAATCGGACCCGGGTGGAGAGCTCCCATCTCATGGCGCGGGAGCCGGAGGGCGTCACCTATCGGGAGGTGGACGCGGGTGGCGTGCTGGGTATCTGGTGCGAACCGGTCGACGCCAACACGGACTACGTCCTCCTGCACAGTCATGCCGGGGGTACCGTATTTTCGTCGGCGTTCGTCGACCGGAAGCTCGCCGGCCATATCGCCAAGGCCGCTGGGGCCCCCGTACTGGTCCTGGACTTTAGGCGGGCACCGGAACACAAGTACCCGGCTCAGGTGGACGACGCTGAGGCGGCCTTCAACTGGCTGCTGTCCGAAGGGTATGAGCCGGGGAACATCGTCACGATCGGCCACTCGGTCGGCGGGTTCATCGCCGTCGCCCTGGCGCTTCGCCTCCGCGACAAGAAGCAGCCCCTGCCTGGCGCCGTCGTGTCGATCTCTCCCTGGTGCGACCTCGAGATCGCCAACGAGACCATGGTGACCAACGCCGGGACGGACAAGCTACTCAGCAAGGAGCTGCTGGCCTTCTTCCGGGAGTCCTGGGTCGGCGGCACGGGAATCGAGTTCACGGACACCCGGATCAACCTGAACCGGGCGGACCTGAGCGGTCTGCCTCCAACCCTCGTTTCCTGGGGCACGTACGAGGTCCTGGCCGGCGAGAGCGAGGAGTTCGCCGCCCGCGTCAAGGATGCCGGAATCGACACGACGACCGTGGTCTTCCCCGGAGGCCAGCACTCCTACGTCTACGGCGCCGGCCGGGTTCCGGAGGCCGACGCCGCCATCGCACAGATCGGCGCGTGGGTCCGGGAGAAGACGAAGATCTGACCGAGCGGTACCGGCGCGGCAGTCGCACGACCCGCGCCCCTGCCGGACCGGGACGGTCGACGGACGCCGACATGGCCCGCGGTGGCGCGCAGGTCCGCGACGCCCGCGACCTCGACCCGGTCCCGGTCCCGGTCCTGGTCCCGGTCCGGCAGGCGACGGCCGGGACGGCCGACCACGACGGCGGCTCCAGCTACGCGCGCGCACCACCGCGCGCGCCAGAGTTCGCCGACTCTCCGGTCGCCGTCCTGGCCGGAACGCCACCCTCGAGTTCGCCGCGCTGCCGGGCCGGGAAGTCGACGGCTCCGTGCGGCCTCCGGACTTCGTCCAGACGTGACCTACCACGCCTTCGTCTCACCCCGAGCGCCAGGAGAACGACGATGCACAGCCCGAGCCGCAATGTGCCACGCATCCTGACGGATTCCGTGTCCCGGTACCCGGAGCGCACCGCGATCGTCTTCGGTGACGACCGCATCACCTACAGAGCTCTCGACGCAGCGGTCAACCGGGTCGCGAACCTGCTCGTCTCGCGCGGAATCCGGCCGGGTGACAAGGTCGCACTGTCCTGCCCCAACGTGCCCCACTTCACCAGCGTCTACTTCGGCATCCTCAAGGCCGGGGCGGCGGTCGTCCCGCTGAACGTGCTGTTGAAGGCTCGCGAGGTCGCCTACCACCTCACCGACTCCGACGCGAAGGCGTACTTCGCGTTCGAAGGCACGGCGGAGCTGCCGATCGGGCAGACCGCGTGGGAGGGATTCCAGGCCAGTGAGGGCTGTACCGAGTTCTTCCTGATCGAGGGTGGTGGCGCGCCGTGGGCCGGGGACGGGACGCCGGAGTCGTACGCCGAGGGAGTCGCCGAGCAGCCGGTGACGTTCCAGACGGTCGAGCGGGACGAGGACGACACCGCGGTGGTCCTCTACACCTCCGGCACGACCGGCCGGCCCAAGGGCGCGGAGTTGCGGCACCGCAACGTGTACGACAACGTGCTCGCCGGCATGGACCTGTTCGCCGTAGATCCCGAGCGCCGCCCCGACACGTACCTGTGCGCGTTGCCGCTGTTCCATGCCTTCGGCCAGTCCGTGAGCCAGAACGGCGCCCTCGCCTTCGGCGGCACGATCGTGATGCAGCCGAGGTTCGAGGCGCGGGCAGCCCTGCGTCTCATGCTCGACCACGACGTGTCGCTCTTCGCCGGCGTCCCGACGATGTACTGGGCTCTTCTCGCAGCCCTCGACGACACCGTCGACATCGCCCGCCTGGCCACGAATCTCCGCGTGGCGGTGGCCGGCGGCTCGGCGCTGCCCGCCGAGATCCACAAGCAGTTCACGGACCGCTTCGGCGTCGCGATCCTCGAGGGATACGGACTCTCCGAGACCTCCCCGGCCGCCTCCTTCTCCCGGTTCGGAGAGGAGCCCCGCGTCGGGTCGATCGGCAGGCCGATCCCGGGCGTGGAGATGAAGCTGATTCGCGACGACTGGTCCGAGATCGAGGGCGGCCCCGGCGAGATCGGGAGATCGCGATCAAGGGGCACAACGTCATGAAGGGCTACTACAAACGGCCCGAGGCGACGGCCGAGGCGATCAAGGACGGCTGGTTCCGCTCCGGCGACCTCGCCCGCAAGGACGAGGACGGCTTCTACTACATCGTCGACCGATCCAAAGACTTGATCATCCGCGGCGGCTTCAACGTCTACCCGCGCGAGGTCGAGGAAGTGCTCATGGAGCACCCCGCCGTCTCACTGGTCGCCGTCATCGGCGTACCGCACGACTCCCACGGTCAGGAGGTCAAGGCCGTCGTGGTGAAGAAGGCCGGGAGCGGCACGAGTGAGGAGGAGCTCGCCGCCTGGGCGAAGGAGCGGCTCGCCGCGTACAAATACCCGCGCGTCGTCCAGTTCGTCGATGCACTGCCCTTGACCCCCACCGGCAAGATCATGAAACGCGAACTCGCCTGAGCACGCTGGAGGTTGTCGCATCTGAGCCGACCACCTGGCCCTGCCCAACGGTCCCCCTGGAACAGGCGTCGGCTGCGCTGCGGAACCTGGACGAGCGAAAGCCGGGACTTGTCGCTTCCGCACGTCCGGGTACGTTCGACGGTACCCTGGTAGCTTCTTTCTTTCGCCAGGGCCGGTCTTCCGGTCCGGGCGACCAGCCGCCGCTTTCGACGGAGACGCTCATGGGAGACTGCTGCGGTGACGGCCCAACCTGACTCGCGCGACCGACGTCCGCGCCGAACGGCGCGCAGGCGGGTCGTCGACACCCGGCGGCGGGACGAACTGCTGCGCCAGGCCGAGGCGATCATCCTGGCCGAAGGCTTCACCGCGGTGACCATGGATGAGCTCGCCCAGCGACTGGGGTGCTCCAAGGCGACGCTGTACAGCCTCGCCTCCACGAAGGAACAACTGGTGCTGGCGGTCACCCGTGCCTTCTTCCGGGACGCGACAACCGAGATCGAACAGACTGTCCAGGCCGAGCCCGATCCCAGGCAGCGGATCCGGGTCTACCTCACCGGCGTGGGCACGGCCATGCGCCGCCATTCCCACGCCTTCTACGACGACATGGTCGGCTACGAGCCGACGGCGCAGATCTACCGCACGAACTCCGCCGCCGCGGCGCACCGGGTCCACGAACTGATCGAAGACGGCGTGCAGAGCGGCGTTTTCCGCGCGCTCAACGGACACTTCGCCGCCCACGTCGTCGCGGTCACCATCGACGCGGTCCAGTCGGGGGTCCTCCTGGAGAGGACCGGACTGACCGCCGGCGACGCGTTCTCCGAGCTCGGGGACCTCCTGCTGGACGGGCTCAGTGCGGGGCAGGGAACATCCGAGCCTGGTTCCACAGTCGTCCGCTCACCCCGGGGTCACGTCTCGGCGCCCAGGTGAGGCCCGGCGGAAAAGGGCGGCCCAAACGAAACGGGGAGGTCAGGTAGGGCGGGTGTCGGCATCCCGCCTGGCGGCTGTGCTCCTGTCGTCGCGTTCCCGTGCGAAGGCCGCGCTGAGCACCGGGGCGAACGGATTCGACGCGAGTGTGCCGCGCTCCTCAGCGGAGTACCTGCTGCCCAGCACGTGGTGTCGCTGCTCACCGCGCCGGTCGGCGGACAGTTGGTCCGCCGGTACGGTCCGCGGATGGTCCTGGCGCCGGCCTCGGCGAGCGGCGCGGCGGGCTTCGCCTGGCTCGCCCTGGACCACAGCCGCCCTCCGTCGGTCATCGCGGCAGGCGCGTTCGTGGGCGCTGCCATCAGTCTCGGTTACGCGGCCACGCCGGCGATCATCATGGCCGCCGTGCCGCAGCGCGAGAGCGGCACAGCCGACGGCATCAACTCCATCTCCCGCTCCACTGGCCCGTGATAGCGCTGGTCGCCTGGTTCGGCCTGCGGCACATTCAAGTTGCACAGCACCAATGCCGCCGAAGCAGCGGCGGACCGGGTTGCCGCAGAGAGACTGCGCCGAAACATCGGGACCTTTTTCGTTCCGGTCGCCCAGCAGCCACATCCCGGCGCGCAGATGTCAAAGTGAGGCCCCGGCGCACTGGACGAGTTGCTGTCCGGTGATCGCTCCGCCGTCCGGGCCGAGGAGGAACGCGGTCAGGCCGGCGACCTCGTCGGGAGAGACGAACCGGCCCAGGGGCGGGTGTGCCGGGGGCGTGCGGGCGCGGCCGGGGTCGGACAGCATCGGAGTGTCGGTGGGGCCGGGGGCGATCACGTTGACGGTGATGCCACGGACGGCCAGTTCCGCGGCCCAGGAGCGCGCGAGCGCGGGCAGGGCGGCCTTGGTCGCGGCGTACTGGCTCTTGCCGGGTACGCCGGTCGCGGTACGGCTGCCGACGAGGACCACGCGGGCCCCGTCGGGCAGCCGGTCGGCGAGGGTGTCGACGAGGATCGTGGCGGCGTGTACGTGTACCCGCCACATCAACTCGCCGTCTTCGGCGGACAGTTCGCCCAGCGGTGCCGAGCGCTGGAGCCCGGCGGCGTGCACGACGGCGTCCGGGGCGGGTACGCCGTCGAGGACCCGGACCAGCTCGGTGGGCTCGGCCAGATCCGCCGGGAGCCAGGTCAGCCCCGGCGCGGGGACCGGACGGCGGCGGCTGATCCCGGTGACCTGCCAGCCCTCCCGCAGCAGGCGACCGCTGATCGCCTCGCCGATTCCCGAGCTGACGCCGGTGACCAGGGCGTGCCGTGTCTCAGTGGTCATGGAGCACCCGCCCGACCCGCGTCCCAGGGTGCTCGGCGCTCTCCGTCGAGGTCATGAGGGCGACGTCCGGTGCTCCGGGTCGGTGGACGCCGGCACCTCGGTCAGCACCACCTCGATGCCTCGCCCGCGCAACTCGGCGACGATCGACGGGTCGGCGCCGTCGTCGGTGACGAGGGTCCAGTCGGCCGGGAGCTTCGCCCAGGCGTGGAAGGGGCGGCGGCCGAGCTTCGCCGCGTGCGCGAGGACGTACACATGGTCGGCGCGGCGGGCCATCAGTTCCTTCAGCCGCGTCTGGCGCAGGTCGGCCTCGCAGATGCCGTGCTCGGGCGAGATGCCGTCGGTACCGAGGAAGACCCGGTCGAAGGTCATCCGTTCCAGTGCGGCCTCGGTCAGCGGACCGACGAAGCCCTGGCTCAGCGGCCGCAGAGTGCCGCCGAGACACTCGACGTGCACCGTCTCGACGTCGGAGAGTTCCTGTAGGGCCGTCAGCCCCGTGGTCGCGACCGTCAGTTCCTTCGCGGAGCGCAGTTCGTGGGCGAGGGCGCCCACGGTCGATCCGGCGTCCAGCAGCACCGTCTCACCGGCGCGCACCTCGATGGCGGCGCGGCGCGCGATGGCCCGCTTCTCCTCGAACGCCTCGCCCGTACGCTGCCGCAGCGACGCCTCGGGATGGGCGGTCAGCGCCATGGCGCCGCCGTAGGTGCGGGCCAGCCGGCCGTCGGCGGTCAGCTTGGCGAGGTCGCGGCGGATCGTGGACGGCGTGACACCGAAGCGCTGCGACAACTCCTCGACGCTGGTGAGGCCGGTCGTGGTGGCCACATACAGGATCCGTTCGCGCCGGGCCTTGGATCCGAGGGGAGACATCTGTCGTGAAGTCCTTCTCTGCGCGGACTGCGGACTGCGGACTGCGAGCGGCGGTCTCAGCGGCCCGCTGCGGACGACATCTCGGCTGCCTGGCGCATGGCCTCGACCATGCTACCGGCCTCGGCCACGCCCTTGCCCGCGATGTCGAAGGCCGTTCCATGGTCCACCGAGGTGCGGATGACGGGCAGTCCCACGGTCAGGTTGACGCCCGCCTCGATGCCCAGCACCTTCACCGGGCCGTGCCCCTGGTCGTGGTACATCGCGACGATCAGGTCGTAGTCGCCGCGCCCGGCGAGGAAGAAGGCAGTGTCGGCCGGGAGGGGGCCGCGGGCGTCGATGCCGTCCGCGCGCAGCACGTCGAGGGCGGGGACGATCTTCTCCTCCTCCTCGCCGTATCCGAACAGTCCGTTCTCACCCGCGTGCGGGTTGATGCCGCAGACGCCGATCACCGGCTTCGCGACACCGGCCCGCACCATCGCGTCGTGACCGCGGCGCACCGTGCGCTCGACCAGGCCCGGCTCGATGCGCCGTACGGCGTCGATCAGGCCGATGTGGGTGGTGACGTGAATGACCTTCACCTTGGGCGTGGACAGCATCATCGACACCTCGTCCACGCCGGTGAGGTGTGCCAGCAACTCGGTGTGGCCCGGGTAGAGATGCCCGGCCAAGTGCAGGGCCTCCTTGTTGAGCGGCGCGGTGCAGATGCCGTGCACGGCGCCCTTCAAGGCGAGGTCCGCGGCCACCCGTACGTACTGGTAGGCGGCCTCGCCGGCGACGGCGGACAGTTCGCCCCAGGGCAGGTCGGCGGGGAGCAGGTCGAGGTCCACGACGTTGACGCGGCCCGGCGGGAACTCGGCCTCGCCCGGGGCGTTCACGGAGACGATGTCGCAGTCGGCACCCAGGATCGCGGCGGCCTGCCGCAGTCGCCCGGCATCACCGATGACGACGGGACGGCAGCGGGCGAGGGTGTCCGGGTGCAGCAGCGCCGGGACGATCACCTCAGGGCCGATGCCCGCACCGTCTCCCATGGTCACCGCGATGAGCGGCAGCGAACGGTGGTGGTCGGCGGTCGGGATCGCGTTCACCGGGAGGTCTCCTTGCGGTGGGAGGTGGGGGAGGTCCGGCCGGAGCGCCGTGGCGATCCGCAGCAGGGAATCGGTGTCGCCGAAGCTGCCGGGCCGGGTGACGACATCGCGTCCGTCGGGCGTGCGTGCGTGGACGGCGCCGTGGTGGATCTGGCCGAGCGGCGCCAGGCGCGCGACGCCGAGCGCGTCGAGGACGCGGCGGGCGGTCTCACCACCCGTCAGGACGAGGTCGGCATCGCCCGCGCGGTCGGCGGCGAGGCGAGCGAGTGCGGACACCAGACGGTGTGCCGAAGCGGGCCGGATGCCCGGGCCGTTGTCGATGCTGAGGACGGTGACATCGGCCAGGTCGTCGAAGTTCATGACGTCCGAGGTCGGGGCGTCGGGGTTCACGGATACATGGCGGGCGCCGCGCTGCGTGAGTTGCGCGATCTGCGCAGGCGCGGAGGGATCGGCGGTGCCGACGACGACCAGGAGGGGCCGTCGCGGGCGTCCCGCGCCCGGAGCCGGAACCGCCGTGGTCGCGGCCGACGTCCCGTCGGTACGCCTCAGCAGGCGGCCGACCGCCGCGGCGAGGCCGCTCGTGCCCATCAGACGAACACCGGGCCCGCAGGTGAGTGCCGCCTCGGCGATCAGGTCCAGGTCCGCGTCCGTCTCCGCGTCGCACACCGGAAGGTGTCCGGCGTCGACCGCCGCGCGCAGCACGCCGGGCAACGCGTCGCCCCGTACCGCCTCCAGCGGGACGAGGGTCGTACGGGCGTCCCCGAGCGCGGCGGAGATCGACGGCGGGGGCGCGGTGCTCTCCGCCCGCCAGGCGTCCGTGGTGTGCAGGGGGACGCCGTCGAGATGGACGACACCGCCGCGGACCGTGCGGCCGAGGGCGGGCAGGGCGGTGGCGACGACGACGCCCTCCACGCCTTCGGCGCAGGCGGCCGTTTCGGCGGCGAGGTTGCCCCGCAGCAGCGAGTCGGCCTTCTTCAGCACCAGAACGTCCGAGGGCACGGCGCGCAGTGCCTCGCGTACGCGGCGGGCCGCGTCGGCCGCGGGCAGGGACCGGCAGTCGAGGTCGACGACGACGGCCTCGCCGTACGCGTGCGGGTCCAAGGGCGCCGGGCCGAGCACGATCCGGCCCGGCACGCCGAGCGCCACCGCGGTCTCCGCCGCCCCGGACAGGTCGTCGGCGAGCGCGAGGACACGTCGCGCCACCCGCTCGTCTGGGCAGGGGGCGGGGGAGGGGAAGGGCACATCATCCTCCTGGGCCGGTGGTCGAAGAGAGACACGCGGGGCGGCCTCGGCGCTCGATGATGGCACATCCTGCGCGATGTGCGCGAGACCTCTTGCGTGATCCGCGCAACCGTGGAACGGTTTCCGGCGCGACAGAAACCGACGGCAACCGACGGCCTCCTGCGGGACCGGAGGCCGTCCCGAGCCGGTCGCCGCACAAAGAATCCCCGAGAGGTCGACGATGACCCGAACTCCTCCGAGTGAGACGAGTGAGAAGCCCAGCCGTCGAACCCTGCTGCGCTGGGGCGCCGCGGGCGGCGCCGGTCTCGCTCTCTCCCCGCTGGCCGCCTGTGCCGGACCCACCGGCGCCCCCGGCCCCGGCACCCTCACGCTCGGGCTGAACCGCTCGCTGGTCAGCCTGGACAACAAACTCAACCAGTTCGACGCCGCGGTGACCGTGCAGCGGGCCGTGCGTCAGGCCCTCACGGCCATCGGGCCGGACATGCGACTCACACGAGTCCTCGCCGACCGGTTCGAGATGACCGCGCCGACCACCTGGAGCGTCCGCCTGCGCGACGGGATCCGCTACTCCGACGGCCGGCCCGTGACCGTCGACGACGTGGCCACCGCGGTGCGGCTGTACGGAGAGGTCGCCGGCTCGTTCATCCTCGGCCTGTTCCCCGAACTCCCCGACGTCGAGGCGACGGGCGAACGCACCTTCCTGCTCCACACTCGCAAGCCGGTGCCCGTCCTGGACCGGCTGATGGCCAACATCCTCATCACCCCGGCGAAGGACAACCGGCCCGAGGAACTCCGCTCCGGCGTCGGCACCGGCCCCTACCGGGTGGCCGGCGCCAACAGCGGCGCGGGCGAGTACACCCTGGCCCGCGTTCCGGACTACTGGGGCGGGCGGCCGCCCGTCGAACGGGTCCGGGTCCGCTTCGTACCGGAGGAGTCGAGCCGGGTCGTCGCCCTGCGCAGCGGCGAACTGGACGTCATCGACACCATCACCCCAGACTCCGCCGAACAGCTCACCGGGCTGCCCGGCGTGCACCTGGAGCAGACCTCCGGGGTGCGGATCTGCCAGCTCTTCTACAACTTCCGCAAGCCGCGGGGGCATCCGCTGGCCGACGCCCGGGTGCGCCGGGCGCTGACGTACGCCATCGACGGCGAGTCCCTCGTCCGGGACGTGCTCACCGACTCGGCCGAGCAGGCCCGGGGAGTCGTCCCCCTCAGTCTCCAGGGCGCCGAACCCACCGGGCGCTACGTCCACGACCCCGCACGGGCGCGGCAGCTGCTCAGGTCCCTGGGCGCCGACGGGCTCCGGATCAAAATCATCTGGGAGTCGGGCGAGTTCGCCGCGGACGCCTCCGTGATGGAGGCCGTCGCGGAGATGCTGAAGGAGGTCGGTGTGCGCGCCGCCCTTCAGCAGTTCGAGCCCGGCGGCGACATCCTCAAGTGGCGTCAGGGCAAGGGAGGCGACTGGGACGTCATCGGCAACGGCTTCCCCGGCACCACCGGTCAGGCCACCACCATGCTCCAGGCGATGTACGCGGGCACGGCCGAGGACGAGCGCACCGGTGACGCGTTCATGGGCTACGTCATCCCCGGCATCGCCCGTCAGCTGTCCGACGCGGCCACCGAGACCGACCCCGCCACCCGTGACCGCAAGTTGGCCGCCGCCCAGCACGCCGTCTGGGACACCTGGCCGGCCATGTGGGCCTTCGTGCCGAAGACCGTGCTCGCCCGCCGCGCCCGCGTCGACGGCGTCCGGCTGCTGCCGATCAACTCCTACGACCTGACCGCCGTACGGCTGGAGGGCTGAGTCGTGACCAAGTACCTCGCCCGCCGTCTCGGCCAGAGCCTGCTGACCGTCTTCCTGACCATCTCCACGGTCTTCGTGCTGGTCCGGCTCGCCCCCGGAGACCCCGCCGCCGCATACGCGCCGCCGAGCGCCACCACCGCCGACCTGGAGCGGATCCGCGCCCAGTTCGGCCTGGACAAGCCCATGGTCACCCAGTACGGGATCTTCCTGCGCGACCTGCTGAACGGCGATCTCGGCACCAGCTTCTCCTTCCACGACTCCGCCCTCAGCGTGGTCCTGGACCGCATGCCCTACACGATCACGCTCTCCGTCGCGGCGATCGCCGTCACCGTGGCCGTCGCGGTCCCGCTCGGGGTGTGGATGGCCCGCCACGCCGACACCCCGCGCGAACTCGGCGCCAACGTCCTGACCATCACCGGACAGTCCATGCCGGACTTCTGGACCGGCGTGATGCTGCTGACCGTCTTCGCCGTGCTGCTGCCGGTGCTGCCCGCCTCCGGCTTCACCTCCTGGAGCGGCCTCGTCCTGCCGACCGTCACCATCGCGGCCCTCCAACTCGCCCTCGTCTCACGGCTCGTACGCCGCGAGATGACCTCGGCACTCGCCTCGCCGTACATCACCGTGGCCCGCTCGCGCGGTGTCTCCGAACGGGCCCTCACCTGGCGGTACGCCCTCGCCAACTCGTCCGTCCCGCTGGTCACGGCGGTCGGCACCCGCTTCGCGGCGCTGCTCAACGGCGTCGTGCTGGTCGAGGTCGTCTTCGGCTGGCCCGGCGTCGGGTCCCTCGTCGTCCGCGCCCTGGAGACCCGCGACTACCCGCTCATCCAGGCAACCGTCCTGGTCACGGCGACCCTCGCCATCCTCGTCCAGCTCCTCGTCGACCTCGCCTACCCGCTCCTCGACCCGCGGGTCCGACTCGGAAAGGCGGCCTGACCATGTCCGCCACACTCACACCGTCCGCCGGCAGCACCCGGTCCAGTGCCGTCACCGCCCGGCACCTGGCTCGCGCCACCGCCACCAGGCAGCGGCGCAGCGCCCGCTTCAAACTGTGGGCGGGAGCCCTGTGCACCGCGCTGGTCGCCCTGCCGGTGGCCCTCGCGAGCCTGCTGCCGCTGCCGGACCCGGACGCCCAGAACCTCGCGGGGCGCCGGCTGCCGCCGCTCACCGGCGGGCACCTGTTCGGCACCGACCAGCTCGGACGCGATCTGCTCTCCCGCGTCCTGCACGGCGGCCAGGTGTCGCTGACCGTGGGCGTCCTCGCCGTCGTCGTCTCCGGGCTCATCGGGATCGCCGCGGGGTCGGCGGCCGGCTACTTCGGGGGCTGGATCGACACGGTCGTCAGCCGGCTCCTCGAAGCCCAGATGGCGCTGCCCCTGCTGATGATGCTGCTGCTCGTCGTCGCCCTCTTCGGCCCGTCGGTCACCGTCATCACCTGCGTGATCGCGATCGCCCAGTGGCCGGAAGTGGCCCGGCTGACCCGCTCCCTGGTCCTCGTCGAACGCGAGAAACCGTATGTGGCGGCCGCCCGGCTGCTCGGTATGCGCAGCTGGTCGGTCCTGGGACGGCACATCATCCCCAACGTCCTGCGCCCCGCGAGCCTGGTGGTCCTGCTGCTGCTCGCCCAGGCCGTGCTCCTGGAGAGCGCCCTCAGCTTCCTGGGCGCCGGACCCCAGCGGCCGTTCGCCACCTGGGGCCGCATCATCTCCGACGGGCAGGACTACATCACCACCTCCTGGTGGCTGGTCACGCTCCCGGGCCTGGTCATCGCCCTTCTCGTGGTCGGCGTCAACCTGATGGGCGACGGCCTGCGAGACCGCATCCGTACAACCAAGACGACCAAGACGACCAAGCCCGCGAAGGGAGCCTGAGCCATGACCGCCGACACCGCCTCCGGCCCCGCCCCCGCCTCCGGCCCCCTGCTGGAGGTCGAGGACCTGCAGATCGAACTGGTCACCCATCGAGGCGTGGTCCGCGCCGTCGACGGCGTGAGTTTCACCGTCCGACGCGGCGAGACCGTCACGCTCATCGGGGAGTCCGGCTCCGGCAAGTCCACCACGGCGATGGGCCTGCTGCGGCTGCTGCCCGAAAGACTCGCCGTGCTGTCCGGCACCGCCCGCATCGGCGGCGAGGACGTCGTCACCGACCCCGGGGCGGCCCGGCGGGCGCGCGGCCGCACCGTGTCCCTCATCCCCCAGGACCCGATGACCGCGCTCAGCCCCGTCCACACCGTCGGGCGCCAGCTCGGCGAGGCCCTGCGGCTGCGCCACCCCGGCCTGTCCCGGGCCGAGGCCCGCGAGCGCGGCACCCACCTGCTGGACCAGGTACGGATCAGCAGGCCCGAAACGCGCTGGAAGGCGTACCCGCACCAGTTCTCCGGCGGCATGCTCCAGCGCGTCCTCATCGCCGTCGCACTGGCCGCCGAACCAGAGTTGCTGGTCGCCGACGAACCCACCTCCGCGCTGGACGCCACCGTCCAGGCGAGCGTCCTCGACCTGCTGATGGACCTTCAGGAACGCACCGGTGTGGGCATGTTGATGATCACCCACGACCTCGGCGTCGCCCGGCTGGTGTCCGACCGTATCCACGTCATGAAGGAGGGCCGGTTCGTCGAGTCGGGGCCGGCCCAGCAGATCGTCGAGCGGCCCGCACACCCGTACACCGGGAAACTGCTCGCGGCCGTCCCGAGCCTCGGGCCGTGGGACGAGGACGGGCTCGACGACCACGCCCCACAGGGAGCCGCCCGATGAGCCAGGCAACAGTGACACCGGACGCGGCCGACGCCGTAGACACGTCGGCGTTTCTCGCCGTCGAGGACCTCGTCGTCGACTACCCCACGCCGGCCGGCCCCGTGCGCGCCGTCGACCACGTCAGCTTCAGCGTGCCCCGCGGCGGCTCACTCGCCGTCGTCGGCGAGTCGGGCAGCGGCAAGTCGACCATCGCCTGCGCGATCGTGCGGCTGCTCAAGCCTGCCTCCGGGCGGATCGTGCTGGACGGCACCGACCTCGCCGCGCTGCCCGAGCGGCGTCTGCGGCCACTGCGGCGCCGCGCCCAGATGGTCTTCCAGGACCCCTACGGATCCCTCGCGCCGCACCTGACCGCCCTGGAGATCGTGGCCGAACCGCTGCGCGTCGCGGGCGTGAAGGACAAGACCGAACGGCGCCGCCGCGCCACCGGACTGCTCGACCGCGTAGGACTGCCGGCCTCGGCACTCGAACGACGGCCCGCTGAGTTCTCCGGCGGACAGCGCCAGCGCATCGGCATCGCCCGCGCCCTGGCCTCGGAACCCGACCTGCTGGTGTGCGACGAGGCCACCTCGGCCCTCGACGTGTCCGTGCAGGCCCAGGTCCTCGATCTGCTGCGCGAACTGCGGGAGGAGACCGGCATCACGTACATCGTCATCGCCCACCACCTCGGTGTGGTGCGCGAGATCAGCACCGATGTCGTCGTCCTGAAGGCGGGACGGGTCGTCGAGCGCGGCCGTACCGCCGACGTCCTCGCCGCCCCCGCCGAGCCCTACACCCGCGCACTGCGCCGCGCCGCCCTCGACCCCACGGCGATACGGGGACTCAAACCCCGCACCCGGGCGGCCTCGACCACGGCCGCACCGCAGCCGCACGCCCCCCTTACCACCTCACCGGAAGGACCCGGCAAGTGACCACCGGCATCGACCTGCCGAACGTACCCGTGCCCCTGTCCCGGCTCGTCCTCGGCACCATGACGTTCGGCGACACCGTCGACCGGGCCGGCGCCGCGGACATGCTCGAGACGGCGCTGGAGGCCGGCATCACCGGCGTGGACACCGCGAACGGCTACGCAGGCGGCGAGAGCGAACGTATCCTCGCCGAGCTGCTCCCCGCCCACCGCGACCGGATCGTGCTCGCCACCAAGGCCGGCATACCGCACCCCGACCAGGCGGAGCACGCCCCGCTGTCCGCCCCCGGCCTGCGGGCTGCCCTGGAAGGCAGCCTCAAGCGACTCGGCACCGACCGCGTCGACCTCTTCTACCTGCACCAGCCCGACCGGGCCACGCCCCTGGCCGAAACCCTCGCCACCGTCGCCGAGTTGGTCGCCGAGGGGAAGGTCCTCGCGCTCGGCGTCTCCAACTACGCCGCCTGGCAGATCGCCGAACTGGTGCGCGTCGCCGACGAGGTGGGTGCCCCACGCCCGGTCGTCGCCCAGCAGCTGCACAACCTGCTCGCCCGCCGGATCGAGGAGGAGTACGTCGAGTACGCCGCCGTCACCGGTCTGCGCACCATGGTCTACAACCCGCTCGGCGGCGGCCTCCTCACCGGACGGCACCGCTACGAGCAGGCCCCCGAGGCCGGCCGGTTCGCCGACTCCCGGCTCGCGGACATGTACCGGCAACGCTACTGGGACCCGCGCCTGTTCGCCGCGGTCACCGAACTGAGCCGTATCGCAGAGGACTTCGGTGTCCCGCTCACCGAACTGGCCCTGCGCTGGCTCCTCGACCGGAACTCGACCGACGCCCTGCTGCTCGGCGGTTCCCGGACCGACCACCTGCGCGCCAACCTCGCCGCCGCGCAGGCCGGACCACTGCCCCCCGACGTGACCGCCGCCTGCGACGAGGTCGGCGCCGGTCTGCGTGGTCCCATGCCCGCGTACAACCGCTGAGTCCTGTAGGCGACTTCGTCGCCTCGCCTCCTGCGAAGGACACTTGCCCATGACTCCCGCGGAGTTCACCGGCGTCTGTGACGAGGTCGGCGCCGGTCTGCGTGGTCCCAGGCCCGCGTACAACCGCTGAGCCCCGTAAGCGACTTCGACGCCCCCGTCCCCGCCCCCCTGCGAAGGAACACCTGCCCATGACCACCCCTGCGGAGTTCACCGCCGCCCTGCGCGCCCGCGAGCAACTGCTCGGCTACTGGTGCCTGTTGGACGCGCCCGTGGCCACCGAACGCATCGCCCGCCTCGGTTACGACTACGTCGCCCTGGACGCCCAGCACGGCCTGTTCGGCTACTCCGGCATGCTCGACAACCTCCTCGCGATCGACAGCCGGGGCTCCACGGCCGTCGGCCTGGTCCGGGTGGAGGCCAACGACCCCGCCCCGATCGGCCGTGCCCTCGACGCGGGCGCGACCGGAGTGATCGTGCCGCTGGTCGACACCGCCGCGCAGGCCGCCGAGGCCGTGGCCGCGGTCCGCTACCCGCCCCTCGGCCGCCGCTCCTACGGCCCGATGCGCTCGGCGCTGAGGATCGGCCCCGACCCGGCCGACACGCACGACAGCACGGTAGTCCTCGCCATGATCGAGACGGCCGAAGGACTCGCCGACGTCGAGGCGATCTGCGCGACGCCGGGCCTCGACGGCGTCTACGTCGGCCCCTCCGACCTGCGCATCGGCCTCGGCGGCGCCTCGTCCACGGACCCGAACCTGGCCGATGCCTTCGAGGCCGCGCTGGGCACCGTACGCGAGGCGGCGGCGGCCGCCGGAATCGCCGCGGGCATCCACAACCCGGACGGGGCTAGCGCCGCCAAGCGCCTCGCCGAGGGCTTCACCTTCGCGACCGTCGCCTGCGACCTGGTGCACCTGGAACAGACCGCCCGCCAACACCTGGCCGCTGCCCGGACCCCTGGAGAGGCACTGTGACGAATCGACTCCTCGACGGCTTCGCCCGCACCGACACCACGCTGCCCGCACCGACCGTGCAGAGCCACGCCGCCAACCTCACCGTGCTGCCCGGCGGGGACCTCGGCGGCGTCTGGTTCGGCGGCACGCAGGAGGGCATGGCGGACATCAGCGTGTGGTTCTCCAGGCTCGCCCCCGGCACCACGACGTGGACGGAGCCCGTCCGCCTCTCGGACGACCCGGCACGCTCCGAGCAGAACCCCGTGCTCTTCCCCCTGCCCTCGGGCGCCCTGTGGCTGCTGCACACCGCCCAGCGAGGCGGAGACCAGGACACCGCCGAGGTACGGCTGCGCGTCAGCCACGACCACGGCACGACCTGGGAGGCGACCCGCACCCTGTTCCCCGCGACCCCGGGCGTGGGCGGCGTCTTCGTCCGCCAGCCACCCGTCGTCCTGCCCACCGGCCGACTGCTGCTGCCCGTCTTCCGCTGCCGGACCGCCCCCGGCGAGAAGTGGTCGGGCGACCTCGACACCAGCGCCGTCATGATCAGCGACGACGACGGCAGTACCTGGCACGAGCAGCCCGTGCCCGGCTCCACGGGCCTGGTCCACATGAACGTCCACCGGCTGCCGGACGGCTCCCTGCTCGCCCTCTACCGCAGCCGCCGCGCCGACGCCGTGCACCGGTCCGTATCACTGGACGACGGCGACACCTGGAGCGAGCCGCAACCGCTGGACCTGCCGAACAACAACTCCTCGATCCAGTACGTCCCGTTGGCCGACGGCCGCCTGGCCCTCGTCTACAACCACAGCAGCGCCGCCGACGCCACCGCCCGCCGAGTCTCCCTGTACGACGAGATCGACGACACGGGCTCACTCGCCGACGGCAAGGCCCCGGAGGGCTCGACGACGACGGCCGTACGGCAGACTCCCTCGACGGCGTTCTGGGGTGCCCCGCGCGCGCCGCTCAGCCTCGCCCTCTCGTCCGACGGCGGCCTGACCTGGCCGCTGCGCGCCGACCTCGTGACCGGCGACGGCCACTGCCTCACCAACAACTCCCGCGACGGCCTCAACCGCGAACTGTCCTATCCCTCGATAACGCAGACACCGGACGGCGCTCTCCACATCGCCTACACCCACCACCGAAAGGTCATCCGCCACATCAGGCTCACCCCGCAGAACGCGAGGTGAGTGACCGCTCGGGCCGCTCGGGTCGCTCGGCCGGTCGAGCCTCGATGGCCGAGTGGGGTGGAGGCCAAGGCGGGATGCGGCTCGCGTCTGTCTCGTCTCACACGTACCGCACCGATGCGCCGCGCCGTCTTCCCGCGCCGGGGCGGGGAGGTCGGACCGCTCGTGGTCGACGAAGCGCACTTCGTGAAGAACCTGTAGGCCGAGCGGCCCAGGCGGTCGCCCTGTGGGCGGAGCGTTGCGGGCGCGCCTTTTCACGACGGAACCCCGATGGAGACCCGGATTGTTGAGTTCCGCCACCTGGTCCGGATGCTCGACGGTGACGGCGACGTCGTGGCTGGCTCCGGGAGATCGTCAGCACCCTTGAGCAGGTCTCCCAACTGGCCATGTTCATCCCCCTGTTGATCGGGACCGGCGGCAACGCGGGGGCGCAGGCGGCCGCCTCTCCGCCACTCATGTGAGTACGGTCATAATCCTAAATTCGCCCAGGTCCTTGCAGGCCCGCCGGCTCGCGACTTATTGTCGAATGGTCGTAATGCAAAAGGGAGTGGGCGGGCGGCAGCGGGTGCACCTCGTTGCCGGGCCAGGAGGCCATCAGCTCCCTCATCCGAAGGGACATCCCATGAAGTCGCTGGTCTCGCCGAAGCCGGGGACGGCCGACCAGGCCCGGGATGCGGAGCGGACGGCGACCGACCCGGCCGCGGCACGACGGACCCCGGCCACCCCCGGCCCACTCGCCTCCTTCGCCCGGTTCGTCCTGTTCGGCGGCGGTGTCGGGGTCGCTTCCAGCGCTGCCGTGGCCGGGCTCGCCGGGCTGATGCCCTGGGTTGCGGCGAACGCTCTGATCACCGTCGCCTCGACTCTCCTCAGTACGGAGCTCCACGCACGTTTCACCTTCGGGGCAGGGCATGCCGGATGGCGTGAGCACTGGCAGTCCGCGGGGTCGGCCACGGCCGCCTACGTGGTGACCTCCACCGCGGTGCTCGTCCTGCACCTCGTGCAGCCGTCGGCCGGAGTGCTCTACGAGCAGGTCGTCTACCTCACCGCCGCCGGGCTCGCCGGTATCGGGCGCTTCCTGGTGCTGCGTGTGTTCGTCTTCGCCGCTGGCCGGACCCGGACCCGGACCACGGTGCGGGCCATGAGCCCGGCGCCGGCGCGGGAAGCGGGCGCCAAGGTGTCCCTGCTCTTCCCGGTACCGGCGCTGTGAGCAAACCGTGGCTTCTGGCCCCCGTGCGAGTTCGTACGGAGGGGGAGGTGCGAAGTGCGAGGTGCCCCAAGGTCCGCAGCGTCTGCGGCGGGCCTTGGGGCACCTGTCCGACACAGCACCGTCCGTCGGTGGCGGTCTCGATGCCTACGACGATGCGGGCGTACGAGGCGTGCCGGGCGGGGCGCGAAGCTCAGGTGGCGGCTGTGGGCCGTCCCATGGCGACGGCGAGGCCGCTGGCCGCGCCCCAGACGCCGAAGGCGACACCGCGCCGGTCGGCCGGGACGGCCGCCGACAGCAGGGTGAGCGTCAGAGGGGTGATGATCGCGGCGTGGAAGCCCTGCACGGCACGGGCGGCGATCAGTTCGTTCATGCCCGGGGCGAGGGCGACCGCGGCGGAGGCGGCGGTGACGATGCCCAGCCCGAGGACGAACAGCCGGCGGCGGCCGAAACGATCACCCACGGGGAGGCGCCGAACATCATCAGCACGGCGAAGGTGAGCGTGTAGGCGCTCACCGTCCACTCCAGCTCTTCCAGGCCGCCGCCGAGGAATCCGGCCACGCTGGTGATGACCACGGCCCACACGGCGCTGCCGCGCCGGGCCGGTTGCTGGCTTTGCTGTTCAGCGGCAGGCTAGTGGGGATTTCGCGTAACTGGGCCTCAGCCGGCTGCGGGCAGAGCGTCAGGACCTCTGCGGTCGGCGCCGGCTGCGCGCCGCGGTGCTGGTCGTGCGGGCCTGACCAGTCCGGTGTCGTAGGCGAAGATCACGGCCTGGACGCGGTCGCGGGCGCCGATCTTGGCGAGGATGTGGCTGACGTGGGTCTTCACGGTGGATTCGGCCAACGACAACCGTTCGCCGATCTCGAGGTTGCTCCAGCCGGAGGCGATGGCGGTCAGCACCTCGCGCTCGCGCTGGGTCAGGGATTCGCGTTCGCGCTGGGGCAGGAAGGCGATCTGCCGCTTTTGGCCGGGGGTGCGGCCGGGCAGCCGGTCGGAGAAGACGTCGATGAGCTCGCGAGTCAGGCCGGGGGCGATGACCACGTCCCCGGCGGCCACGGCCCGGATACCGGTGACGAGTTCGTCAGGCAGTGCGTTCTTCAGCAGAAACCCCCTGGCACCGGCGCGCAGGGCGTCGTAGGCGTGCTCGTCGATGTCGAAGGTAGTCAGGACCAGGACGTGGGAGTGGCCTCCGGACTCGACGATGCGGCGGGTGGCCTCGATACCGTCCATGCCGGGCATCCGTACGTCCATGAGCACGACGTCGGGGCGCAGTTCGGCGGCTTTGCGGACCGCTTCGGCGCCGTGGGCGGCCTCGCCCACCACGGTCAGATCCGGGTGCTGTTCCAGAAGCATCCGGAAGCCGAAGCGCTGCAGGGCGTGGTCGTCGACGATGAGAACGGTGGTCATGCCAAGTCTCCGTGGGGGCGGTGGTGGGGTGGTGGGGGCGGTGGCGGGGACATGCCGACCGGCCTCTGGTCGCCGCCGTCATGGCCGTCCACCCGTGGGTTGCACGACGGTCCGGTGTCCTCGGCAGTGACGTCTACCGCGTCCAGGCCGAGGGCGGGGGGTGACGATGACGTGTGCCGCGGTGTACGGGGACGGCGTACTTGACGATGTTGGTCAGGACTTCCTGGACGAAGCTGTGAACGGCGAGCTGCAGCTCTGGGGGAGGCCTGCCGTGTCGCCCTCGGTGTACGGGGTGTCGTCCGGCTTCTCGCCGTCGTCGCGGATGACGGTGCCAGCGGCGTACTTCTCCTTGCGGCCGTTGCTGAGCGTGCTGAGGCCTCCGGTGGTCGGGAAGACGGCGTACCGCAGTTTCGCGAATGCGCTGATCACGTTTCCGACGCTACTGATGAAGGGATGGCAGCGGATCCGTCACCGTATCGGTCATGGGGGAAGGGCGTTGAAGGCGTGGTCCGCCCAGATGCGGCGGGTGGTGTCGGCCAGGTAGGGCGTGACGGTGGGTTCGGTGTCGGTGAGCTGAGTGAGGCGCTGTTCGGTGTCGGCAGGATCTCCCCGTCGACGACCGGCGAGAAGGGAGTCACCGAGTGCGTCACTGGCCTCCAGCGGTCCTCGTACTGGGCCATCCTCGCGGCCACCGCGTCGCCCACCGCGGCCAGCGCGGCCGGCTCGATGGAGGAGAGGTCGGCCAGTGTCGGCCGCAGCCCGAGTTCGGCGGCGCACGCGACGGCGATGTCGTCGGCCAGTTCCGGGGAGTAGAAGGTGCCCGACACGCTCTGCGCGATCGCCCGCCGGAACAGTCCGGCGGCCCGGGGCATGACCATCAGCGCGGCGATCGAGCCGGCCCCGGCGGACTCGCCGAAGACCGTCACCCGGCCCGGATCGCCGCCGAACGCGGCGATGTTGTCCCGCACCCACTCCAGCGCGGCCACCTGGTCGAGCAGCCCCCGGTTGGCCGGCGCGCCCTCGATCCGTGCGAAACCCTCCATGCCCACGCGGTAGTTCAGTGTCACCACCACGCCTGCGCGGCCGGCGAGGCCCCGTCGTAGTCGGGCTGACCCGTGTGTCCGGCCACATAGGCACCGCCGTAGATCCACACCATGACCGGGAGGGCCGCTGCGGATCCACTGCCGTGAGCGGAGGACCAGACGTTCACCGTCAGCCACTCGTTCTCCCCGCCACCTCCCAGGGCAGGACGGGCCCGAATGCGGAGGACTGTGGCGGCGGAGGCCCGTAGGCAGCGGCCTCGCGCACCCGTCCCACGGCAGAGTGGGCCGGGGCGCCGCGAAACGCCGTTCGCCGACTGGTGGCTGGGCGAAGGGAATGCCGCGGAAAACGACGAGGCCGTCCTCACCGCGGCCCCGCACGGTCCCACCGCTGACCTGGACCTCGGGGTGGCCGGGGATGCTCATGGACGACTCCCCTGGGGGCGGGTGGGTCGGCGGCACTGCCAGGAGTGTGATGATCCGCTGCCGTCGACGATGTGCGGCAACGGCCGTGTGCCGCTCCGGTCAGTGCAGGTCACGGCATTGGCGGCACTTGAGCGGGGGATCAGTTGTGCTGGTCGGCATCCATCAGTGTCAGGGCGTTGCGGATGCCCTGTTCGAGGAGTTGGTCGGCGAGTTGCCGGTCGGTGAGGGCGCGGGAGAGTTGCAGGGTTCCGGCGAGCATGCCGAGGAGGCCGAGTGCCTTCAGTCGTGCTGAGGGTGGATCGTGGGGTGCCAGGCGGGCGGCGAAGTCGTCGATGAGGACGAGTGCGCCGTTGGTGTAGGCCTGTCGGGTGGGGTCTGTGGAGCGTGCGATCTCGTCGAGGAGGGCGGCGTTGGGGCAGCCGTCCTCGATGTTGTCACGTTGCTCGGGGGAGAAGTACCAGCGCACGACCTGTTCGAGTCCGGCGCGGCCGGGTGCGGCCTGGGCGACGATGTTGGCGTGTTGTGCGCGCATCTGGTCGGCGACCGCGGTGGCGACGAGTTCGTCCTTGGAGGGGAAGTAGGCGTAGAAGGTGCCGTTGGTCAGGCCGGCGTCCTTCATGAGGGTCGAGACGCCGGAGCCGTCGATGCCGTCCTGCTTGAGCCGGCGGCCGGCCGTCGTGATGATCCGCTGCCGTGTCTCCTGTTTGTGTTCTTTCGTGTACCGCATGTTGTGTTCCTCCATGGCAGCCGGGGTGTGCGGCCCGGGCTGGCTCTCTGGTCGAGTCAGTGTGTCGCGCGTCGGTTGGGGCCCGAGGTTGGCGGGGGCCCACAGGCTGTGGTGGACGGTGCCGTCGTCGCCACGGGTGTGGCCGCTGATCGCCTCGCCCACTTGCGGGTGGGCGTCAGTTCGGCATCCGGTTGAACTTGCGGACGATGCGGTCGAAGATCCGGGCCGGGAGGACGCGGTGGAACACGCTGATGCCGGCGGC
>NZ_JBFAIR010000074.1:0-24523 GCF_040654815.1 Streptomyces sp. NPDC050619 | reverse complement strand
GTCCTCGTCCAAGGCGAAAAACTCGTCGAAGGCACCTCCGAAGTCGTCCAGGCCGACGAACGCGTCATCGCCGCCTACCTCGGCGAACCCTTCGAAGGCGAACCCGGCGAAGCCGAAGCCGCCGACGTCGCCGCCGCCGAAGCCGCCCTCGGGACGCCGAGCACCACCACCCAGGGAGACGTCAAGTGACCGCACTGCTTGAGGTCGAAGACCTCCGGGTCTCCTACGGCAAGATCGAAGCCGTCAAGGGCATCTCCTTCAGCGTCGACGCCGGCCAGGTCGTCACCCTCATCGGCACCAACGGCGCCGGCAAGACCACCACCCTGCGCACCCTCTCCGGCCTCCTCAAGCCGACGAGCGGAAAGATCACCTTCGACGGCAAGCCGCTGAGCGGCGTACCCGCCCACAAGATCGTCGCCCTCGGCCTCGCCCACTCCCCCGAAGGCCGGCACATCTTCCCCCGCCTCACCATCGCCGAGAACCTCCAACTCGGCGCCTTCCTGAGAACGGACAAGGCAGGCATCGACAAGGACATCCAGCGCGCCTACGACCTCTTCCCGATCCTGGGAGAGCGCCGTAAGCAGGCCGCGGGAACCCTGTCCGGCGGCGAGCAGCAGATGCTCGCGATGGGCCGCGCACTCATGTCCCAGCCGAAGCTGCTCATGCTCGACGAGCCCTCCATGGGCCTCTCCCCGATCATGATGCAGAAGATCACGGCCACCATCGCCGAACTCAAATCCACGGGCACGACGATCCTCCTCGTCGAACAAAACGCCCAGGCAGCCCTCTCGCTCGCCGACCAGGGACACGTCATGGAAGTCGGCAACATCGTCCTCTCAGGCACCGGGAACGACCTGCTGCACGACGAGTCGGTACGCAAGGCCTACCTCGGCGAGGACTGAGGGGACGTACAGGATGCCCTGATGACCGGCGACGACCAGGGAAGACGGGTCAGCCGATGGCGATCCGGGGGTGGGCGGACGGCGTGATCCAGCCCATGATCCGGTCCATGGTGGCGCGGGGGACCGAGACACAGCCCGCGGTGGCGCCGTTGCCGTTGACGTGGAGGAAGATGCCGGCGCCGCGGCCGGGCGTGGCGGGCCACCGGTTGAAGTTGATGCGAGCGCCTTGGCGTACTGGGTGGGGTAGTTGACGAGGTGCTCGCTGCCCCGGTCGCCGGACTCGGTGAGCGGGAAGTCCGCGCCCTGCTCGCCGTGCATGGAGTTGTAGAACTTCGACTCGGGGTCCTCCACCCACCAGTCGTCGTCCGTGACCACGTGGTACGGCATGGCAGTGCCGCCGGCCACGACGCCGAAGCCCTCGGTGATCGTGTAGGTGCCGGAAGGCGTGGTGTAGGTGCCCTGGCGGCGAGTCCCCCCGTCGGTCACGCCGTTGGAGCCGACCCGGCCCGCGCCCGTGCTGAACTGCGCCTTCCAGCCGGAGGATCCCTTGGCCCAGGCGGTGACGGTGGCGTAGGAGCCGCTGGCCTCGACGGTGATCAGCTGGGTCGCGTCACCCACCTCCACCGGCACCGGGAAGTCGGGGGCGGCGGCAGGCGCCGGGGCCGCCGTCACACCGCCGGTGGACTCCCCTGTGCCTGTGCCTGTGCCGCTCGACGAGCTTCCCTTCTCCCGCGCGGCACGACCGGACGCGGAAGCGGACGCCGATGCCGAGGCGGACGGGCGGGTCTTGCCCCGCGGTTGCTGATCAACGTCACCGCCCTCGGTGTTGTGGCGGTGACGTCCGCCTGCGGTGGGCACGACGAGCGACGGCAGGCGGCCTCGGGCTCTGTCGAGGTGTCACCGACGCCCCGATCGAGCTGTCCCCACGCTTCCGGCACCGCGTCGCCGAGTGCCTCCGCGTCCGCCAGCCCCTCCAGCTCCGGCCGCGATACGGGCGACGGTGAGTACTAGGTGGGGCCGTACCCCCAAAAGTCATACCTGAGGATGACGCGCGGCGCGGTGGGATACGACTCAAGGTTGCCGCCGGACTGGCGCAGAGTCTGACTACGCGAGGTTCCGGGACCCGGACCATATGGACATGCCCATGTGTCGTCCCGCCACTGACACCCCAACCCGCTTCACGGCTCGCCGATAGGGATTGCCCACACGCATGTTACGGATGACCCTGCGCAACGTCCTCGCACACAAGGGCAGGCTGTTCATGACGGCAATGGCTGTCATGCTCGGCGTCGCCTTCGTATCGGGAACGTTGGTCTTTTCCTCCACCGTCTCGGAAGCGTTCAACAAGAGCACCGACAAGGGTTTTGACGCCATCGACGTCGCCGTCCGCCCGGACGACAGCGACCACCGGGCGAGCCCTCCGGGTGACGCTCCGCTGGTCGACCAAGACCTGCTCGACCGGCTCCGGCAGTTGCCGGGAGTCCGATCCGCCACCGGCGTCGTCTCCGGGTTCACCGCCCTGGCCGACCGGCAGGGCGGGCTCGTGGGCGACGGGTTCCTGACGATGGGCGGGAACTACTCTCCGGGCCCCGAGGGCAGCGATGCCCGCTACCGCTTCACCGACGGCCGGGCTCCGCTCAGGGACGGCGAGGTGGCGCTCGACCGGGAGACCTCCCAGCGCGCCCGGTACGAGGTCGGCGACACTGTCCGCGTGTCGGTGGACGGTCCGGTGCTGCGCCTGAAGGTCGTCGGCGTCTTCTCCACGGATGACGGCAATGTCGCGGCCGGCGGCTCCCTCGTCCTGTTCGACACTCCCACCGCACAGCGGTTGTTGGCGGAGCCCGGCCTGTTCAGCGAGATCCAGCTGACCGCCGATCCCGGCGTCTCTCAGGAGGCTCTGAAGTCCAGGGTGGAAAAGGTGCTGCCGCAGCGGACCGAGGCACTCACCGGTCAACGGCTGGCTGCCGACCAGGCCTTGGAACTGCGGACAAGTGTCGAGGCCATGCGCACCGGGCTGTTGGGGTTCGCCGCCGTTTCGATCTTCGTCGGCGTCTTCATCATCGCCAACACCTTCACCATGCTGGTCTCCCAGCGGACCAGGGAGCTGGCGCTGATCAGGGCGGTCGGCGCCAGCCGCCGCCAGGTGACCTTCTCGGTCCTCGTCGAGGCGGTCTTCGTGGGGGGCGCCGCCTCGTCCGCCGGGCTCCTTGTGGGAGTCGGCATCGGCGCACTGCTCGCACCCCTGCTGCGTTCCACCGGCGCCCTCATTCCCGCAGGCCCGTTGGTCGTGTCGCCGGCGGCCGTCGTGATCTCCCTGGTCATCGGGGTCGGCGTGACCGCGCTGGCCGCATGGCTCCCCAGCCGCCGCGCCGCCAGGATCGCGCCGGTGGCGGCCATGAGCAGCGTGCACGCCCCGGCGACCACCCGTGGCCTGGTCCTGCGCAACACCGTCGGTTCGCTCCTGGCCGCGGCGGGACTGTTCCTCGTCCTGTCCGCCGCGCTCGCCGCCGAGGACGCGCGGGCCCGCATGGCGGCGGGTGGGGCCGTGCTGCTGGCCGGCGTCATCCTGCTCACCCCGTTGCTGTCCGGGCCCTTCATCGCCGTCGCCGGCCGCCTGCTCCGTGGCTACGGGACCGCGGGACGGCTCGCCGCCCAGAACGCTCTGCGCAACCCCCGCCGGACGGCCACCACCGCCTCCGCCCTGATGATCGGGCTGACCCTGGTCACCAGTCTCACGGTGATCGCCGTCAGCGTGCGGCAGGGCATCGAGAACATGGCCACCAGCGCCCTGAAGGCCGATTACCTGGTCTCCATGGCCAATCAGGAGCCGCTTTCGCCAGAGATCGAGCAGAAGCTGCGCGCGGTGCCGGAGGTCGTGTCCACCAGTCCGTTGCGGCTTTCTCCGGGACGCGTCGGCGAGCGGACGGAGACGCTGACCGGGGTGCGGGCCGACACGATCGGCGAACTGGCGCAGCTGAGCGTCACCGGGGGTTCTCTCGGCGACCTCGGGGGCAACCGGGTGCTCGTCGACGACGAGACGGCCGAGGAGCACAACTGGAAGACCGGCTCGGCGGTCACCGTGATGTACGAGGACGGCAGGAAGGGCCGGCTGACGGTGTCCGGTCTGTACGAGGGCAACGACCTCTTCAAGGGCATCATGCTGGACATGGCCACCCTGGCGCCGCACCAGAGGAGCATCGGCGACGCGGAGGTCCTGGTGAAGACCCGGGAGTCCACCTCGGAGGCGACGAAGGAGTCCCTGGCACGGGCGCTCGGGGAGAACCCCGCGATCAAGGTGGAGGACAAGGGCGATGTGTCCGCCAACATCTCCAAGGTGATCAGTCTCCTGCTGAACATGCTGTACGCACTCCTCGCGATGGCCGTGGTCGTGGCCGTGCTGGGGGTGGTCAACACCCTCGCCATGTCCGTCTTCGAAAGGACCCGGGAGATCGGCATGCTGCGCGCCGTCGGTATGGACCGGGTGGGCGTCAGGCGGATGGTCCGTCTGGAGTCAGTGGTCATCTCCATGTTCGGCGGCGCCCTCGGCGTGGGGCTCGGAGCGTTCCTCGGCTGGGCGGTGGGCACCTTGGTCGCCCAGCACATGGCCTCGTACGAATTCGTGCTGCCGTGGGGGCGGATGGCGATGTTCCTGCTGTTCGCGCTTGTCGTCGGGGTGCTCGCCGCCCTGTGGCCGGCGAGGCGTGCCGCGCGGATCAATCTGCTGGAAGCGATCAAGACGGAGTAGGCCGGCGGGGGTACGGCTACCGCACAAGCATGACCAGCGGTGCTACGGGACTGCTACATATGTACTACTCCCCCTGAGACAGACTTTCTGGCAGCGCTCTCGCGGAAGCTCATCCGCGCAGGCGCACTTCATGTTCTCAACGAAGGGGAGAGACAACATGAACGTCAAGTCGAGCACCTGGAAGAACGCCGTCGCCGAGGACCAGTCCAACCCGGCCGGCGCCGGCTTCGGCGAGCTCTCGCTCGCCGACCTGCGTGAGGACCACTCCGCCCACATGATCAGCAGCGGCTACGTCTGCACGGTCACCACCGAGTGCTTCTGCTGAGACTCCTCACGGAGTCGAACTCCACCAGTCCCGCGGGCCTGGTGATCGCCTGAGTGGGCGGCGGGCAGGCCACGACCTGCCCGCCGCTCACCGCCGTCAGAACCAGTTACCGCCGAGCGGCTTGAACCTTGGAGTGACATGGCTGTCGTCAGAAGGACAACCCTCGCCCGTGCCGGCAAGGCCGCCTACAGCTACGAACGCACCCCGGCGGCGGATGGTCCTCCCTCTGATCCCTCTCCCTCGGCGGCGCTGACTGCTTGGCGGGAGTCGGCCTTCGCGTCCGAAGAGACCTTTCGGTTACGGCTGAGCCAGTCCGGCACGACGGAGCGGGATTTCGACCGTCGGATAACCGCGGAATCATTCACCCCGGCTCCGGACGCCATCGCCTGGGAGGAAGAACTCCTCTCGGTGCTGTCCACGCCGTGCGATGCGTCGCTCCCGCCGCTGCGCACGCGTCAGTTCGGCCACGCCTTCGAGCGGCTGCCCTTCGAGCCGTTGCTTGCCCGATTCCTCACCCACTTCGAGGGCCGGTTGCGACAAGTCCTCTCGTCCGGCCCGCCCTTGGTACGCGACCTCGCGGGCAAGATGCGCGGCCCGCTGCTCGGTGCCCTGGCCAACCGGCTGCTGCGGGTGGGTATCCGGACCTTGATCCTGGAACTCAACGTCGCCCGTGTCGAGAACCGTCTCGACGGTGCCACATCCGAAGAGCGCTACGACTCGTACTCCCGCAAGTTGCTGTCCGACGTCGCCTACCTGAAGAGCCTGTTCGACGAGTATCCGGTCCTCGGCCGGTCGATGGTCGAATGCGCCGATCACTGGGTCACGCATGTCGCCGAGGTGCTGAACCGCTTGGTCGCGGACGAGCCGGACCTTTTGGCCGCCGGGCTGACGGGTGCGCCTGTCCGGACCCTCCAGGACATCCGGCTGGACCTCGGGGACGCGCACAACGAAGGGCGTTCGGTCACCCTGATGACGTTCGGTGACGGAACCCGCCTCATCTACAAGCCTCGTTCGATCGCGACCGAGGCGCTCTACAGCCGAGTCGTGGAAGCCGTCAACGGACACGGGACGCGCTTCGACAACCTCGCCATGCGCGTTCTGGAACGCGAGGAGCACGGGTGGTGCGAGTTCGTCGAGCACAGCCCCTGCGCTTCGCCGGAGGAGGTGCCCGCGTTCTACTGGCGTATCGGCGGAACCCTGGCCCACCTCCTCTATCTCGGGGCCATCGACTTCCACCTCGAGAACATCATCGCCGCGGGCGCCTACCCCGTACCGATCGACCTGGAGACCCTCTTCCAGCACCCGCCGTACGAGGACGAGGCCATCACGGCCCATCAGAAGTCCGTCCACATGCTCTTCGAGAGCGTTCTGGCCACCGGCATGCTCCCCGCCCGGGTCTTCGGCGACCACCGGCGCGAAGGAGTGGATCTCAGCGGCATCAACGGCGGCATGCCCCAGAAGTCCTCCCGGCCCACACCGACCATTGTCGACGCCTACCGCGACACGATGCGGATCGAGGGGAGATACGCGGCGTTGGAGAAAGCCGCCAACCGCCCCTTCATCGGGGACACGGAGATCCGTCCGGAGAACTACCTCGCGGACATCGTCTCCGGGTTCAACGAGACGTACGACATCCTCGTGAAGAACCACGAGGTGTTCCGCGGTCTGCTCGACACGGCAGCCCAGGTCGAGATCCGCCACCTCGCTCGTCAGACACGGCGGTACGGGCTGTTCTTGACGGAGAGTTACCACCCCGACTACCTGCGGGACGCACTCGACCGGGAGCGGCTCCTGGACAAGCTCTGGGCCACGGCCGACACCCGCCCCGATCTGGTGCCCCTCATCGAACTGGAGAAGCAGCAGCTTCTGCACGGTGACATCCCGTGCTTCCGGACCCGGCCGGCCGGCACGGCACTGCACGCCCCGGGGTACGGGGAAGCGCCCGAGTACTTCGGCCGGGAGAGCCTGCTCGCCCTGCGGCGGAAGTTCGCCGGATTCGGCCCTGAGCACAGGGAGATGCAGGAGCGGATCATCCGGGAAACGATGAGCACGCTCGTGACCGGCGCCCGGACACACCCCGGACGACCACCCGCGAAGGACGCGCCTGCCGGCACCCCCGAGGCCGCCCGAACCACCGCACAGAGGCTCGCCTCGCGTCTGGCCGAGCAGGCCATCCTGGGCCGGACCGACTGCGGCTGGATCGGGGTCAGTATCGACGGCGGCCATGAGGACGCCCTGACGTACAAGCCCCTCGGCACTGCCTTGTACGACGGCATGTCAGGCATGGCCCTGATGTTCGGTTACGCGGCCGCCCTCTTCGGTGACGACAGCTACCTGGACCTCGCCCGGCGCAGTGCCGTGCCGCTGCTGGAGCAGCTCAGAGACTCCCGGGAGAACGGTCTGAGCCAGTCGCCCGGGGCGTTCGACGGGATCGGCGGGGTGCTGTACACCCTGGACCACCTGGAGTCACTCACGGGTGACGCCAGGTACGCGGAGGAGATCGCCGCGGCGGCGCCGCTGCTTCTGCGCGCCGCCCGGGACGAGACCTCACCGGACGTGGTCGGCGGTCTGGCGGGGTGCGCGGTGGTCGCCTCGACGCTGTACCGGCGCCACGGGCTCGATACGTACCGCGAGGTGGCCGAGCTGTGCGCACAACGTCTCCTTGAGAGGAGCGTCGACGTGCGGGGAACAGCGGGCTGGAAGCCGGCTCCCCAGTCCGAGCCACTCGGCGGTTTCTCCCACGGCTCCGCCGGCATCGCGTGGGCTCTGTTCGAACTCTCCTCCTTCCTCGGGTCGCCCGAGCTGCGCACCCTGGCCTGGAAGGCCGTGGCGTTCGACCGCAGTCTCTTCGTCGCCGCGGAAGGCCGCTGGCGGGATCTGCGCCAGGAGCAAGGCATCGTCTCCGACAAGGCGCTGCGGAACGCCGGGTGGTGGTGCAACGGCGGTGTCGGCATCGGCATCTCGCGGCTGCTGATCGCACGCACCGAAGAGGAGCCGGAGCTGCGCGAGGAGGCGAGGGCGGCCCTGGCAGCGGCGTACGACCGGGGCTTCGCACAGAACCAGAGCCTGTGCCACGGGGATTTCGGCAACCTCGAACTCTTCACCCTGGCCTCGCAGGTGCTCCTGGACCAGGCGGAAGCCGCCCGCTGGCGGGAGACCAGGGACCGCCTCGCCGGCGCGATCCTGGCCCGGATCGACAGGTCGGGAGTCCGCTCCGGAGTGCCGGGTGCCGCGGTCGATGTGCCGGGTCTGATGATCGGCACGGCGGGTGTGTGCATGGGGCTGATGCGACTTGCGGCTCCGGAGCGGATCCCCGGCGTGCTGTGGCTGGATGCTCCCGCCTCCGGCATGCCCCGGTCCGGCTGAGCCCGGTGACCCGCACCCCTGTCTCCTCAGCTTCTTCGCCCAGCGTCCATCCGACCGACCATGGAGCTCTGCCAGCAGACATGACGCAGTCGACAGCACCCGCGGACCTCTACAACCACGCCCTGGCCGATGTGTACGACGCGTTGAAGAATCCCGAGGACTACGAGTTGTGGGCCGACCTGTTGGAGCGGATCCTCGGGGAACACGACTGCGGGGGCACCAAGTTCCTCGACGTCGGTTGCGGAACGGGCAGCAGCAGTCTGGTCTTCCGGCGCCGCGGCTACGAGGTGACCGGGTGCGACATCTCCTCGGACATGCTCGCCGTCGCACGGCGCAAGGACCCGACGCACAGCGTGCCGTTCCTCCAGGCCGACATGCGCGATCTGCCGGGGTCGATGACCGGCTTCCACGTCGTTCACTGGATGGACGACGTCGCCAATCACCTGGTCGCCGAAGAAGACCTCACCGCCGCTGTGCGCAGCAGTGGGAGCGCACTGGCTCCGGGCGGCCTTCTCGTCTTCGACGTCAACACCGAGGCGACCTTCGCGGCGCACTTCGCTCGTGGGCGACAGCATGTCCTCGAACGGGACGACGTCGTGCTCATCTGGAGAGGCAGGACTGCGCAGCCGGGCGCCGACTGCCCGGCGGAGGCCCGGATCACCGCCTTCCGGCACCAGGGCGAGGGCCTGTGGACACGCGCGTCCGGCGCGATCGTGGAACGTCACTACAGCGATGTGACGGTCCGGCGGGCCATCGCCGACGCGGGTCTCGAAGTCGTCGGAGCGTACGGCCTCGGCGGACCACAGCAAGGCAAGTCGCTCATACCCGCCGACGAGAAGACCCACCCGAAGATCGTTTACGCTGCGCGGCAGCCGGCATGAGACCGCTGACATTCATCGTGGGAACCGGCCGCACCGGTTCCACGGCCCTGTCCAGGATCCTCGGCAAGCACCGTCAAGTGCTGAGCCTCAACGAGTTGTTCGTCTCGCTGAACGGTCCGGCGGCGCTTCCCGAAGGGGCGGTCACGGGCGAGCGCTTCTGGCGGATGCTCGCCGATCCCCACCCGGTCTTCGATGCGATGATGCGCCGGGGCACGTCCCTGCCGGAATTCCTGTACACCCGGCGACCGGGGCGGTACTCGGCCGAGACGGGAATCCCCGCGCTCAGCCTGATGGTGCTTCCGCATCTGAGCGACGACCCGGACGGGCTGCTGGACGAACTCGGCCGGCACATCGTCTCCTGGCCGGCTCGGCCCGCGGCGCACCACCACGAGGCTCTCTTCGAGCTGCTGGCCGACCAGTTGGGGCGGGACGCGGTGGTCGAACGCTCCGGACACTCCCTGACGTGGGTACCGATGCTGCGCAGGGCCTTCCCGCGCGCCCGGTTCGTTCACATGCACCGCCACGGGCCCGACTGCGCGCTCTCCATGAGCCGCCATCCTGGCTACCGAGCCGCCGGGCTCGCCCAGGAGATCCTGGAACGGACCGGAGCGCCGAGTGTGCGGGAGCTGACCGACGCTCATCTGCGGACGTTGCCGGACGGCCTGGCCGAGGTGGTCACCAGCGGGTTCGTACCCGCGAGCGTCATGGACCGCCCGGCTCCCGTGGCCGTCTTCGGGTCGATCTGGTCCCGGATGATCACAGAGGGAGTCGGCCACCTGGCGAACATGCCGGCCACCTCCCGCATGACGCTCTGTTACGAGGATCTCCTCAAGGACCCGGAGCGGGAACTGACGAGACTGGCTTCGTTCATCGGGGCGGTGCCGGACCCGGAGTGGCTCGACGCGGGGCGGCGGCTCCTGGACGCCGGCCGCCCAGGCGCGTCGAGGCGGCTGCCGCCGGAAGAACTGTCCGCCCTCGAGGAGCGCTGCCTGCCCGGCGTCCGCGCCCTGAGCGGATTGATGAAGCCGGAACCAGGGTCGTATTTCGGCCCGATGAGAACAACCGACTCCAGCTTGTTCGAACCGTGAGAGCAAAGGATTACGATGGCGAAACAGTAAGGGAAAGACAGATGGTGGATGCGGCGCCCAATCCGTGAGTGATCCGTGAGTGACAGACGCTGGACAACGGCGCTGCTCCTTGGAACGAGTTACCAAGTCGGGGGTGTTCGAACTCGTGAAATCCGTCGTCGCTCTGAATGTCAGAAGAAGCACCAGAAAGACGCAAGGCGATCACCACAGCCTGGAACCTGGCTGTACCGGGTCGTCAGCGGGGGGCTGTCTTGGAGGTTAGGCTCCTCGGAACGGTCGACGTCTTCGACGACGAGGGTCGTTGCTGGGGCGTGAGGGCTCCCATGCTGCGGGCCACTCTCACCGCTCTCGCACTCGGCCGCGGGCAGGTGATCTCCTCCACCCAGCTGATTGATCAGCTCTGGGGGCTGACCCCGCCCGTCACCGCAGGCGTCACCTTGCGCAACTATGTCAGGCGCTTACGCAAAGCGCTGCCGGCTCAGGTCATCCAGACCGGGCCAGGCGGGTACACGTTCGTCGCCCGTCGGGACCAGATAGACGTCGAACGTTTCCAGCAGTTGCTCCAGCGCTCGCGCTCCGTACGTGATCAGGATCCGGTCATGGCGGGGGCGTTGCTGGACGACGCCCTCGCCCTGTGGCGGGGAACCCCGCTGACCGGAGTGGGCGACTGCCCCCTGCTGATCATGGAGCGGGCCCGGCTGGAGGACATGTATCTGACCACGGCCGAGGAACGCTTCGAACTGAAGCTGCGGCTCGGCGAACACGAGATCGTCGTCGACGAGATCATGGCGATCTCCCGCGCCCACTACCAGCGCGAGCGGCTGGTCCGCCAGCTGATGATCGCCCTGTACCGTTGCGGGCGGTCGGCGGACGCCCTTGCGGCGTACCGCTCGACCCGGAAGCGGATGGTCGAGGAACTCGGCATTGAGCCGGGGGTGGTGCTCCGGGATGTCGAACAGGCGATCCTGCGCTCGGACCCGGCGCTGCTGAGTCCCCTGAGCGGTGCGCTGTCCGCGCCGCCGGCTCCCCATCACCGCTGATCGCCTCGCCCGGTCATGCCCGTGCCGCGCGCAGCCATGACCGGGCGCGGTGCGTCGCGAGCGTTGCGGCGCAGGCCGGCCGCGATGTTCCTGACGCCGATCAGGTTGCACCAAGTCGTGATCGCCCGGGGGCGTGGCGGCAGGACTCGTCACAGCAGCGGAGGCTGATCAGCGCGGAGGTGGGGAAGACGCGTTGGAGGCGGCGGCTGTATCGGTTGGGCCGCCCAGCCAGCAGGACCAGCGGCCGAGATGCTGGTCGACGAGGCCCGAAGACGGTTGGTTGCCCGGGTGCGGTCGGCGACAAGGTCGGGCGGCCGCCGGGACGGACCCGCAACTCGATGGCGTGCGGCGACATCGACGTCCCAGACGACGTCCTCGGCCCACGCGAGGACCTCGGCCGGCAGGGCGAGCACCTCAGCGCGACCGCGTCCGCCACACCATGCCCCTGACCCCCGCGGGCCCGCCTCCCCGGCATCCGCCGGATCGGCACTGCCGCTCGCGCGGGATCAGCCCCAGGCCACGGGCAGCGCCGCGAGCCCGTACGTCACCGAGTCCGTGCGCAGTGGTACGTCGCCCGCGGGTACGGCCAGCCGGAGTGTCGGGAAGCGGCCGAACAGGGCCTGGTAGGCGATCCGCAGCTCCACGCGGGCGAGTTGCTGGCCGAGGCACTGGTGGATGCCGAAGCCGAAGGCCATGTGTCCGGCCGTGCGGCGGGTGATGTCCAGGACGTCGGGATCGCCGAAGCGGCGCGGGTCGCGGTTGGCGGCCATCAGCGCCGGTACGACGACGTCGCCCTTGCGGATCAGCCGGCCGCGGAGCTCGACGTCCTCGGTGGCGGAGCGCTCCGCGCCGTACTGGGCGATGGTCAGGTAGCGCAGGAGTTCCTCGACCGTGCCGGTGATCAGGGCCGGGTCCGCGCGCAGGGCGGCGAGCTGGTCGGGATTCCGGAGCAGGGCGAAGGTGCCCAGCGCCAGCATGTGCGCCGTGGTCTCGTGTCCCGCCGCGAGCAGCGCCAGACCCATCCGGGAGACCTCCTCGGTCGTGAGCTCCTCGTCGGCGGCGAGGTTGCTGAGGATGTCGTCCGTGGCGTGCGAGCGCTTGCGTTCGACGAGGTCGGTGACGTACGCGTAGATGTCGTCGAGCGCTGCCAGGTACTGCTCGGGGGTGGCCGAGAGGGCCAGCATGTTCGTGGTCTTCTCCTGGAAGACGTCACGTTCCGCATAGTCGACGCCCATCAGTTCGCAGATGACAAGGGAGGGGATGGGCTGCGCGAACTCCCGCACCAGGTCCACCGGTGGTGCGAGGCGGTCCATCGCGTCCAGGACGTCGTCCACGATGGTCGTGATGCGCTCGGTCAGCTGTGTCATGCGGCTGGTGGTGAACATGCCGGACAGCTTGCGGCGCAGCCGCGTGTGCTCGGGGGGATCAACCGAATTGATTTCGCCGGGCTTTGCGGGGCGGGCGGCGGTGACCTGGCCGTCGAGCGCCGAATTGCGCAGTTCACCGCGCGAGGTGAAGCGCTGGTAGTCGCCGAGCACCGCGCGGACGTCCTCGTGCCGGGTCAGGAGCCAGCCGCTGCTCCCGTCCGCCATGACGACCGGGCAGACCGGTTCCTCTTCCCGCAGGTCACGCAGGGCTGCCGGAGGGTCGAAAGGACAGCCCTGTGTCCGCTCCTTCGGTATGGCCCGACGGGCGGGTGCGGTCTCGGGCATGGTCGGGACTCCCTCTCAGGGACATCGGTGATAGGCGGGTGCTGAATCTTCTTCCGATCACTGTCCGGTCGATCTGGATCCAAACAAAGAAGAGGCCAAGGTTCGGCTCACAACCAAGAACCTGAAAAGAACAGTAAATAAATCACCCAAAAACCTGTCTCTCACGTCTGCTGGAGAAACCCTCTGCGCGGAATCCGCTCCTTGCGCACAGCCGCGCCGTGTGGTCAAACTGATTGCCAGTCCCCATCGGCAAGCCCGGCGAGAGAAGAAATTCACCTCCCCCCTCCCCGTGCTGCGCCCCGGCCCGACCATGGAAAATCGGGGAAGCTCTCACGTCGCTCCCACATATTCCTCGTTTCCTTCATGACAGTGTTGTCTGTATTCGGTTGGCCGTCGCCGTCGCCGCCCCCGCCCCCACCGGTGCGAAGACAGGAAGGCGCCGTCTTGGTTTCCGTAATTCATCAGCTTGCCTTGAACGAGAACCATTCCCCGCTGTTGCCCGGCGTGGCCCAGGCCGTTCGCGAGGTCGGTGAGCGCGCCAACCTCACCCTCGACCCGCTCGCCACGGGCCTCACCGAGGAGTTGGCGGACCGGCTCGGTCTGTCCGCCGATCGCGTGGTCACCGGCCCCGGATCGGGCGCGCTGCTCCAGATGTTCCTGAGCACGCACGCCGGTCCCGGCACCGAAGTGGTGCACGCCTGGCCGTCGTTCGAGATGTATCCGCTGCTCATCCGCAACTCCGGTGCCGAACCTGTCGCGGTGCGGTCGGACGGTCCGCGGCACGATCTGGCCGCCCTGGCCGGGGCCGTGACGGACCGGACCCGTGTCGTCCTGCTGTGCAATCCGGACAACCCGACCGGCGACGTGGTCGGCCATGACCAACTGGCCGAATTCCTGACCGCGTTGCCACCCCATGTGTTGGTTCTGGTCGACGAGGCGTACCGGGAGTTCGCCGAGCCCGGCACGCTCGCCGACGCCCTGGCCCTCGCGGCGGACGACGAGCGTGTCGCCGTGGTGCGCACCTTCTCCAAGTCGCACGGCCTGCTCGGGCTGCGCGTCGGATATCTCGTCGCACCGCCGTCCGTGGCCGCCCCGTTGCGCAGCCTGACGCCGTTCTTCCGGGTGAGTACGCCGGCGCAGGCCGCCGCGTCGGCCGCGCTCAGGGCCGAGGACCGGATGCGGGAGCAGTGCGCCGAGGTGGCCCGCGAACGCGACCGGGTGCGGTCCGGGTTGCTCGATCTGGGCTGGCCGGTCCCGCCCAGCGGCGGCAACTTCCTGTGGGTGCCGCTCGGCGCCCGCAACCAGGCGTTGGTCGACCATCTGGCGGCCCACGGCGTGGTGGTGCGCGAGATCGCTGGGGCGGGGGTGCGCTTGGGTACCGGCTCCCCGGAGGCCAACGACGCGGTCCTGGCACTGGCGAAGGAGTTCGCTGCCGCTCAGGAGCTCGCGGTGGGTTCGGTGCCTGCGGCAAGTGTGGCGCTCGCGGTGGATTCGGTGTCTGTGGCATCCGTGGCGCCGGCGGATTCGGTGTCTGTGGCATCCGCGGCATCCGTGGCGTCCGCGGTGGATTCGGTGTCTGTGGCATCCGTGGCGCCGGCGAACACAGAGCCTGCGGTAACCGTGGCGCTCGCGGCGGATTCGGTGTCTGCGGCAACCGTGGCGTCCACGGCGGACTCCGTGCCTGCGGCAACTGCGGCAACTGCGGCAACTGCGGCAACTGCGGCAACCGCGGCGTCCACGGCGAACCCAGCGCCTGCCGCAACCGTGGCGCCCGCGGCGGACACCGCCACCACCGAAGCTGCCCCCGCTCCGACCGCTCAGGACCCCGACGCACCCGGACCGCAGCCCCCCGGGAAGGAGTCCGCCGTATGACCGCCGAGGCAGTCGCTGCCCGCACGGCCGTTCAAGAGCTGTCTCCGACGGCCGACGCGCTCCGCCGGGAACTCGACGTCCGCTGGCCCGCCGACGGCGACCGGATGCAGGAGGTGGCCCGTTACGGGCTGCTCGCGCCCGGCAAGCTGCTCCGGCCGCTGCTCCTGGTCACCGCCGCGGAAGCGACCGGCGGTTCGCGCGACAAGGTGGTGCCGGCGGCGCTGGCGGTGGAATACCTGCACGTCGCCTCGCTCATCCACGACGACGTCATCGACGGCGACGACCTGAGGCGCGGACAGGACTCCGTGCACGCCCGTTACGGCATTCCGGACGCCATCGCCACCGGGGACGGCCTGCTGTTCCGGGCGTTCTCGGCCTTCGCCGAGTGCGCTGCCCTCGGGGTACCGGAGTCCGCCGTACTGGCCGCGGTCCAAGTGCTCGCGCAGGCGGGTGAGGACCTGTGCCGGGGCCAGGTCCAGGAGTCGCTGCTGGCCGCCGCCGGGCCGCAGGGCTGTGGTCTGGACGCCTACCGGGAGATGGCCTCGCTGAAGACGGGGGCCCTGCTGCGCGGCGCGTGCCGGGCCGGGGCGCTGCTCAGCGGCGGCAGTCCGGAGGAGACCGACGCGGTCACGGCCTTCGCCGACCACGTGGGACTCGCCTTCCAGATGTACGACGACCTGCTGCCCTATCTCTCGGACTCGTCGGTCACCGGTAAGCCCGGCACGAGTGACGCGGGCAACCAGCGTCCAACCTTCCCGGTGCTGCTCGCGTACCGGACGGGCGGCCCGGCGGCCCGGCGGCGCCTGGAGCTCGCCCTCGGCGGCGGGTCGTCCCCCGAGGCCGCCTTCGCCGAACTGCACGAGGTGCTGGTCGCGACCGGTGCGCTGGACCTGGCCCAGGCGCAGTCGCGTGACGAGGCCGAGCAGGCCAAGGCCCGGCTCGGCGCGCTGCCGCCGTCCGAGGCCGCCGACGTGCTCGCGGCGGTCGCGGACCTGACCGTGCGCAGGGTCGCCTAGTCGTGCCCGGCACATCGGAGCGCGTCCGCAGGGCCGTCGTCGCCCATGTGCAGACCTGGCGCCCATACACGACCTGCTATCCCATCCTGCTCGGCCTCGCCGGAGCCGTGTGGGCCGGGGGCTCCGGCGCGGGCACGCTGCTGATCGCCGCCGCCGCACCCGCACTCGGCTGGCTGTCGGGGCACTATCTGGGCGACTGGATGGACCGGGGCCTGGACGCCATCGCCAAACCCCAACGGCCCATCCCCTCGGGCCGCCTGTCCGCCGACGCCGCGCTGACGAGCGGGATCGTGTGCGCGGCTGCCAGCGCGGTCCTCGCGGTGGGTGCCAACTGGCGGATCCTGCCGCTGTTTCTGCTCGCGATGGCCGGGATCGTCGGTTACAGCCGCGTGTTCAAGAAGCGCGGCCTGTCCGGGAACGTGGCCCGCGGTGTCCTGACCGCCCTGGCGATCGTCATCGGCGGGATGGTCGTCCGGCCGCTGCCGCCGTGGACGCTGCTGCCGGTTGCCGCCGGATTCCTCCTGCACGACGCCTCGACCAACCTGGTCGGCACCGTACGGGACGTGGACGGCGACCGGGCCGGCGGCTACCGGTCGGTCCCGGTACGGCGGGGGGCGCGGCACGCGGTCCGGCTGGCCCTCGGCCTGTACACAGGCGGGCTCGCGCTGCTGGTGTCGGCCACGGCGGGCGCTCCCGGTGATCCCGCCGGCTACGGCGCGTTCCTGGGCCTGGCCGCGGTGATCGGCGCGATCGCCTTCGTGCCGCTGCTGCGGTCGGGCACGGAGATCGACGCCCGGTCCGCGCTGCGCGCCCACGAGGTCCTCGTCGCCGAACGGCTGGTGCTGGCCGCCGCCGTGTCGGCCGGTGGCCAAGGTCCCGGCACGGCTGCCGCGGTGGTCGTGCCCGTCCTGCTGTTCTCGCTCGTCACCCAGAAGCTGATGCGTTCGGGCCACGAATTCCCGCCCGAGCCGGCTGCCTTCCTGAGAAAGGACTCTGTGGCATGAGCACACCCCTGCTCGTGGACGAGGTCTCCCGGGCGATCGACGAGGCCGCCGAAGCGCTGTTCGCCGCGCAGCGGCCGGACGGTGTGTTCGCCTACGGGATCTCGTCGCTCGCCTCCACGCTCAGCACCGTCGGCGCCGTCAGCGCACTGCACTTCGCCGACCCGGAGGGCTCGAAGGACCTCGTCGCCCGGGGCGTCGCCTGGCTCGGCTCCGTCCAGGCCCAGGACGGCGGCTGGAGCATGATCCCGGGGCAGGAGTCGGAGCCCGGTTCCACGGCGGTCGCCACCGCCGTACTCCAACTGGTCGCGGCCGACACACAGGCGGACCGGATCAGGGCCGGGCAGGAGTGGATGCGCCGCTACGGCGGGCTGGATGCCGTCCCGCACGTCGAAGTGGTCGCCTGGTGCCGCCAGTTCTACTCCTACGTCGGCTGGATCGACCCGCGGGACATGCGCCGCTTCCCGCTGGAGCTGGCGCTGCTGCCCGGCCTGTACCGGCGTCTGTTCGACCTGCGCGCCCCCATCGTCTCGGCCCTCGCCCTCGCGCAGAGCCGGCACAAGCCGCTCACCAGGTTCCAGCGCACACTGGCCGGTTGGGCCGAACCCCACGCCCTGTCCGTGATCCGTCAGGTGTACGAGCACGAGGGCAGCACCGGCGGCTGGTGCGAGGACGCCTGGGTGACCGGCCTGATCGTCGCCGGTCTCGCCCGGGCGGGGCTCGGCCGGGACATGGTTGAGGGCGCGGTGCGCTGGTTCACGGAGCAGATCAACGCGGACGGTTCGTGGAACTCCGGCCCCCTGGACCTCACCTGGACCACGTACGCGACCCACGGGCTGATCGCGGCGGGCTACGGCGAGGATCCCCGCCTCGGTCCGGTCAAGTCACTCTTCCTGCGGCTGCAACAGCACGAGCCGTTCACGGCGTTCGGCTGCCCGCCCGGTTTCTGGGGCTGGTCGGGCACGCGCGGCTGGCCGGCCACGCTGGAGACCGGGGAGATCGTCTCGGCGCTGTGCGAGCTGCCGGGCACCGACCAGGCCGACGCCGTCCGGCGCGGTGTCACCTGGCTCACCCTCCAGCAGGACAGCCGGGGTTCGTGGGGACTGTGTGTACGCAACACGAAGGTGGCCAACAGTGGCCCGTGCCCGCACATGACCGCGCAGGCCCTGGACGGGCTGCTCGACTCGGGGATCGGCCCCGACGACCGGCGGGTCCGCAAGGCGCTGCGCTGGCTGGCCGGCGCCCAGCGACCGGACGGGAGTTGGGAGTCGGCCTGGTACCGGATGCACACCGCGGGCACCTCCGCCGTGCTCCAGACCTTCGTCCGTGCGGGACTCGGCGACGACCCCGCCGCCACACGCGCCCGGCAGTGGCTGGAACGCACGCAGCGGGAGGACGGCTCGTGGGGCACCGGCGATCCCGCGGACGCTGGCACGGTCGAGGAGACCGCGTGGGCGCTGTCGGGTCTGCTGGCCGCCGGTGCTGACCCCACGTCGCTGCTGCCCGCGGTGCGTTGGCTGCTCGCGGCCCGGCAGCCCGGCGGCGGCTGGCCGGCCGCGCCGGTCAACGAGTACGTCCGGCACGTGTCCCGCTACGCGATGCCGCCCCTCACCCAGGGTCTCGCGCTGCGCGCCATGTCCCGCTTCCGGCAGGAGAGCGCCCGGTGAACCCCGAGGTGGTGGTGTGCGGTGCGGGTGTCGGCGGTCTCGCGACCGCCTGCGCGCTGGGGCGGCTCGGCCTGCGCGTGCTGCTCGTGGACAAGCAGCCGGAGGTCCGCCCGGTCGCCAAGGGCGAGGTCTTCCAGCCGGGTTCGCTGCGGGTCATGCGCACCTGGGGGGTGAGCGACCACCTGGAACAGGCGGGCGCGCTGCGGCTCGACCGGCTCGTTGCCCGGGACCCGGACGGCACCGCGCGGATGGCGCTGGACTACGGGCTGCTGCCCGACGGCGACAACTGGCTGCTCACGCACGACTATCCGGCCATTCTGCGGGCGTTCACCGCTGCCCTGCCGCCGTCCGTCGAGCTGCGCCGGGGTGTCGTCGTGGACGGCCTGGTGCGGGGTCCGGCGGGCCGGATCACGGGCGTGCGGTTCAAGGAGGGCCGCGAGGTCACCACGGTCGAGGCGCCGTTGGTGATCGCGGCCGACGGAGTCTCCTCCCGGCTGCGGAAGGCGGCCGGCATCGAGTGGGACCGGCGGGAGTACCCGCACCGGCTGGTCGCGATGGAACTGACGGACGCGCCCGGCATCGACCACGACTTCTCCGCGTACGTGACCGCGCGCGGGCTGCGGCTGCGCTACGCGTTGCCCGACCGTCGCGTCCGCCTGTACGCGCAGGTGGAACCCGACGAACTGCGTGCGGCGAGCGCCGAGTCGGTCGACCGCTGGGCGGCCGCGCTGGTCCGGGACGCCCCGGCGCTCGCGCCGTTGGAGGACGGGATACGTCAGGCCGTGCACCGGCGGCAGACGCTGCCCGTCTCGCGGGCGCTCGCGCCCCGGCTCACCGTGCCGGGCCTGGCGTTGGTCGGCGACTGCGGGCACATCGTGCACCCGATGGCCGCGCAGGGCATGAACAGCGCGGTCGCCGACGCCGCCTGCCTGGCCGAACTCCTGGGCGCCTGCGACGAGTTGACCGCCGAGGCGGTGGACCGTGCGCTGCGGGACTACGGGCGACGACGGCACGCGGCGCTGACGTTCGTGGGCCGAACCAGCCACAACGCGGCCCGGATGGTGACGGACCGGTCATGGCTGGGCCGGCTCCTGGGGCGGCGCGCCCTGCGGTACACGGGCGCCAACGCCCGGATCCGGTACACGGTCATGCACAACATGTCCGGGCAGGGCGAGCATCCGCTCACGCCGTGGGACCGGCTGCACCAGATCGGGCTGCTGCCGGACCCGAGGGCCCGGCAGCAGCCCGACTGGGCGTAGACCGTGTCAGGCGGTGGCGTCGCCGGCGGTGGCGTCCTCGGCGCAGTCGACGAGCAGCAGACCGCCCGGCAGGTGCCGGGTGGACCGCACGGCAAGCCCGGCGGCGGCCGCCAGCCGGTGGAAGTCCTCGGCGGTGCGCTCGCGACCGCCGAGCAGGGTCAGGGACTGAAGGTCGAACGAGGAGTTGTTCTTTGCGTGTTCCGCACCGGCGAGGACCTCCACGATGAGCACCCGGCCGTCCGGGCCCGCCGCCTCGCCGGCGCGGGCCAGGATCCGGGTGGCGTCCTCGTCGTTCCAGTCGGTGAGGACCCGGGAGACCATCAGGACGTCGTAGCCGGTGGGCAGCCGGTCGAAGAAGCTGCCGCCGATGAACCGCGCGCGTCCGGCCAGGCCCGCCTCCTTCAGCGCCTCGTTCGCCTCGGGGGCCACCTCGGGCAGGTCGAGCACCGCGCCTTCCAGGTGCGGATGCTTGTGCAGGACCTCGCTGAGCAGCGCGCCGATCCCGCCGCCGACGTCGACGACCTTACGCACCGCCTCCCAGTCGTACTCGGCGGCCACGGCCGGGCCGGTCTGCCAGGCATGCCCGGCCATGATGGCGCCGAAGAACACCCGCAGGCGCTCGTCCCGCTGGTAGTCCTTCCAGAACGCGACGCCGTGCACACCGTGATAGGCGGACTCGCCGGTGCGGATCGAGTGGAGCATGCCGGTGTAGGCGAGGTCCATCGTCGCGCCGGGGCCGTCGATGTCGAGCCAGGCCAGCTGCCAGCGGGCGTCCTCGGCGAGCAGGGCCTCGGACAGCGGGGTGAGGGCGTACCGGTCCGGTTCGGGCCGGTCGAACAAGCCGACGGCGACCAGGTGGTTCAGCAGCCGGGCCAGGGAGCCTTCGTGGGCGTCCGCGGCCCGGGTCAGCCCTGCCAGGTCGTTCGTCCCGCCCTCGATCAGCTGGGGCAGCCGCAGGCTCACCGCGGTGCGTATGGCGAACGGGGTCGCCAGGTCGACGAGCCGGGCGAGTTCAGCGCGGGGGTCCATGACCATGCGATTCCTTCCGAGACGTCCAAGAAAGGGGAAATCCCTTCCCAAAAGGAGAGGCGAGCGCCGCCGCGGCAAACGGCGGAACACCCTGATTCTGCTCCCGGAAAACAATTCCAGTCAAGAATTATGTGACTCTCGCACGTGATGTTCACGCAGTCGCGGAGGTGATTCGCGCTGCCCGGAATCCCATGAAAGAGAATGGGAAGGAAAAGGGAATGGTGATGCGGTGATGCCGAAAGGCACGAGTCGTTTCGAGGTCCGTCCGGTGTCGGGGGCGCTGGGTGCCGAGGTGGTCGGGGTGCCGTTCGGCCGAATGACCGAGGCCGATCACACCGCCGTTCGGGAGCTGCTCCTGGAACATCTCGTACTGTTCTTCCCGGATGCGGTCCGCCTGGAGCCGGAGGCGCACAAAGAGTTCGGACGGTGGTTCGGGGAGTTGGAGATCCACCCCTTCCTGCCGAAACTCCCCGGGCACGACGAAATCGTCGTACTGAATTCGGAGCAGGGCGCCAAAGCCGATGTCTGGCACACCGACGTCACCTTTTCGTCGTCGCCACCCATCGCGTCGGTCCTCCAGCTCGTGGAATGCCCGCCGGCCGGCGGGGACACGATGTGGAGCAATCAGTATCTGGCCTACGAGGCGGTCTCCGAGCCACTGCGGGACCTGCTCTCGGGACTGACGGCCGTGCACGTCTTCGAGCACCCCGGCACGACGTACCGGGCCGAGGCGGAACACCCGGTGGTCCGCACCCACCCCGAGACGGGCCGCAAGTCCCTGTACGTCAACCGTCTCTTCACCCGCCGCATCCCCCAACTCAGTCCCCAGGAAAGTGAGTTGCTGCTGCGCCATCTGTTCGAACTGTCCGAGAGCCCACAGCGCGTGTGCCGTTACCGCTGGCGGCCCGGCGCCATCGCGATGTGGGACAACCGGGCCACCCAGCACTACGCGGTCAACGACTACACGGCCCGCCGGGTCGGCCGTCGGGTGACCATCCTGGGCGACAAGCCCGAGGGGGAGGCGGCGCGTTGGCCGGTCTGGGGGCAGCAGGGGGTGGGCGACAGTGCGGGGGACAGGTCCGGGAGTTGAGGGTTTCGGCGCGCGGGCCGGGCCGGGCAGTGCAGGTGCGGACGGAGGTTCCGAACGCCCCGGCGGACTCGGGCCGGGGTGAGCCGGCCGGGCTCGGCGGGCTTCTCTCCTGGCCGCCGCAAGTCGGCGGTGGCCTCGCGCAGGAGGCGGATCTGGGTGTGGGTTGGGTGGCGATGATCAGCCAGGTCCAGCGCTCGCCGGCTTCGGTGCTTCGCGGCTGTCGCCCGCCCTGGGGGTAGGGACAGGGCGTACTCCTTGAGTGAGGGCTGGGCCGTCGTATGACGCGGTCGGAGCGCATCCGTCCCAGCACCTCGACCGGGAGGCCGTCGAGGAGGTGGGCCAGCGCGGGGCGTCGCAGCCCGCGTGGAAGACGATGAGGATGTCGCGGTCACCGACGTGCCAGCGACCCATCTCGAACAGGTCCGTGACCGCACGGCGGAGTTGGGTGGCCGTGACTTCGGCGACGTCGTCCTCGGGCCCGGGACGGACGGCGTCCAGCAGCTGGCACCAAGACGTCCGGCCCGATTCGAGGGCGGCGACGAACGAGTACGGCCAGCCGGGCACGACTGATCCGAACACCGTCCGCTGCGGTCGTAGACGTGGCAGAACAGACGCTCCGCGCTGGTCGGGGCGTCGGGGCGTCGGGGCGTCGGGGCGGAGCCAGTTGCTGACGTCGACCGCCGGAACCAGGCGCCTGTCGGCGGCCCGCGGCATCGGCAAACCGGCCAGCACCTGCCGCAGAATAAGTCCTCCCCGAAGCACATGGTCAGACGAAGGTCGCCTCAGCGTCCGGCGAATGCCCAGGTGAGCGACCTGGTTCGAAGCGCATTTCGGGACCGTCCCACACACGACCGACCTGACGGTAGCGTGATCGACGTGACGGCTGAGGGCGAGACGGCAGAGGGCGAAGCCCTGGTTGGCGGCATGGTGAACGCGGGCGCGGTCTTCCGGCACGGTGCCCTGGTGGAACGCCCGGCGCCGCGCACCGCGCGCGCCCTCCATGCCCATCTCCTCGCGCTCAAAGAGCAGGGGTTCGACGCGGCTCCGAGGCCGATCCGTCTTACCGCAGACGGCCGCGAGCAGCTGACCTTCATCCCGGGCGACGTCGCTCTGCCGCCGTTTCCGCGCTGGGTGATGACCGAGACCGCGTTGAGATCGGTGGGAAGCCTGTTGAGGCGCCTGCACGACGCCAGCGCGGCCATCGCGGTTGACGCATGCGCTGAGTGGCCCCGGTCCCTGGCCGACCCGGCGGGAGGAACGATGCTGTGCCACAACGATGTGTGCCCGGAAAACGTCGTCTTCCGCGACGGCCGTGCCACAGCACTGATCGATTTCGACCTGGCGGCTCCCGGCCGAGCAGTATGGGACGTTGCCATGACGGCCCGCTACTGGGTTCCCATGCTCGATCCCACGTCCGCGGCGGTTTCGTATCCCGCGGGGCTGGACGCCCCGGCACGACTGAGGATCCTCGCCGACGGCTACGGTCTTTCCCCGCAGGAGCGCGGTGAATTGCCCGGCGTCATCGAACAGGCCACCGCATCCTGCCGGGCCTTCGTCGCCGAGCGCGTGGCCGACGGCGACCACGCCTACACCCAGGCGCTGTCCGAGCACGGTGGTTGGCAGCGTTGGGACCGCATCCAGGAGTGGCTGGTGGCTCACCACGAGATCTTCAAGGCTGCCCTGTTGGGATGACTGGCGAGTGATCATCTCGCCCCGGTTGACGAAGGAGCGGCGGCAGCGGCAACTTGACCGCTGTGTGACGGCATGGCGCGACCAAGGAAGAGCTGGGGGAGTTGGCCGGCCAAAGCCACGGCGGCCGTGTAGTTGATGCGGGCCTGCTTGAGCAGCTGGACATCCGCGATCAGGTCCGCGTACAGCTTCCGTGCATCCTTGCCCTGCTGTTCGCAGGCCGACCTCAGCGGCCAGTGCGCGGGCAAACCCGCTGTGCACTGCGCAAGTGTGCTCCTTCCTTGCCTTGCGTAGCTGGTGAACCTCGTGGGAGCAGTCCACGCGCTTCGGCCTGGCGCAGCACATGGCCGGGGAGCTGACCCTCGGGGCGGTGCTGGCGCGCTGGAGGAGCGGGAACGGGAGATCGCCGCGCGGGCTGAGGCGACGAGGGAGCGGATCGAGCAGCTGACCGCACGGCTGGACGAACTCGGCGGGGCGGCTGAGGAAGTCCGGATCAGCCGCAAGACGGTGCTGGAGCTGCCCGATCCGTCACCGCCCGCACCGCCGGCCTCGATGCTGCCGGACCATCCGGCCTACCGGCAGATCGCGCTACACCATCAGGCCGGTTTCTGGCCGCCGAGGACGCGCTGACGCACGCCCGGCAACTGCGGTTGGCTGGGGCCGACATCATCGTGGGAACACGTCGACACCGAGACGAGGCCGGCCGTGCTCTACGAGGTGGTCTCCGCCTACCTGACGGGCACCGGCTGACAGGGACGCCGCGATCACCGTGGTGGACGAACAGCGGCCGGACGTCGTGCTGATGGACGTACGAATGCCCCGCCGTGACGGTCTCAGCGCG
>NZ_JBFAIR010000073.1:0-25048 GCF_040654815.1 Streptomyces sp. NPDC050619 | reverse complement strand
GTTATAATCATAACACCAACGCACCGGCGATTTTTTTTTATACTGCCCCAAATATAAAAAACCCCCGGCGCCCCCCCCCCGCCCCAAAGGGGCGCGGGGGCCGCACCGATATGCGGCTCCGCCGCGTGGGCGCGACCAGCACCCACCGGCCCGCAGCTTTGATACCGCTCTGCCCGCGGAGCGCTACGCGTCGCCGCCCGCCGCCCCCGGGTCCGCCGCCGAGACGTCGAGCAGCTGATACCGGTCGATGGCCTGCTTCAGCGCCGACCGGTCGACCTTGCCCTCCCGCGCCAGCTCGGTGAGCACGCCCACCACGATCGACTGCGCGTCGATGTGGAAGAAGCGGCGGGCCGCCCCCCGGGTGTCGGCGAAGCCGAAGCCGTCGGCGCCCAGTGACTGGTACGTCCCCGGCACCCACCGCGAGATCTGGTCCGGAACCGAGCGCATCCAGTCGGAAACGGCCACGAACGGACCCTGAGCGTCGGCCAGTTTCCGCGTCACGTACGGCACCCGCTGCTCCTCCTCGGGGTGCAGCAGATTGTGCTCCTCGCACGCCACGGCCTCGCGCCGCAGCTCGTTCCAGGAGGTCGCCGACCAGACGTCGGCCTTCACGTTCCACTCCTCGGCGAGGATCTTCTGCGCCTCGACCGCCCACGGAACCGCCACGCCCGACGCCATGATCTGCGCCGGAATCGACCCCGCGGTGCCCGCCGAGAAGCGGTGGATGCCCTTGACGATGCCCTCTGCGTCCACGTTCTCGGGCTCGGCCGGGTGCTGGATCGGCTCGTTGTAGACGGTGAGGTAGTAGAAGACGTCCTCGCCGTGCGGGTGCTCGTCGGACGAGCCGTACATCCGGCGCAGCCCGTCCTGCACGATGTGCGCGATCTCGAAGCCGTAGGCCGGGTCGTACGCCACACAGCCGGGGTTCGTCGAGGCGAGCAGCTGCGAATGGCCGTCCGCGTGCTGGAGGCCCTCACCGGTCAGCGTCGTACGGCCCGCGGTCGCACCCAGTACGAAGCCGCGCGCCATCTGGTCGGACATCTGCCAGAACTGGTCGCCGGTGCGCTGGAAACCGAACATCGAGTAGAAGACGTACACCGGGATGAGCGGTTCGCCGTGCGTGGCGTACGCCGAACCCGCGGCGATCAGCGAGGCCGTACAGCCCGCCTCCGAGATGCCGTCGTGCAGCATCTGGCCCTGCGGCGACTCCTTGTAGGCGAGCAGCAGGTCGCGGTCCACGGCCTCGTACTGCTGGCCCAGCGGGTTGTAGATCTTCGCGCTCGGGAAGAAGGAGTCCATGCCGAAGGTGCGGTACTCGTCCGGCGCGATCAGCACGAACCGCCTGCCGATCTCCTTGTCCCGCATGAGGTCCTTGAGGAGACGCACGAAGGCCATGGTCGTCGCGATCGACTGCTGGCCCGAGCCCTTCTTCACGGTCGCGTACGTCTTGTCCTCGGGCAGCCGGAGCGGCTTGGAGCGTACGACACGCGTCGGGACGTAGCCGCCGAGGCCCCGGCGGCGGTCGTGCATGTACTGGATCTCCTCCGAGTCCCGGCCCGGGTGGTAGTAGGGCGGCGCGCCCGACTCCAGCTCCTCGTCGGAGATGGGCAGGTGCAGGCGGTCGCGGAAGCCCTTGAGGTCGGCGACCGTCAGCTTCTTCATCTGGTGCGTGGCGTTGCGGCCCTCGAAGTTCGGGCCCAGCGTCCAGCCCTTGATGGTCTTGGCGAGGATCACGGTCGGCTGGCCCTTGTGCTCCACGGCCGCCTTGTACGCCGCGAAGATCTTCCGGTGGTCGTGACCGCCGCGGCCCAGGTGCAGGATCTGGTCGTCGGTCATGTTCTCGACCATGGCGCGCAGCCGCTGGTCGTCACCGAAGAAGTGGTCGCGGATGTACGCGCCGGTCTCGGTGGCGTACGTCTGGAACTGCCCGTCCGGCGTGGTGTTCATCCGGTTGACCAGCACACCGTCCCGGTCCTGGGCCAGCAGCGGGTCCCAGGTCCGGTCCCAGACCAGCTTGATCACGTTCCAGCCGGCGCCCCGGAAGATCGACTCCAGCTCCTGGATGATCTTGCCGTTGCCGCGCACCGGGCCGTCGAGCCGCTGGAGGTTGCAGTTGACGACGAAGGTGAGGTTGTCCAGACCCTCACGGGCGGCGATGGACAGCTGGCCGAGCGACTCGGGCTCGTCCATCTCGCCGTCGCCGAGGAACGCCCACACATGCGACTTCGAGGTGTCCGCGATCTCGCGCGCGTGCATGTACCGGTTCATCCGGGCCTGGTAGATCGCGCCGATCGGGCCGAGGCCCATCGACACGGTCGGGAACTCCCAGAAGTCCGGCATCAGCCGCGGGTGCGGGTAGCTGGACAGCCCGTACGGCGCCTTCGACTTCTCCTGCCGGAAGCCGTCCAGGTGCTGCTCGCTGAGCCGGTCCAGCATGTACGCGCGTGCGTAGATGCCCGGCGAGGCGTGGCCCTGGAAGAAGACCTGGTCGCCGCCGTCGCCCTCGTCCTTGCCGCGGAAGAAGTGGTTGAAGCCCACGTCGTAGAGCGAGGCGGAGGAGGCGAAGGTGGCGATGTGGCCGCCGACGCCGATGCCGGGCCGCTGGGCGCGCGAGACCATCACCGCGGCGTTCCAACGGGTCGCGTTGAGGATCTTCCGCTCGATCTCCTCGTTGCCCGGGAAGAACGGCTCGCTCTTGGTGGGGATGGTGTTGATGTAGTCCGTGCTGCGCATCTCGGGCACGGCCACGCGCTTCTCGCGGGCCCGCTCGATCAGCCGCAGCATCAGATAGCGGGCCCGCTCCCGGCCGCGCTCGTCCACGGCGGCGTCGAGGGAGTCGAGCCACTCCTGGGTTTCCTCGGGGTCGAAGTCAGGAACCTGACTCGGAAGGCCGCCAATGATGATCGGGTTGCGATCGGATCCGGAAGCCACGCTGTTCCTTACCTGTCAGAGGGCTGCATTTCCCTGGGTTTCGCTGGAATTTCGGTATGCCTGCACCGTTCCCCATCGTGTACCTCGGGGAAGCAAACGTCATCTCTACTCTTAGGTAACCGAGGGCGGAGCGAACTTCCCTCGGGTTCTCAAGCGTACAAACGGGGCAGAAAGGTGTGGTGTGCATCACCCGCGACTGGGACGGAGTGCCGTAGGTTGCGGCGACACGGCCGGGAACGTCACCGTTTCGGCGGTCTGAACGGCCGGGTACTTGCGCGATCCGCCCTGCCCGTGTGGACTACGGCCAATGCTTCGCGCACGCGCGTGGCAGACATTCACCAAACCATGATCAGGAGGACACCCGTGAGCGCGACCGCGGACCACGCGGAGGAGCGGACGAACCCTGCCGTCAGGCTGGGGTTCCAGCCCGAGCAGGTGGTCCAGGAGATCGGCTACGACGACGACGTAGACCAGGAACTCCGCGAGGCCATTGAAGAAGTCATCGGCAGCGACCTCGTGGATGAGGACTACGACGATGTAGCCGATGCCGTGGTGCTGTGGTTCCGCGACGAGGACGGCGACCTGACGGATGTGCTGGTGGATGCCATCACGTACATCGAAGAGGGCGGTTCGATCCTGCTGCTGACGCCGAAGACAGGCCGCGACGGCTACGTGGAGCCCAGCGACATCTCTGAAGCCGCGACCACTGCCGGGCTGTCCGCTTCCAAGAGCGTCAGCGTCGGCAAGGACTGGAGCGGCAGCCGGCTGGTGACGCCGAAGGCCGCGAAGTCGAAGAAGTAACCCTTGTAATCCCTGAACGCCGGACGGGCTGGCACCACCGCCAGCCCGTCCGATGCCGTGCGGTGATCGCTGCGTAGGGTGGTGCCACCCAACAGCCCCACCGAAGGGACATCCAGGAGATGGCGATCAAGGTCGGCGACAAAGCCCCCGACTTCGAACTCAAGGACAACCACGGCAGGGCCGTGCGGCTCTCCGACTTTCGTGGCAGCAAGAACGTCGTGCTGCTCTTCTACCCCTTCGCCTTCACCGGCGTGTGCACGGGCGAGCTGTGCGAGGTGCGCGACAACCTGCCGAAGTTCTCCGACCGCGACACCCAGGTGCTCGCCGTGTCGAACGACTCCATCCACACGCTGCGCGTCTTCGCCGAGCAGGAGGGTCTGGACTACCCGCTGCTGAGCGACTTCTGGCCGCACGGCGAGGCCTCGCGCGCCTACGGCGTCTTCGCCGAGGACAAGGGCTGCGCGGTGCGCGGCACCTTCGTCATCGACAAGGAGGGGGTCGTGCGGTGGACCGTCGTCAACGCTCTGCCGGACGCACGTGACCTGAACGAGTACGTCAAGGCACTCGACACCCTGTGATTCTTCGGTACCAGGGCATGCGGGCTGCGGGAACCCGTTACTAGGATCGACTCGTTGATCCGGTATCACACGCATGGCGGGGCTCCCCGCCCCTGGACACCAATGGAGGACTCGTGGGAGTCAGCCTCAGCAAGGGCGGCAACGTATCACTGTCCAAGGAGGCCCCTGGCCTCACCGCGGTCATCGTCGGTCTGGGGTGGGACGTCCGTACCACTACCGGCACCGACTTCGACCTCGACGCCAGTGCCATCCTGACGAACTCGGAGGGCAAGGTCAGCAGTGACGCCAACTTCGTGTTCTTCAACAACCTCAAGAGCCCGGACGGCTCGGTCGAGCACACCGGCGACAACATCACCGGTGAGGGCGAGGGCGACGACGAGCAGATCAAGGTCAACCTCGCCGGCGTTCCGGCCGATGTCGAGAAGATCGTGTTCCCGGTCTCGATCTACGACGCCGAGAACCGCCAGCAGTCGTTCGGCCAGGTGCGCAACGCGTTCATCCGCGTCGTGAACCAGGCCGGCGAGGCGGAGATCGCGCGCTACGACCTCTCCGAGGACGCGTCCACCGAGACCGCCATGGTCTTCGGTGAGCTGTACCGGCACGGCGCGGAGTGGAAGTTCCGCGCCATCGGCCAGGGCTACGCCTCGGGCCTGCGCGGCATCGCGCAGGACTTCGGCGTGAACGTCTGAGCCGACGCCCGAAGGGTCTCACCGTCCGGCGCCGCACGGTTTGCGTGCGGCGCCGGACGCGCAGGACAACCAGAGAAGCACTGTCTCGGGGAGGGACCAGCAATATGGGCGTCACGCTTGCCAAGGGAGGCAACGTCTCGCTGTCCAAGGCCGCACCCAACCTCACCCAGGTGTTGGTAGGGCTCGGCTGGGACGCGCGCTCCACCACCGGAGCTCCCTTCGACCTCGATGCCAGCGCCCTGATGTGCACCAGCGGGCGGGTCATGGGCGACGAGTACTTCGTCTTCTACAACCAGCTCAAGAGCCCGGACGGCTCGGTCGAGCACACTGGCGACAATCTCACCGGTGAGGGCGAGGGCGACGACGAGTCGATCCTGATCGACCTCTCCAAGGTGCCCGCGCAGTGCGACAAGATCGTCTTCCCCGTCTCCATCCACATGGCCGACGAGCGCGGCCAGACCTTCGGCCAGATCAGCAACGCCTTCATCCGCGTGGTCAACCAGGCGGACGGCCAGGAACTCGCCCGCTACGACCTCTCCGAGGACGCCTCCACCGAGACCGCCATGATCTTCGGCGAGGTCTATCGCTACCAGGGCGAATGGAAGTTCAGGGCCGTGGGACAGGGGTACGCGTCGGGGCTGCGGGGCATCGCTCTAGACTTCGGAGTCAATGTTTCGTAAAGCCGAGTACGGCGTGATAGTGATCCGTACTTACAGGATTGGGTAGCCAGTGGTTCTGAAAACCTTCGGCTGGTCGTTCGCGGTCACCGCGCTCGGCCTCGTCGCGGCGGTCTTCTACGGGGGGTGGACCGCCTTCGGTATCGTGGCGATCCTCTCCGTCCTCGAGATCTCGCTGTCCTTCGACAACGCAGTGGTCAACGCCGGAATCCTGAAGAAGATGAGTGCCTTCTGGCAGAAAATCTTCCTCACGATCGGCGTCCTCATCGCCGTCTTCGGTATGCGGCTCGTCTTCCCGGTCGTGATCGTGGCGGTCAGCGCCTCGATGGGCCCGATCGAGGCCGTCGACCTCGCCCTCACCGACAAGGATCGCTACGAGCAGCTGGTGACCGACGCTCACCCGTCGATCGCCGCCTTCGGTGGCATGTTCCTGTTGATGATTTTCCTCGACTTCATCTTCGAGGACCGGGACATCAAGTGGCTGGGCTGGCTGGAGCGGCCGCTCGCCAAGCTCGGCAAGATCGACATGCTGTCGGTGTGCATCGCGCTGATCGTGCTGCTCATCTCCGCGCTGACTTTCGCCACCAACGCCCACCAGCACGGCGGCACACACGCCGACAAGGCGGAGACGGTCATGCTCTCCGGCATCGGCGGCCTCATCACCTACATGATCGTCGGAGGTCTCTCCAGCTTCTTCGAGAACAGGCTCGAAGAGCAGGAGGAGCGCGAACATGAGGAGGAGGAAGCCGCCGAACGCCAGGGCAAGCCACGCTCGGCGGTCGTCATGGCCGGCAAGGCCGCGTTCTTCATGTTCCTCTACCTCGAGGTCCTGGACGCGTCCTTCTCCTTCGACGGCGTGATCGGTGCCTTCGCCATCACCAACGACATCGTCCTGATGGCGCTGGGTCTGGGCATCGGCGCGATGTACGTCCGGTCGCTGACCGTGTACCTCGTCCGCCAGGGCACCCTCGACGACTACGTCTACCTGGAGCATGGCGCGCACTACGCGATCGGCGCCCTCGCCGTGCTCCTCCTGGTCACCATCCAGTACCAGATCAGCGAACTCATCACCGGTTTCATCGGTGTCGCCCTGATCGGCTGGTCCTTCTGGTCCTCCGTGCGCCGCAACCGAGCATTGGCGGCCGCTGAGGGAAAAGCCGCGGGCTCGGACGAGAAGACTGAGGTCTCGTCCGGGGTGTGACACCCTTCCGGGTGAGGAACGCTCTGAGCGGGGCGGTCGTGGAGGACGAGTCCTCCTACGGCCGTCCCGCCGGTCTCTTTACTGATGAACGTGGGGGCGGGAATGGGCTTCTTCGACGGACTCTGGGGCGGGCGCGAGTCCGACTTCGACTCGGGCAGCGCCGCGAGCAACGCCATCGAGCTGACCAAACGGCACAGCCAGGTCTCCCTCACCAAGCAGAGCGCGGCCACCGGCCATCTGCGTATCAATCTGGCCTGGCGGATGCGGACCTCCGACTTGGGCGGCTCGCAGCGGGAGAGCCTGCTGCGCCACCCCTTCAAGGCGCTCAAGCCGCCGGAGGTCCTGGGACACAGCCAGAGCATGGTCAACGTCGACCTCGACCTCGGCTGCCTCTACGAGCTCCAGGACGGCACCAAGGGCGTCGTACAGCCGCTCGGCGGCTACCTCGGCGACGTCAACGGGCCGCCGTACGTGAAACTCAGCGGTGACGACCGGTTCGGGTCGGCGTCCGGGGAGACGATCTACGTCAACCTCGACCATCGCGATGCCATCAAACGGCTGCTGGTGTTCGTCTACATCTACGACCAGACGCCGGCGTTCGACCGGACACACGCGATCGTGACGCTCTACCCCAGCAACGGGCCGCGCATCGAGATAGGCCTCGACGAACGTCATCCGCAAGCGCGGTCCTGTGCGGTCGTGATGATCGAGAACGTCAAGGGCGAGATGCTCGTCCGGCGTGAGGTGAAGTTCGTGTACGGGTTCCAGGCGGAGCTGGACCGGCTGTACGGGTGGGGATTGCAGTGGGGGCGGGGCTACAAGGCCAAGGCGGAGCGCTGACGCTCGCTGCCGCTGGGGTGGGCTGCAGTGGGCTTGGCTTGGCCGGGGCCGTCTCAGGGCGCTGGATGTCGCGTTTGGGTGGCGGCTGCGGGTGGTCCGGTGGCTGGTCGCACGACACAGCCCCGTGCCCTTGGGCCGCCTTCCCTAACGCCCGATGAACTGCGGGCCCTGCGGCGGCAGGCGGAACTCCTGATCCGGGACCGCGGTCACCGGCTGCGGGTAGCCGTACGCGGGCTGGCTGGTCGGGTGCGGGTAGCCGTACGCCGGTTGGACCGTGGCCGCGGGCTGCTGGGGATAGCCGTACGCCGGCTGTGCGGGCACTCCCGCGGCCGGCCGCTCCGGGGGCAGGGGCTGGGAGATCTCGGACGCCTGCTGGGTCGCAGCGGCTGTCTGGGGCGGCACCGTGACCGTCGGGGGCTCCTGCGCTCCCTCCGCCGCTGCCTCGGACTCGTCCACCGAGATGCCGAAGTTGGTCGCCAGGCCCTGCAGGCCGTTCGAATAGCCCTCGCCCAGCGCCCGGAACTTCCATCCCTCTCCGCGCCGATACAACTCGCCGCAGATCAGCGCGGTCTCCTCGCCCGTCTCCGGCTTGATGTCGAAGTAGGCCAGCGGCTCACCGTCGGCGACCGTCGCGTCGTACAGCAGGATGCGCAGCCCAGGTACCCGGTCGAAGGTGTTGTCCTCCGCCGAGGCGATCAGGAAAATCTGGCTGACGTCGGGCTCGACACCGGCCAGATCTGTCTGGATCGTATCGGTAGGGCCCTCGGCGACGCGCTTCTTGCCGAGCAGCCAGACCTTCCCGGAGGGGTGCCGGGGCTGGTTGTAGAAGACGAAATCCTCGTCGGAACGCACACGACCGTCGGGGCCGAGGAGCAGCGCCGAGGCGTCGACGACCGGGACTCCCTGCCCGGGCGCCCACCGCAGCACGGCGCGTACCGTCGTAGCTTCGAGCGGGATGTTCGACCCCTTCAGCATCGCGTGCGTCATGGGGTCATCCTGCCTTCTCGGTCCTGGTCACGACAATGCGGGGGTACCGGATCCCCGACTTTCCGAATCTCCGTCGACATGGCCGAGTTACCAGAAATTCATGCCTGGCGGGAACCCCAGACATGAGTCTCTACGTACTATTACCGGCCACCTGTGAAAGGTTCACAGCGGGCTCTCAGCCACCACGGGGGAGTTTTATGCGTCATTTCGGGCACATCGCCCCTGAGGTGCGGCGGCGTCTCTTCCACCAGGAGCCCTGCGCCTTCACCGCGGACTCCGCGTCCCGGCTGCTCTCCGTGGCCCTGGGCGCCACGCTCTACAGTCCGGCCACCCGGCCGCGGCTCGCCGACGACATCGTCAAGCAGACCGGACGCGGCGTGGTCTCGATGGTGCTGTGCCTGGAGGACTCGATCGGCGACGAGGACGTCGCGGACGCCGAGGAGAACCTCGTACAACAGTTCACAGACCTCGCCGGGCGCGACAAACTGGACCTGCCGCTGCTGTTCATCCGGGTCCGCACGCCCGAGCAGATTCCCGACCTCGCACGACGCCTCGGCCCCGCCGTCCGGCTGCTGTCCGGATTCGTGATGCCGAAGTTCACCGAGGAGCGCGGCATCCCCTTCCTGGAAGCGCTGGCGAGCGCCGAGACAGCGAGCGGACGGCGGCTGTTCGCCATGCCCGTGCTCGAATCGCCCGAGCTGCTGTACCGCGAGTCGCGCGTGGAGACCCTGGAGGGCATCTCCCGTGCGGTCGACAAGTACCGCGACCGGGTGCTCGCGCTGCGCCTGGGCGTGACGGACTTCTGCTCCTCGTACGGCCTGCGCCGGGCCCCCGACATGACCGCGTACGACGTCCAGGTGGTCGCCTCCGTGATCGCCGACGTGGTGAACATGCTGGGCCGGGCCGACGGCACCGGATTCACGGTGACCGGACCGGTGTGGGAGTACTTCCGTGTCCAGGAGCGCATGTTCAAGCCGCAGCTGCGCCGCAGCCCCTTCCTGGAGGGCCAGGCCGAGGAACTGCGCGAGGCCCTCATCGAGCACGCCATGGACGGGCTGCTGCGCGAGATCACCCTCGACCAGGCCAACGGCCTCCTCGGCAAGACCTGCATCCACCCCTCCCATGTACTGCCCGTGCACGCACTCTCGGTGGTCAGTCACGAGGAGTTCAGTGACGCCCAGGACATCCTCAGGCCGGAGCGCGGCGGCGGGGGTGTGCTCAGGTCGGCCTATACGAACAAAATGAATGAAGTGAAGCCGCATCGCGCCTGGGCCGAGCGGACCCTGCTGCGCGCCGAGGTGTTCGGTGTGGCGAACGAGGACATCGGCTTCGTGGAGCTGCTCGCCGCCGGAATCCCCGGCTGAACATCGCTGAATACCAAGGGACGCATGAACTACGCAGGGAACAACGGGGTCTGGTCCGGGACCTGGGTCGCCGAGCGACTCGGGCTCGAACTCGTGGGCGACCACAAGCTGGCCGACCTGCTGGGGCTCGCGCTGCGCCGCAACCCCAAGCGGGCACATCTGCTCGTCTCCAACGTGCTCGGCAAGCACGTACCGCAGTCGCCGTCCGTCGTGTACGGCTACGGCTTCGCCCTCGGTCGTCGCGTACGCGAGCTGCTGGGCGCCGACGAGGCCGGCCGGGCGGTCGTCCTCGGCTACGCGGAGACCGCCACCGGCCTCGGCCACTGTGTCGCCGACGGCCTGGGTCTCGCCCCCTACCTGCACTCCACCCGCCGTGCGGTCCCCGGCGTCGCCACGGCGGGCGGCTTCGAGGAGTCCCACTCGCACGCCACCTCCCACCTGCTGCTGCCTCAGGACCCGGCACTGCTGGTGGGCGGCGGCCCACTGGTGCTCGTCGACGACGAGTTCTCCACCGGCAACACGATCCTCAACACCATCCGTGACCTGCACGAACGCTATCCGCGAGGGCGTTACGTGGTCGTCGCCCTCGTCGACATGCGCTCGGCGGCCGACGCCGGCCGCCTCGACGCCTTCGCACGGGAGATCGGCGCCCGCGTGGACCTGGTCGCGGCGGCCTCGGGCACCGTACGGCTCCCGGAGGGGGTGCTGGAGAAGGGACAGGAGCTGGTCGCCCGGCACGAGTCCCCGGCGGTGCCCGCCGAGCGTCCGTACGGCCGGATCACCCGCGTCGACCTGCGCTGGCCCCGCGACCTGCCCGACGGCGGACGGCACGGCTTCACGCCCCGGCACCGGATGCGCCTGGAGAGTGCCCTGCCCGCCATGGCGGCCCGGCTCGCCGAAGCGATACCGGTCGGTGCCGGGCGCGTCCTCGTCCTCGGCTTCGAGGAACTGATGTACGCACCGCTCAGGCTGGCCCGCGAACTGGAGCAGGTCGCGGAGGCCGAGGTGCGCTACTCGACCACCACCCGCTCGCCCGTCCTGGCGGTCGACGACCCCGGTTACGCGATACGCAGCCGCCTCGTCTTCCCGGCGCACGACGACCCCGCCGACGGCCCCGGAGAGCGCTACGCCTACAACGTCGCGGGCGGCGGCTTCGACGCAGTCGTCGCCGTCGTCGACTCGGCCGCAGACACTCCCGCCCTGCACGCGCCCGGCGGCCTGCTGTCCCACCTCGCCGGCCACACCCCGCACGTCGTGCTCGCGGTCGTCCCCTCCTACGTCCCCGAGCCGCTGTACGTCCCCGAAAGGCCCGCCATGCTGCCCGAGCCCCTTCGCGGCCCCGCCTTCTCCTCGTACGCGCCCGAGGAGGTCGGCTGGCTGCTCCAGGACCTCTCGGACGTGACGCTGGAGGCGCCGACCGAGGAGCGCGAGGAGGCCATCCAGAGCGGCGGCGCGCACTACGCCGAGTCGCTGCCCGTGGAGTACCAGCCCAGCGAGCAGTACCAGCAGCTGTTCCAGGTGGCGCTGGAGGAGTCGGCCGCACGACTGGCGCAGGCGGTGGGCGCGGTGACGGAGATCGTGCTGGCCGAGCGGCCGCCCCGGCCCGTCCTGGTCTCGCTGGCCCGCGCGGGAACGCCCATCGGCGTGCTGATGCGCCGCTGGGCCCAGTACCGGCACGGCCTCGACCTGCCGCACTACGCCGTCTCCATCGTGCGCGGCCGCGGCATCGACGCCAACGCGCTGCGCTGGCTGGCCGCCCACCACGACCCCGCCGACATCGTCTTCGTCGACGGCTGGACCGGCAAGGGCGCCATCACCCGCGAACTCGCCGACGCGCTCAAGGAGTTCGAGACCTCCGACGGCATCACCGGCTTCGACCCGGAGATCGCGGTCCTGGCCGACCCGGGCTCCTGCGTCCGCACATACGGCACCCGCGAGGACTTCCTCATCCCCTCCGCCTGCCTCAACTCGACGGTCTCCGGCCTGATCTCCCGTACGGTCCTGCGCGCGGACCTGGTCGGCCCGCACGACTTCCACGGCGCGAAGTTCTACCGCGAACTCGCCGGCACCGACGTGTCCGTGGCTTTCCTGGACGCCGTCGCCGCGCGCTTCCCGGAGGTCGCGGACGCCGTCGACGCGCAGGCCAAGGAGCTGCTGTCCGGCGACCGCACCCCGACCTGGGAGGGCTGGGCGGCCGTCGAGCGCATCAGCGAGGACTACGGCATCCATGACGTCAACCTCGTCAAGCCCGGCGTCGGCGAGACCACCCGCGTGCTGCTGCGCCGCGTGCCCTGGAAGATCCTGGCCCGGGCCGGCGCGGGAGCCGACCTCGACCACGTCCGCCTGCTGGCCGAACAGAGAGGGGTCCCGGTGGAAGAGGTCGCCGAACTCCCGTACACCTGCGTGGGATTGATCCATCCCAAGTACACGCGGGGCGCGACGGGCGCCGACGGCAAGGCGGTGACGGTCTGATGCCGGTGCTGGTGGCGAGCGACCTGGACCGTACGCTCATCTACTCGGCCGCGGCCCTGGCACTGACCATGCCGGACCCGCGGGCGCCCCGGCTGCTGTGCGTCGAGGTGCACGAGAGCAAGCCGCTGTCGTACCTGACGGAGACCGCGGCCGCACTGCTCGCGGAACTCGGCGACGCGGCGGTCTTCGTACCGACGACGACCCGCACCCGCAAGCAGTACCAGCGCATCAACCTCCCGGGCTCCGAGCCCAAGTACGCGATCTGCGCCAATGGTGGTCACCTCCTGGTGGACGGGGTGTCCGACCCCGACTGGTATGCGCGCGTGACGGCCCGGCTGGCCGACGAGTGCGCGTCGCTGGACGAGGTGCGGGAGCACCTGATGACGGCGGCCGACCCGCTCTGGGTGCGCAAGCACCGGGTCGCCGAGGACCTCTTCGCCTATCTGGTCGTCGAACGGGAACTGCTCCCCGAGGACTGGGTGAAGGAACTCGCGGTCTGGGCCGAGAACCGGGGCTGGACGGTCTCCCTCCAGGGCCGCAAGATCTACGCCGTCCCGAAGCCGCTCACCAAGAGCGCGGCCATGCACGAGGTCGCCCGCCGCACCGGCGCCGACCTCACCCTCGCCGCCGGCGACTCCCTCCTGGACGCCGACCTGCTGCTCGCGGCGGACCAGGGCTGGCGCCCCGGCCACGGCGAACTGGCCGACGCCGGCTGGACCGCCCCGGCGATCAGCGCGCTGCCGGAGCGGGGAGTGCTGGCAGGGGAGCGGATCCTGCGCGAGTTCCTGCGCGTGGTGCGGCAGGGCACGGCCTAGATGTATTGATCACGAGCTCTGCGGGCCGACCGCCCTACCGGCGCCGGCTCGCGTCCCCTCCCCGCCTGCGGCGGCCCGCCCCCGGCCGCCGCAGCAGCCGTATCCCGACGAACGCCAGGACCGCCAGGGTGGCCACGACGAGGACCCCCTTCGAGTACGTGGACACGAGACGCGTGACCTCGGGCCAGTTGTCGCCCAGGGCGTACCCCGCCAGGACGAACACGGTGTTCCAGAGCGCGCTGCCCAGTGTGGTCAGGCCGAGGAACACCGGCAGGCGCATGCGCTCGACGCCCGCCGGCACGGATATCAGGCTGCGGAAGATCGGGACCATCCGGCCGAAGAACACCGCCTTGGTGCCGTGCCGCAGGAACCACGCCTCCGTCCTCTCTATGTCCGCGACCTTCACCAGCGGCAGCCTGGCCGCTGCCGCCACCGTGCGATCACGGCCGAGCAGCGCACCGACCCCGTACAGGGCGAGAGCGCCGATCACCGAGCCCGCCGTCGTCCAGAGCAGGGCGGCGAGCAGGCTCATCCGCCCGCTGCTCGCCGCGAATCCCGCGAGCGGGAGGATCACTTCGCTCGGCAGGGGAGGGAAGAGGTTCTCCAGGGCGATGGCGATACCGGCGCCGGGCGCGCCCAGCGTGTCCATGAGGTCGTTGATCCACTGCGGTGCGGCACCCTCTTCCGCGACCGGCTGCGCTGCGATGGCTGTCATGTCGGTCACGTTAGAAAATCGCGGCTGAAGAATCCCTGAGGTAGACCGCACGATCCCTTGCGGCCGACCGCAGGCGGGAATTGCGGTTTTCCGCAGTGTGCGACGTCCTCGCTCGCGGATAGCGTCGTGATCATGCGAAACAGTGCGCGACGTGGCCTGCGGTGCGCGGTGGGGCTCATCACGGGAGCCGCCACCGCGGCCGTCGAGCTGCTCTTCACGCTTCTGGCCGGCCTGGTGCTGGCGCCCGTGGCGGCCTGGCCGTCCGGCCGTCCGGCCGTCGCGCCGTGCTCCGCCCCGTCCTCGCGTGCGCGCGAAGAGGGACGTGCTGGCGGAGATGGCGCAGGGCCACACGAACGCGGCCATCGCGCGGCGGCTGCACATCTCGCAGAGCGGGGTCGAGAAACACATCAACGCGATCTTCGACAAGGTGGAGCTGGCAGGGGGTGAGGGATATTCGCGCAGGGTGCTGGCCGTACTGCGGTATCTGGGCAGCTGAGCCGACGGGAGGGATCAGGGAATAGGCCGGGAAGAGACCGGGGGAGCGGTCGTCAGCCGCAGCAGCCCCCGCCGCAGCAGCCGCCTCCGCCGCCACCCGCCTGGGGTGCCGGGGCCGGGGCGGAGGCTGAGGCGGATCCGCCGACCGCCACCGTCGACAGGAGCTTCACGGTGTCGTCGTGGCCCGTGGGGCAGGCAGCGGGGGCGGAGGACTCCGCCATCGGACGGCTCAGTTCGAAGGTGTCGCCGCAGGTCCGGCAGCGGTACTCATAGCGAGGCATGCGCACAGGTTAACCGGCGCCCGCCGACTGTCGTAGGGCAGGAAGTGGGTATCCCCGGGTCGGTATCCAGCCCGGACGAGCCGGGTGCCCCCGGTCAGTGCCCGCCCCCGCGCTCGTCGCGGATCTGGGTCACGACCCCGGCGACCGACTGCCGGACCGTTTCCGTCTCCGTCAGGAAGTGCCAGTAGTCCGGGTGGCGGCCCTCCAGGGTGCCGATCGCGCGCTCCAGGCGGGCGACCGCGTCGTCCAGGGGGCGCGCGTGCCGCGGGTCGGGGGTGTTGCGGCCCGCCATGGCCAGTCGCTGGGCGTCCCGGATGGCGAAGCGGGTGCGGTCGATCTCCTGCTGGGGGTCCTTCTGGACGGCGTTCAGTCGGCGCAGCCGCTCTCCGGCGGCCGAGACGGATTCGTCGGTGGTGTTCAGCAGTGCTCGTACCGTCGAGAGCAGGGCGGTCGCGTCCGGCCAGCGCTGTTCTTCGCGCGCGGCGCGTGCCTCCCGCAGTTTCTGCTCGGCCTGCGCCACGTTTTCGGCGGCCTGCTCCGGGACATGCTGGAGGTCCTGCCAGCAGGCGACCGTGAAGCGGCGCCGCAGCTCGCTCATTATCGGCTCGACCTGGCCGGCGCGGGTGGTGAGTGCCTGGGCGCGGGTGCGCAGGGAGACGAGCCGGTGGTCGATCTCGGCGGCCCGCTCGGGCAGCCGCTCGGCTTCGGCCCGGACCGCTTCGGCCTCGCGCGCGACCCGCTCGGCGCGCTCCAGCGTCTGCGGCACGCCGTGCTGCCCGGCGCCCTGGTTGAGCCTGGTCAGCTCGGGGCCCAGGTGGGCGAGACGAACCGCGAGGTCGTCGGCCTTCAGTCCGGCCCCTCGTACGGCATCGAGGGCGTTGGACGCGGCCAGCAGTCCCTGCCGGGCCCGCTCGACCGCGGGGGCCAGCCGGGCCAGCTGGGTCTCGGCCTTGCCGAGCAGCGGCCCGAGCCCGTCCGTGAACCGGTCCAGGTCCTGCTTGACCCGCCCCAGCTCGTCCTTGGCCTTCGTGAGCGCGGTGCGGGCCTGCGCGGCGGCCGAGGCCTCCAGGTCGTCCCGGTCGAGGTCGTGTGCGTCGACGGCGTCGATGTACTGGTGGCTGGCCTCGTCGATACGCCCGCTGATCGCGGCGAAGTCGGCGACCGCGCGCCGGGCGGCGGGAGAGTCGTCGACGGCGGTGATGGTCTCTATCGAGATCCGCAGATCGCGCTGGGCGGTGTCGAGTTCGTAGAACGCGGCCGCGGCGGCGTCCTTCGCGGCCTGCGCCTCGGCTCGCTGGTTCTCCGCGCGCCCGCCGAACCAGCGGCGGGTGCCGCCGCCGGCGAAGGCGGTGGGCAGCACGAGGACGGCGAGAAGCGGCAGTCCGATCAAGGTGAGCGTGTCGCGCAGTACGGGGCGCACGGGACGGGGTGCGCGCGGCACCAACGGCGAGTACGGCTGCGATGGTGTCGCCGTCACATCCCTCTCCCGTGCTGTCATCCGTCCTGCCCAGTGTCATTCTCCCACCGGTTAGAGACGAACACACGGGGCGGTCAGTTCGCGGTTCGGACCGTGACTTTGCCGTCGCCGGTCTGAGCGGACACCACATGAGAGCTCGAGTCGCTGCGGGGCACCGACACGTCCACCCCGCCGTCGCCCGTCCGGGTCGTCACCCGGTAGGTCGCCCGGGGCAGCACCATCGTGACGGAGCCGTCTCCCGCGCGGGACTCCACGCGGTCGGGTACGGCGCCGAGTTCGAGGTGGACCGAGCCGTCGCCGGTCTGGGCACGTACCCGTCGTGAGGTGACGTCCGCGCGTATGGATCCGTCGCCGGTGCGCAGTTCCAGCGGGCCGGTGGTGTCGGTGACACGGACGGAACCGTCGCCCGTACGGATGTTCAGGGCGTCCTCGAAGCCCCGGGCACGTACTCCGCCGTCGCCGTCCTCGACCTTCACGGCGATTCCGCGCGGTACCTCGATACGGTGCTCGGCCGCGCAGTCGGCGACCACGCCGGAGCAGGTCATCCGCAGCTTCAGCCGGTCGTCCGTCATGGACCAGGTCACCTTGGGATCCTTGCCGACGGCGACCGTCCCCTGGAACCACCGGGTGACCTCGACCTTCCCGGTCGGGTTCGCGTCGGCGGCGACGATCTCCAGGGCCGAGTCGTCGGAGTCGATGGTGAGGGTGCGGCCCTGTAGGGCGAAGGAGCGGTGCTCGGGATCCTTGTCGTCCCCGGCGGAGGCACCGCAGGCGGCGGCTCCCGCGACGAGGACCGTGACGACACCGGCGGCGGCGACGGTACGGGCGGGACGGGTACGTGCCATGACGATCTCCCCCTGGGGCGGACGCCGCTTCCCTGCGACGCTCCTGAGCTCCCTTGACCGTACGGACCCAGGGCCCGGCGGGGGATCCGGAGCGCTCCCGGATGGCAGGTGGGGTTAACCCCCGCACGCGGCCGCAGCGGATCACCCCGCGCAACGGGTTTGCCGGGCAGTGCCCCGGGCAATGTAGGCTGTCGACTCGTCTCGGGTGCGTAGCTCAGGGGTAGAGCGCCTGCCTTACAAGCAGGATGTCGGCGGTTCGAAACCGTCCGCGCCCACTGACCGTCAAGGTCCAGCTCAGGACACGAGCCCAAGGGCTCGCGTCCTTGTTTTTTCGCCGCTTTGCGACGGCGCGAGGAACGGTACGACAGCGCGGCCGACGCCCGGAGCGGGATCGCGGGGATCGCGGCGATGTCGTTTGGTAGTTGAAGCCCCACAGGCCCACAGCTCCCACAGGCCCACTCAGGCCCACTCAGGTCCTCTCGTCCTCCTTAGTCGTCGGCTCCGGACCCACGCGACCCACGCGCGCGTGCTTGAGCTTCATGCGGGCGTCCACGCGCTCCGCCGCAGCGACCTCCGCCCAGAAGCGGTGGCCGCTGACGAACACCGCGAGTTCGTGCTCGCGCTGCCGAAGCTTCTCCACTTCGGCCTGTTCGTCGGCCGTCCAGCCGGGGGAGGCGGGGCGCTCCACCTTGCGCCAGCCGTTGGCGTCGCTGAAACCGTCCAGCGGCTCGACCGACCAGGGGAGCCGCTTGAGCAGGGCCGACAGCTCGGCCCGGACCTGATGCAGCTCCTCCTGACCGGCGAGGAGGTCACTCGGAAAGTCATAGGTCGTAGCCACGGCACAATGGTACGCCTGTTCGAATTTGGGTGGCGAGTTCCTTCCGGTGGTTCATGCGAACGGGTGTGACTGGGCACGCTGGTTGGCCGAAGTTCGGGCGGCACGCAGTGCCGGTGTGTCAGCTGTGCTGGGGCCGCGCACGCCATCTCGCGGTGGGCCAGCACTGCCTGGTCCAGCGGCAGCACCTCGTGCACGACCGTGCGCAGGTCCCCGTGTACGGCATCGGCGAACTGGGACGACCGTACGGCCTGCCTGTCGGAGCCGGGCACGGTGTCGGAGCTGAGGGTTCAACTTGTCCAGGAACAGGGAGAGCTGCGGACCCCCGACGACGTCGATCACCACGTCGAAGCCCGACGGTGCGTGCGGGCCGCCCTCGCCGGAGTGGTCGAGGACATGGCTCGCGCCCAGGTTCCGCAGACGGGCGCCACGCTCCTGCGATGAGGAGGTGACCGCCACCGCGCCCGTGCCGCCCCTGGCCGCGAGCTGGACCGCCGTGATCCCGATGCTGCCCGCCGACGCCGCGCACGAGCACCGTCTCGCCGGGCGCGAAACGGGCGCGGTCCAGGGCGAAGTGGGCGACCACACCGGAGCCGCCGAGAGTCGCCGCGTCCGCGCCGGTCATGCCGTCGCAGGCCGCACCGGTGTCACGGCGGTCGGTCCCGTGGGGATCAGGGAGATCGCGGGTCGGAGGCACGTTCTGCCAGGGCCGGAAGCGCCCGTCCCAGGCGGGTGAGCGGGGACAGGGCCATCAGCGCTGGGGACAGCATCATGCCCGTGGCCGTCACCAGGAGGCTGGTGCGCAAGCCCCACTCCTCCGTGAGGAATCCACCGAGCAGGGAGCCGAGCGGGGTCAGCCGCATGCCGACAAACGTGATCGTGGCGGACGCACGGCCTTGCATCCCGTCCGGAGCAGCACCATCACCGTGCGGGTCCGCCATCTGTCCACTCACGGGCCGACGAAGAGCGAGAGCAACAGGATCGGCGCCTGCCCCACCGCGCGGAGGACGCCCAACTGGCCGGCACCGGCGTCGAGTGTCAGGACGGCGAAGAGCGGCAACACCAACAGACCTGCATGTTCGCCGAGTTGGGAGGCGGTAGCACGCGATGACAGGTCGATCACGAATGTGGGTGCGGGTGCCTGGCCGGGGGGCGTGGCCGAACTGCCCACGCGGGTAACCGTCTACTGCGGCTCGGTCGCGATCTGGATCAGGTTGCCGCAGGTGTCGTCGAAGACGGCGGTGGTGACGGGGCCCATCTCCAGGGGCTCCTGGGTGAAGCGGACGCCGAGGCCGCGTAGGCGCTGGTACTCCGCCTTCACGTCGGCGACGGCGAACTGGGCGAGTGGGATGCCGTCCGCGACGAGCGTGTCGCGGTACGGCTTGACGGCCGGGTGGCCGGCGGGCTCGAGGAGGAGTTCGGTGCCGTCGGGCTCGTCGGGCGAGACGACGGTCAGCCACCGGTCCTTCTCGCCCACCGGGACGTCGTGCTTCTTCACGAAGCCGAGGATCTCGGTGTAGAAATGCTCGGCCTTGGCCTGGTCGTCGACGAACACGCTGGTCAGATGGATCTTCATGGGGTGCTCTCCTCCGGTGCGGATGTGTCGGGCACGAGCCATCGCTCGGCGATCTGCCGCAGCGGGGCCGTGTTCAGGTCGTGGAACTTGTAGCGGCCCTCCCGCCTGGTCTCGACGAGCCCGGCGGCCTCCAGCACGGCCAGGTGCTGGGAGACCCCCTGGCGCGAGATGCCGAGTCGGTGCTTCATGCTCAGTCGGGAGCAGATCTCGAACAGTGTCTGTCCGGACTTCTGAGTGAGCTCGTCGAGGATCGTGCGGCGGGTGGGGTCGGCCAAGGCTTTGAACAGGTCGTCGGCCACGATCACAGGATAGGCAACTGTTCACTTGCCTATCAAGTCGAGGTGTGCCGCGTCCGTAGCGGCACAGGCCTGGCCTTACGCGTCCCAGCGCAGGGCGAGGATCGTGGCCGGGAGGGCTATCAGGGCCCAGATGGCCACCGTCATCACCACCGCCGGCCAGGTGTCCCAGGCATGGCCCGCGAAGTATCCCGCGACGAGCGGTGCGGCCACCACGCCCGCGCACTTCGCCGGGCCGAACCGGATCCGCGGCGGGGAGGGGCGGCCGGTGGTCGCGCGGTGGGCCCGCCGGGCGCCGCCGAACGCGGCGATGAAGGCCAGGATCCCCAGCCAGGCACCGGCCAGTGTGATCCCGGCGAGCATGGTGGCATCCTCGTCCGGCAGCCCGGGGAGCGTCTCGCTGACCCCGTCGTGGCTGACGCCGACCTGGACGTTCCGCCAGGTGGTGACCTCCACCTCGTCCCCAGGCTTGATGAGCTCCGGCAATTCGCCGTGCGTATCGAGGTGCAGCGGCCGATCGGCCGGCGCTGGAACAGGGGGCCGCAGTTGCACGCGGAAGACCGTCGCTCTACCGCTCTTGGCGCGCTCGGCGGAGAGGACCGTCCCGCGGATCGTGCGCATGCAGTCGGCCGTGTCTCCTGTCGCCCCCTCGCTGCCACACGGTTGGGCGTCCAGAAAGGCCTTCTCGGCGGCGACCTGCTCGGGGACCAGAGTGCTCAGGGCCGCGGAGCCCGCCAGCAACGCCAGCCCGAGCAGCGCACATGCCACCGCGCGCAGCCACGCCCTCCCGGACCGAGCCGGCCCCACCCGCTCCACCGCCTTCACGGCCGTCTCCGCAGCCGTCTTCGCCGCCATCCCTCCGCCCCCCTTCGCTCCGGGAGCATTGAGCCACAGCCGGACGATCAAGCAACAGGCCGGAGTGCGGCAGCGTCGTACCCGTGTTCGGTTGCCGGGGTCCGGCAATCCCGGGCGGCCGGAGGCGGGGGGCTTCAGGCGGCCGGCAGCGCGGCCAGCCAGTCGGTCAGGTGGCGGTTGACCTCGTCGGGGCGTTCCTGCTGGATCCAGTGGCCGCAGCCGTCGAGGAGGCGCGAGGAACGCAGCCCGGGGAGGGTGGTGGGGAAGGCGTCGATCGCGTCGGCCAGCCAGGTCGTCGAGGCGTCCAGGGAGCCGCCGAGGAACAGGGACGGCTGGGTGACGGGGGCGCCGGTGTAGTCGGCGAGGTCCTTCCAGTCGCGGTCCATGGCGCGGTAGCGGTTCAGGGCGCCGGTCAGGCCCGTGCGCTCGAACTCCCCGGCGTAGACGTCGAGATCGGCCTCGCCGAGCCAGGCCGGCCGGCCGCCGGTGGGGAAACGGTCGCGCAGGGTGCCGCCGGGGCTCACGAAGTGGGGGTCGGGGGCGTCGGGTGCGGGCATGGTGTCGGCGGACAGGGCGGCGTAGAAACCGGCGAGCCAGCCGCGTACGTCCGGTTCGATCTCCCGCTCGGCCCGGCCCGGCTCCTGGAAGTAGGAGACGTAGAACTCCTCCTTCCCGCCGCCCAGTCGGGCGAAGATCTCGCTCGGCCGCGGACCGCCCGGCGGGGCGTACGGCACGCTCAGCAGGCCGACCGCGCGGAAGGCGTCGGGCCTGACCAGGGCGCAGTGCGCGGCGATGTTCGCGCCCCAGTCGTGTCCGACGACCACCGCGGGCCGCCCGCCCAGGGCGTCGACCACGGTGACCTGGTCCTCCACGAGGTCGAGCATCCGGTATGCGTCCACCGCTGCCGGTTTCGAGGAACGTCCGTATCCGCGCACGTCGACGGCGACCGCCCGGTATCCGGCGGCGGCCAGGACCGGCAGTTGGTGCCGCCAGGAGTACCAGGACTCCGGGAAGCCGTGCACCAGCAGGACCAGCGGCCCGTGCGTGGGTCCCTGCTCCACCACGTGGATGCGGCCCGCGGGGCCCGGGATCAGGTGGTGGGTGAGGTCCGTGAGATGGGGGCTCGGGTGCGGCATGCTTGCTCCGTATGGCGGGTGCGCCGCCGCGCCAGGACGTGACGGCTCGGACGGCAATCCTGCGACTGAGGGCGGGAACACGGCCAGGGTTGTTGCCGTTTCGGCAAGCCGAGCCCGAGCGCGGAAGGGCTGGGTGCGGACCGGCTGTGGTCGACCGTGCGGTGGTCGACCGCGCTGCTCAACAGGGTTTGTCAGACCCGGCTCCTAGAGTGATCTGTATGGATACGACCGGTGTGGAGCAGGTACGACTGGTGCCCTGGGCAGAGGGCGACTTCTGGCTGCTGCGCAGGATCAACAGCCCGGAGATGACAGAGCACTTGGGCGGGCCGGAGACCGAGGAGCGGCTCGTGGACCGGCACCGGCGGTATGTGGAGTCGGCGCCGGGGCAGATGTACCGGGTCGCGCTGGCCGGTGGCGGCGAGAGCGTCGGCTCGGTCGGGTTCTGGGAGCGGGTCTGGCGGGACGGCACGGTGTGGGAGGCGGGGTGGGGCGTGCTGCCCGAGTTCCAGGGGCGGGGGTTGGCGGTGCGGGCGGCCCGGGCCGTCGTCGAGGCGGCGCGGGCGGCCGGCGGGCACCGGTATCTGCACGCGTTCCCGAAGGTGGACAACACCGCCTCCAACGCGGTCTGCCGCCGGGCCGGGTTCACCCTGCTCGGGCCGGTCGCCTTCGAGTACCCGAAGGGGCACTCGATAACGTCGAACGACTGGAGAGTGGACCTGGCCGACGGCTGACGCGTCAGTGCCCGGCGTCCCTCAACTCCCGTACCACGCGGGCCGCTACCGGCACCGGCACCCCGTGCCGCTCGGCCGCACGCAGCAACGCGCCGCCGATCGCGTCCAGTTCGAGCGGGCGGCCCGCCTCCGCGTCCCGCTGCATCGAGGACTTGGTGGGCGCGGGGAAGGCGTCGTAGCCGGCCAGCGACCGGGCCGGGTCGGCCGGGCCGCCGGACGCGGAGCTGACCGCGGCCGTCTCCTCCACCAGGGCCGTCAACTCCTCGCGGTGGCGCGTGCGTACGTCGCCCAGCGGGAGGCCGTATCGGGTCGTCAGCAGGGCGAAGGGGGCCAGGAACGACATCTTCGCCCACAGCGCGGCGTTCTCGTCGGACAGGACGCGGGTGGTCGGACCGGCGGCAGTGAGCGCCCGCGCCAGCGTGTCGAGCCGCTCGCGGGGCACGGGGTCGCCGGCCAGGTCCACCTCGGCGATCGGGCTGCCGTGCTCGATCACTCCCGGAGCCACCCGCGTCGACTCGACGCGGATGGCGGCCGGCGCGACCCGGTCCGGGCGGTAGCGGGCGCGCAGGGCCGCGGGGTGCTCGACGCCATTCAGGAGCGGTACGACCAGACCCTCGCCCACAGCCGCGGGCGGGACGCGCTCCAGGGCGGCGTCGAGGGTCGTGTGCTTGACCGCGATGACCAACGCGTCGACCGGTTCGCGCAGTTCGGTGTCCGCCTCGACGCGGGCCGTGAAGTCGCCGAACGGGCCGCTGCGGACCTGGATTCCGGCCGTGCGCAGGGTCGCCGCCGTCTCGTCGCCGGCCAGGCAGATCACCCGGTGACCGGCCCGGGCCAGAAGCGCGGCGAGCAGGCCGCCGGTGCCGCCCGGGCCCAGCACGGCCACGGTGAGTGGGTCGGACGCCGTGTCGTACGCCATGATGTGCGGTTCCTCTCGTCGGTCGGCCCCGGGACGGTGGCCGCCTCCGGGGATCATCGCAGGCGCGCTTCTACGGACGTACGGACGGGTCTGCGGACGGACGTACGGACGGGTCTGCGGACAGGCGTACGGAGTTTCCGGGCGCGAGCAGCTGCAGCCGGTCCGACAGGCCGGCCTCGGCGAAGGCCTTCGTCAGGGTCGGGCCGTCCTGCGTGAAGTGGCCCCAGTGCTCGAAGTGCAGCGGGACGACGTGCCGGGCGCCCAGGAGCGACGCGGCCTCGGCCGCCTGCTCGCTGGTGAGGGTGAGCGGGGCGTCCGGTACGAGGGGTGTGCGGGCCGCGCCCGCGAACAGCAGCGCCACGTCGAAGGGGCCCTCGCGGCCGGCGATCTCGCCCACCAGCTCCAGGGAGGCGTTGTCGCCGCTGACGTACACCTTGGGCAGGCCCTCGCCGGACAGGACGAAGCCGGTGACCTCGCCGACGAGGTGTTCGGAGCCCTTGGGGCCGTGCAGCGCGGGCACGGCGGTCACGCGCAGGGTTCCGCCGGCGGGGAGCGGGAGGTCGACGTGCTCCCAGGCGGGGAGGGGGCGGACCGGGGCGCCGACACGGTCGTGGGCCGAGGCGGTGGAGAGGACCAGGGGTGCGGTTGTGAGGTAGGTGCGGCCGGAGGTGTCGAGGTTGTCCGGGTGGTGGTCGTGGGAGAGCAGTACGGCGTCGACCGGGCCGAGGTCGGAGGCCGCGATCGCCGGGCCGGACGTCTTCACCAGCGCGCGGGAGCCGATGGGGTACTCGCCGGGGGCGTCGAAGGTGGGGTCGGTCAGAAGGCGCAGGCCGGCGATGGTGATGAGGGCTGTCGGGCCGCCGACGTACGTGATCTCCACGGTGGTCATGGTTCGCACAATCGGCGAAGGACCGGCGGTATTCCCCGGCGGGGGCGAGACTGGGGGTATGTGCCGCAGTATCAAGACGCTTCGTCCGCCGGTGTTGCCCGAGGAGGCGACGGAGGATGAGATCCGTGCCGCCGCTCTCCAGTACGTGCGGAAGGTCTCCGGGTTCCGGGCGCCCGCCGCGCACAATCGGGAGGTGTTCGACAGGGCCGTGGAGGTGATCGCGGAGGCCACGGCCGAGTTGCTGGCCGGGCTGGAGGTCAGGGGGTCGGCCGGGAGCAGGGCAAGTTAGGACCCGCCTCCCCAACCCCGATCCCCAACCGACCCCGACTCCCCAACCCCGGAGGACTACACCGCCTCCGCGGGCTCCGGCTGCCGTCTCATCACGTACGCCGCCCCCGCCCCCGCCCCGAACAGCGCCAGCACCGACACCCCCGTCGCCAGCCATGTCGCGCCCAGCCAGTGGGCGCCGAAGTAGCCGAGGGCCACGCTGTAGGCGGCCCAGGACAGGCCCGCCAGGGCGGACCAGGGGAGGAAGTCGCGGGCGCGGCTGTGGGCCCTCCGGCCTGGCCAGCACGTAGTGAATGATGTTCTCCGACATGTCGTGCTCACCGGACGTGATGAACCGCTTCACGCCCTCGATGTG
>NZ_JBFAIR010000072.1:0-25613 GCF_040654815.1 Streptomyces sp. NPDC050619 | reverse complement strand
GCCCGGTTACATTTCGAACCCGGAAGCTAAGCCTTACAGCGCCGATGGTACTGCAGGGGGGACCCTGTGGGAGAGTAGGACGCCGCCGAACAATCATTCAAAAGGGTTGGACCCTGAACTTCGGTTCCGGGTCCAACCCTTTTTTGTTCTGCGTCACTTGAAGTTCACGTTGCGCAACCACCATCCCAGGCATGGGTACTGCTGCAATGCTCAGGGCCGCCGGCGTCGGAATCGGTGACGAGGTCGTCATACCGGCCTTCGGGAACGTGGATGTCGCCGAGGCCGTGATACTGGCCGGGGCGCTGCCCGTGTTCGCCGACATAGATCCGGTGACGTACTGCCTCGACGCCTCCGCTGTCGAGGCGGCCGTCACTCCGCGGACGGCGGCCGTCGTCGTCGTACACCGCTTCGGTCGGCCGGCCAACATGGGGCGGTTGCTCGGGGTCGGGGAGCGGCACGGGCTGCTGGTGCTTCAGGAGGGCGAGTCCGAGGTGCCGTATGACGAGGTCGCCCAGCGCAGGCAGCGGGCCGCCTATCTCGATGGGAAGTTGAGAGGCGTGCGCACGCCTGACGGTGGTGATGGGCACACCTATCAGCAGTACGTCGTGCGGGTGCCGGGGAACGGGCGGCCGGACCGGGATGCTTTCGCTCGGGCCGTGCGGGGCAGGGGTGTCGAGTGCCGAGTGCCGGTGAAGACGCCTGTGCATCGACTGCCGGAGTTCCGGCGGTGTGTGTCGCTGCCGGAGACCGAGCGGGCCGCCGATGAGACGCTGGCGCTGCCTGTGGACGCGTCTTTGACGAAGCGGGACATGCAGCGGATCGTGGCCGCGTGCAACGCCCTCGGTGGGCTGTTGCAGCCCGCCTTCTAGTCTTCGGGTATGATCTATTTCGTCGCCGCGAGGGAAACCTCGAAAAGGTGACCGGCCCCTATAGCTCAGTCGGTAGAGCGTCTCCATGGTAAGGAGAAGGTCAACGGTTCGATTCCGTTTGGGGGCTCCAGACTTCAGAAAAAGGCCCTCGCCCTGCCGGGCGGGGGCCTTTCGCATGCCCTTTTTCTGTCCCATCAGTCCTTGTGGAGGCCCGGCACTCGCATCGCCAGGATCGCCATGTCGTCGGACGGAGCGTCCTGCGCGAAGCGTTCCACGGCGCGCATGATGCGAGCCGCGACCGCGCCCGCCGTCAGCCCCGTGCAGGTCGTGAGGACGTCGGCGAGGCCGTCGTCGCCCAGCATGCGGGAGCCTTCACGGCGTTCGGTGACGCCGTCCGTGACGCACAGGAGGACGTCTCCCGGATCGAGGGTGATGGTCTGCTCGTACAGCTCCAAGTCGTCGATGACCCCGAGGAGCGGCTGGGGTTCGGCGGCCGGTTCGACCGTGCCGTCCTGGCGCAGGCGCAGCGGGAGCGGGTGGCCGGCGCAGACCACCTTCAGCTGGGCGCTGCCGTCCTCCTGGGGCCACAACTCGCCGTACAGGAGCGTCAGGAAGCGACTGCGGGCGCCCTCGTCGATGATGGCGGAGTTCAGGCGCTCCAGGACCGCCGGGCCGCCGAAACCCTCGCGTGCCAGCAGGCGCAGGGCGTGCCGGGCCAGGCCGGTGACAGCGGCCGCCTCCGGGCCCGTACCGCAGACGTCGCCGATGGCGAAGCCGTAGGCGCCGTCGCGGATGGGGAACAGGTCGTAGAAGTCGCCGCCGACCTCGTTGCCCTCGCCGGCCGCGCGGTAGATGACCTCGACCTCGACGCCGTTGATCTCGGGGAGTTCGGGCGGCAGGAGGCTGCGCTGGAGGGACTGGCTGATGGCTGTGCGCTCGGAGTACAGGCGGGCGTTGTCCAGGGCCAGGGCGGCTCGGCGGCTCAAGTCCTCGGCCAGTTCCAGGATTTCCTGGCGGAAGTGTTCGTCCGTGGGCTTGCCGAGGGTCAGCATGCCGATGACGCGGTTGCGGGCCACCAGGGGGAGGACCACTGTTTCCCCGCCCACCGCCGAGGCCGTGGCGAGGGTCGGGCCGATGCCCGACGCGAGCTGGCGGGCGGGTACGCCGGTGAGGCCGAGGCTGCGCATGGAGCTGCGCAGGGCCGCCTGGTGGGCGGCCTCGCCGGGGGCCGACCAGACGCGGGCGCCGGGGGTGGGGACCGGGTCCGGCGGGGCGATCTTGGAGAGGAGGGACTTGATGCCGTCGATCAGTTCCTCGTCCTCGTGCAGGACGTACGACAGATACGGCTCGGAGGCCTGGTCGGCGATTGTGTAGACCGCGCACCAGGTGGCCAGGGTCGGGACCGTCATCTGGGCCATCAGGGCGAGGGTCTGGTCGCGGTCCAGGGTGCCGGCCAGGAGGTCGGAGGCCTCGACGAGGAAGCTCAGGGAGCCTCGGCGCAGGCGCTCGAGTTCGCCCAGGCGGGCTGATTCCACCGCCAACGCGATCCGGTCGGCGGCGAATTGGAGACGCAGTGCCTCTTCGTTCGAGTATCTGCCGGGGGACTCGGCCGCGACGCCGAGGGAGCCGGTGAGGCGGCCCTCGACCTTCAGCGGGACCGTGACCACCGAGCGCATGCCAGTGCCGTTCAACAGCGGTACGGCGCCGGGTACGGCCGAGAGGTCGTCGTGCACGGCCGGCATGCGGGCGGAGCTGTAGCGGCCGGGGCCCGCTTCGACGGGGACGCGGGCGAAGCGCTGGCGGGCGGAGGGCAGGCCTGTGGAGGCGCGGACCTCCAACTCCGTCTCGTCGTCGGTGGCCAGCAGCAGGAAGGCCGAGTCGGCGTCGAGCATGTCGCGGGCGCGTTCCACCGTGCGCTGGAGCAGGCCGTCGAGGTCGTCCGGGGCAGGGGAGCCGATGAACACCTCGAAGGGGTCGGTGCTCTGGCCGTCGGACGAGGAGGAGTCGGAGGCGGGGACGCGCAACGGCGTCTGGAGGACGGCTCGTTCGTGGTCCCGCACCAGGAGGCAGACCGTGGAGGGCTCGCCGCCCGTGTCACGGACGCGCAGGTGGGAGGCGTACACGGAGGAGACGCGGCCGTTGGCGCCCCGGATGCCGTAGCTGCCTTCCCAGCGCGAGAGTTGGAGGGCTTCCGCGATGCCGGTGCTGGTGCCGGGGGTGTGCGGCCAGGCGGCGAGGTCGGTCAGGGGCTTGCCGATGACCTGTTCCCCGCCGTAGCCGAAGAGTTCCTCGGCGTCCTCGTTCCAGGACGTGATCGCGCCCGTACGGTCGATCTGGACGACGGCGACGCGGACGCGGCCGTCGGCGAGCGGGAGGAGGTCGAGAGGCAGCGAGGGGCCTGCCGCGCGGGTGCCCACCGGCCGTTCGGGGAGGTCGAGTTGGAACCAGACCTGCTTGTGCGTGGGCGTGTACTCCACGCCCCAGTGGCCGGCCAGTGCCGCGCACAGCTGGAGGCCGCGGCCGCCCTCGCGGTCGGGGCTGCCCATGTCGATGGCCTGGCCCTGGAGGGGGATCTCGCGCTCCGGATACCGGTCGGCCACCTCGATCCGTACGCCTTCGTCGCTGCGCAGACACAGCACGTCCGCGGAAGTGCCCGCGTGCACCACGGCGTTGGTCACCAGTTCGCTGGTGAGGACGACGGCGTCGTCGATGACGTCGGCGAAGCCCCAGCCCTGGAGGGTGTCGCGGACGAAGGAGCGGGCGCTCGCGACCGATCGCCCTACGGGCTCGAAGCTGGCGGCCGCGCGCGCGGTGATCACAGAACTCCTCGGCCGGTTGTCGACGTGCAGGGCTGGCTGGCCGGCCGGCTCGGGCCGCTGTAGCGGCACGCTGCCCGTCGGTCGGGGGTCCGGGGGCTGTCCCCCAGGGATCAGTCCGGTGGTCATGTGTGCGGCCGCCCCTCCGATGCCCGCTCGTTCTCGTGCCACCGCCCAGGCCGGACGGATCCGGCACGGCTGGACAGCCGCATGCAAGGTTACTTACCTTCCCCGTCCATGCGGATGCCGGTCGCCGGTGTTTCCGTCCGGAGGGTGTGCGGACGATGTGCGAAGCTGCCGAACTGTTATGGCCTGGTTCAGTCAGGGTGAAACACTGGGCAAGCTTCTGGTGAAGGTACTGACAGGCTGAGTGTGGTTTGCCCACGGTGGGCAGCAGCCCTGGATGCGGCCTGGTACAGCCGTCAGCAATACGAGTAACTGGTAACGCCGAGCAGTAGTAGTACCCGAGCACAGCAGTAACGGTCGACCCCTGCGGGAGGGACACAGTGGAGTCTGGCGCAGCGACGCGGGGCACTAAGACGCGCGCGAAAGGCGGACAGTCCCCGAGTAACCAGCGCAAACCGCGCAACGGGACCACCGCGGTGGACACGGCTGCCCTGAACCGGCTGCTGGCGGCCCTGGTGTCGATGCGCGACGGGAACTTCCGGAAGCGGCTCACGGTGTCCGGGGACGGCGTGATGTCGGAGATCGCGGCGGTCTTCAACGAGGTGGCCGACCGCAATCTCCATCTGACGGGTGAGTTGTCGCGGGTGCGGCGTGTGGTGGGCCGTGAGGGCAAACTCACGGAACGGCTGGAAACGGGCGCCAGTGAGGGCTCCTGGGCGGCCGCCATCGACGCCTCGAACGCGCTGGTGGACGATCTCGTACGACCGGTCTCCGAGGTCGGCCGGGTGCTGTCGGCGGTGGCGGAGGGCGATCTGTCGCCGCGCATGGAGTTGCGGACGCAGGCGCCGGACGGGACCGGGCATCCGCTGCGTGGGGAGTTCCTGAAGGTCGGGCGGACCGTCAACAACCTGGTCGACCAGCTCTCCACGTTCACCGACGAGGTCACGCGGGTGGCCAGCGAGGTGGGTACCGAGGGCAAGCTGGGCGGACAGGCCCGGGTGCGCGGAATGTCCGGTTCATGGAAGGACCTGACCGAGTCCGTCAACACGATGGCGTACCGGTTGACGGCCCAGGTGCGGGACATCGCGCTGGTGACGACGGCGGTTGCCAAGGGTGACTTGTCCCGGAAGGTCACAGTTCATGTCGAAGGCGAGATGCTGGAGCTGAAGAACACCGTCAACACGATGGTGGACCAGCTGTCGTCGTTCTCCTCCGAGGTGACCCGCGTCGCGCGCGAGGTCGGCGTGGAGGGGGAGCTGGGCGGTCAGGCGTTGGTGCCCGGTGTGGCCGGTGTGTGGAAGGACCTCACCGATTCGGTGAACCTGATGGCCGGCAATTTGACGGCCCAGGTGCGCGGCATCTCCCAGGTGACGACGGCGGTCGCCAGCGGTGACCTCTCGCAGAAGGTGACGGTCTCGGCGCGCGGCGAGGTCGCGCAGCTCGCCGACACGATCAACCAGATGACCGAGACGCTGCGGATCTTCGCGGACGAGGTCACGCGGGTGGCCAACGAGGTCGGTGCCGAGGGGCAGCTCGGCGGGCAGGCGAACGTGCCGGGCGCGGCGGGGACCTGGAAGGACCTCACCGACTCGGTGAACACGGTCTTCAGGAACCTCACCACGCAGGTGCGGGACATCGCCGCCGTGACGACGGCCGTGGCCAACGGTGATCTGTCGCAGAAGGTCACGGTCGACGTGGCCGGCGAGATGCTGGAGATGAAGAACACCGTCAACGGGATGGTCGACCAGCTGTCCGCGTTCAGTGCCGAGGTCACGCGGGTGGCGCGCGAGGTCGGTGTCGAGGGTGAGCTAGGCGGTCAGGCGCAGGTGTCGGGGGCCGCCGGTACGTGGAAGGACCTGACGGACTCCGTCAACACCGCGTTCCGGAATCTCACCGGACAGGTGAGGAACATCGCCCAGGTGACCACGGCCGTGGCCAACGGTGACCTGTCGCAGAAGGTCACCGTGGACGTGTCCGGCGAGATGCTCCAGCTGAAGAACACCGTGAACACGATGGTGGACCAGCTGTCCGCGTTCGCCGATCAGGTGACGCGGATGGCGCGGGACGTGGGCACCGAGGGCCGGCTGGGCGGTCAGGCCGTGGTGCCGGGTGTGTCCGGTACGTGGAAGGAGCTCACCGACTCCGTCAACTTCATGGGCGGCAACCTCACCTCGCAGGTGCGGCAGATCGCCCAGGTGACGACGGCGGTCGCCCGGGGTGACCTGTCCCAGAAGATCGACGTCGACGCGCGCGGCGAGATCCTGGAGCTGAAGAACACCATCAACACGATGGTCGACCAGCTCTCCGCCTTCGCCGACCAGGTGACCCGGGTGGCCCGCGAAGTGGGCACGGAGGGCCGCCTCGGCGGGCAGGCGCAGGTGCCCGGCGTCGCCGGTGTGTGGCGCGACCTGACCGACTCCGTGAACGGCATGGCCGGCAACCTCACCGCCCAGGTGCGCAACATCGCGCAGGTCGCGACGGCGGTGGCCCGGGGTGACCTGTCGCAGAAGATCGACGTGGACGCGCGCGGCGAGATCCTGGAGCTGAAGAACACCCTCAACACGATGGTGGACCAGCTGTCGAGCTTCGCCGACCAGGTGACGCGGGTGGCGCGCGAGGTGGGCACGGAGGGCATCCTCGGCGGTCAGGCCGAGGTGCAGGGTGTCTCCGGCACCTGGAAGGACCTCACGCAGTCCGTGAACTTCATGGCGAACAACCTGACCATCCAGGTGCGCAACATCGCCGAGGTCACCACCGCGGTCGCCAAGGGCGACCTGTCGAAGAAGATCACCGTCGACGCGAAGGGCGAGATCCTCGAACTCGTCAGCACCGTCAACACGATGGTGGACCAGCTGTCCTCCTTCGCGGAACAGGTGACGCGGGTGGCGCGCGAGGTGGGCACGGAGGGCATCCTCGGCGGTCAGGCCCACGCGTCGGGTGTCACGGGCATCTGGAAGGACCTCACCGACAACGTCAACCTGATGGCCAACAACCTGACCATGCAGGTGCGCAACATCTCCCAGGTCGCGTCGGCGGTCGCCAACGGTGACCTCACGCGGACGGTGACGATCGAGGCGCGCGGCGAGGTCGCGCAGCTCGCCGACACCTTCAACACCATGGTGAAGACGCTGAGTTCGTTCGCCGACCAGGTCACCAAGGTGGCCCGCGAGGTGGGCACGGACGGCATCCTCGGCGGTCAGGCGCGGGTGCCGGGCGTGGCCGGTACCTGGAAGGACCTCACCGAGTCGGTGAACCAGATGGCGTCCAACCTGACCGGCCAGGTGCGCAACATCGCGATGGTCACCACGGCCATCGCGAAGGGTGACTTGACCAAGAAGATCGACATTGACGCTCGCGGCGAGATTCTTGAGCTCAAGACGACGATCAACACCATGGTTGATCAGCTGTCGTCGTTCGCCGAGGAGGTCACCCGAGTCGCCCGCGAGGTGGGTACGGAGGGCCAGCTGGGCGGCCAGGCACGCGTGCGTGACGTCGACGGCACCTGGCGCGACCTCACCGAGTCGGTGAACGAGATGGCCGGGAACCTGACCCGGCAGGTGCGTGCCATCGCGCGCGTGGCGACCGCGGTGACCCGTGGCGACCTGAACCTGAAGATCGACGTGGACGCGTCCGGCGAGATCCAGGAACTCCAGGACTACATCAACAAGATGATCGCCAACCTGCGCGACACCACGATCGCCAACAAGGAGCAGGACTGGCTCAAGGGAAACCTGGCCCGTATCTCCGCGCTGATGCAGGGCCGACGAGACCTCGAGGACGTGGCCTCCCTCATCATGAGCGAGCTGACGCCGGTGGTGTCCGCGCAGCACGGCGCGTTCTTCCTGGGGATGCCGCTGGTCGACGGCAAGGACGTCAGCGCCGGGGCCGAGGACCAGTACGAGCTGCGGATGCTGGGGTCGTACGGCTACTCGATGGGCTCCATGCCGACGTCGTTCGAGCCGGGGGAGGGGCTGATCGGGACGGCCGCGCAGGAGAAGCGCACCATCCTCGTGGAGAACGCGCCGAGCGGCTATCTGAAGATCTCCTCGGGGCTCGGCGAGGCGCCGCCCGCACAAGTGATCGTCCTGCCCGTGCTGTTCGAGGGCAAGGTGCTCGGCGTCATCGAGCTGGCGTCCTTCACCCCCTTCACGCAGATCCAGAAGGACTTCCTCAACCAGATCGCCGAGATGATCGCGACCAGCGTCAACACCATCTCCGTCAACACCAAGACCGAGGTGCTGCTGCGGCAGTCGCAGGAGCTGACCGAGCAACTCCGTGAGCGTTCGGAGGAGCTGGAGAACCGGCAGAAGGCCCTCCAGGAGTCCAACGCCGAACTGGAGGAGAAGGCCGAGCTGCTGGCCCAGCAGAACCGCGACATCGAGGTCAAGAACACCGAGATCGAGGAGGCGCGGCAGGTCCTGGAGGAGCGCGCCGAGCAGCTCGCCGTATCGATGCGCTACAAGAGCGAGTTCCTCGCCAACATGTCGCACGAGCTGCGTACGCCGCTCAACTCGCTGCTGATCCTGGCCAAGTTGCTCGCCGACAACGCGGAGGGCAACCTCTCCCCGAAACAGGTCGAGTTCGCCGAGACGATCCACGGGGCCGGCTCCGACCTGCTTCAGCTGATCAACGACATCCTCGACCTGTCGAAGGTCGAGGCGGGCAAGATGGACGTGTCCCCGACGCGCATCGCCCTCGTCCAGCTCGTCGACTACGTGGAGGCCACTTTCCGGCCGCTGACCGCGGAGAAGGGCCTCGACCTGTCGGTACGGGTGTCGCCGGAGCTGCCCGCCACGCTGCACACGGATGAACAGCGGCTGCTCCAGGTGCTGCGCAACCTGTTGTCCAACGCGGTGAAGTTCACCGACTCGGGGGCCGTCGAACTGGTCATCCGGCCCGTCGGCAGGGATGTGCCGACGGGGATCCGGGAGCAGTTGCTGGAGACCGGCTCGCTGCGGGACCCGGGCGGGGATCTGATCGCGTTCTCCGTGACCGACACGGGTATCGGGATCGCGGCCAGCAAGATGCGGGTCATCTTCGAGGCGTTCAAGCAGGCGGACGGCACGACCAGTCGCAAATACGGCGGTACGGGTCTCGGGCTGTCCATCTCGCGGGAGATCGCTCAGTTGCTGGGCGGTGAGATCCACGCGCAGAGCGAGCCAGGGCGCGGCTCGACGTTCACGCTGTATTTGCCGCTGCACCCGAGCGAACTGCCGCCCCAGGGCTATCAGCAGCTCGCCCCGCCCAGCCTGGAGCCCGGCGAGCTGATGGCGTCCGCGTCGGGCCTGCCCGAGGTGTCCACCGAACTGTCCGAGGCGGAGATCGAGACGCCGGCCGAGGTGAGGTCGTACCAGGACACGCAGAACGGTCCGGCCGCGCTCTTCCGGCGCCGCCGCAGGCCCGTGATGGAGATCGAACAGCGGCCCGCACAGCAGGAACAGTGGCCCGAGGCGGAGCGGGAGAGGGTGCCGAAGTCGCGCCGCGGCATCCGGTTCGGCGGCGAGAAGGTGCTGATCGTCGACGACGACATCCGCAATGTGTTCGCGCTCACCAGCGTCCTCGAGCAGCACGGGCTGTCCGTGCTGTACGCCGAGAACGGCCGCGAGGGCATCGAGGTGCTGGAGCAGCACGACGACGTGGCGGTCGTCCTCATGGACATCATGATGCCCGAGATGGATGGATACGCGACGACCACGGCGATCCGCAGGATGCCGCAGTTCGCCGGGCTGCCGATCGTCGCGCTGACCGCGAAGGCGATGAAGGGCGACCGGGAGAAGGCGATCGAGTCGGGCGCCTCCGACTACGTGACCAAGCCGGTCGATCCCGATCACCTGCTGGCGGTGATGGAGGAGTGGATGCGTGGGGCGTGACGGGAACGTTCGGGCTTTGCGCGGGCTTCGTGACCATGTGGCGAGAACTCTCGGCGGGCATGCACAGTTGCTGACTGAGGGTTGCCGAAGTCGTGTAGGAGTACGGGATTCGGGGAACCTTCTGGTCTCCCACTACGTTTCTGCTACGTGCACAGTGACATCGCGGTGACAGGGTGTGGCGACGGGCGGGGTGCGGCTACGATGACCGGCACAAGGACGGGCGGCGCAAGGGAGTCGTCCCCCGGGGTGGCGTCGGTCGGCGTCACCCCAAGTCCTGCGGACAGGGGAGGCCCCACGCCGGGGCGAGGAGGGCGGGCCATGGTGCAGAAGGCCAAGATCCTCCTGGTCGATGACCGGCCGGAGAATCTGCTGGCGCTGGAGGCCATCCTCTCTGCGCTCGATCAGACGCTGGTGCGGGCATCGTCCGGGGAGGAAGCGCTCAAGGCGCTGCTGACGGACGACTTCGCGGTCATTCTGCTGGATGTCCAGATGCCGGGCATGGACGGCTTCGAAACGGCCGCGCACATCAAGCGGCGAGAACGGACCCGGGACATCCCGATCATCTTCCTCACCGCGATCAACCACGGACCGCACCACACCTTCCGCGGGTATGCGGCGGGCGCGGTCGACTACATCTCCAAGCCCTTCGACCCGTGGGTGCTGCGCGCGAAGGTCTCCGTCTTCGTCGAGCTGTACATGAAGAACTGCCAGCTGCGTGAGCAGGCGGCGCTGCTGCGGCTCCAGTTGGAGGGCGGTGGCGGCGGCAAGGCTGCGGCCGGCGAGTCGAAGGAGCCCGCGGGACTGCTCGCCGAGCTGTCGGCGCGGCTCGCGGCCGTCGAGGAGCAGGCGGAGGCGCTGTCCAAGCAACTGGACGACGAGTCGGCGGACGCGGCCGCGGTGGCCACGGCGGCCCATCTCGAACGCAAACTCACGGGATTGCGGCGCGCACTCGACGCGCTGGAGCCGGGGACGGGAAGTTCTCCCTCGGTGCCGTCGCAGAACTGACGTGTGTCCCAGGCGTCGTTGCGGGTGAACGCGCGTCAGTTCAGCTCCCTTTCAAGGGCGACACGAACGGGTGAAGCAGTAGGCACACGTGTCCGCTGTCGTCTCCACCGGTAACCTCACACCTATGGCCTCACGTCCCTCCGCAGCCAAGAAGCCCGCCAAGAAGGCGGCCGCTCCGGCGAAGGCTCCGGCGAAGAAGGCCGCTGCGAAAAAGGCGCCCGCGAAAAAGGCGCCCGCCAAGAAGGCCGCGGCGAAGAAAGCCGCGCCCCCGAAGCCGGCGCCCAGCCCGACCGGGGGCATCTACCGGCTCGTGCGCACCGTCTGGCTCGGCCTCGCGCACGCCGTCGGCGCGGTGTTCCGCGGCATAGGGCAGGGCGCGAAGAACCTCGACCCGGCCCACCGCAAGGACGGCATCGGGTTGTTGCTGCTCGGCCTCGGCCTGATCGTCGCCGCCGGCACCTGGTCGAACCTGCGCGGTCCCGTCGGCGATCTCGTCGAGATGCTGGTGACCGGCGCCTTCGGCCGGCTCGACCTGCTCGTGCCGATACTGCTCGCGGTCATCGCCGTACGGTTCATCCGGCACCCCGAGCAGCCCGAGGCCAACGGCCGCATCGTGATCGGCCTGTCCGCGCTCGTCATCGGCGTGCTCGGCGAGGTCCACATCGCCTGCGGCTCGCCCGCCCGTGACGACGGCATGCAGGCGATAAGGGACGCCGGCGGCCTCATCGGCTGGAGTGCGGCGACCCCGTTGACGTACGCCATGGGCGAGGTCCTCGCCGTACCGCTGCTCGTGCTGCTGACGGTCTTCGGTCTGCTGGTCGTCACGGCCACCCCGGTCAACGCCATCCCGCAGCGGCTGCGGCTGCTCGGCGTGAAGCTCGGCGTCGTCCAGGACCCCGCCGAGGACGAACTCGGCGAGGACGACGAGCGGTACGACGACCAGTGGCGCGAGTCGCTGCCCGCACGCACGCGCAGGCGCGGTCCGGCCCCCGAGTCGTACGACCCCGACAGCGCGGAGCAGGAGGCCCTCTCGCGGCGTCGTGGCCGCCCCAGGCGCTCCGCGGTGCCGCAGCCCGACATGGAGCGCCCCATGGACGCCGTGGACGTCGCAGCGGCCGCCGCTGCCGCGCTCGACGGAGCCGTCCTGCACGGCATGCCGCCCTCGCCGATCGTCGCCGACCTCACCCAGGGGGTGAGCGTGGGGGACCGCGAGGAGACGACGCCGACCCCGACGCCCGTCCCGGCGGCACGGCCCGGACGGCCCAAGCAGGAGAAGCTGAAGGCCGAGGCCCTCGACCTCACGAAGCCCCCGCCCGAGGCGCCCCGCGACCTGCCGGCGCGCGCCGAGCAGCTCCAGCTGTCCGGCGACATCACCTACGCGCTGCCCTCGCTCGACCTCCTCACGCGCGGGGGCCCCGGCAAGACGCGCAGCGCCGCGAACGACGCCGTGGTCGCCTCGCTCACGAACGTGTTCACCGAGTTCAAGGTCGACGCCGCCGTCACCGGCTTCACGCGCGGGCCGACGGTCACGCGCTACGAGGTCGAGCTCGGCCCCGCCGTGAAGGTCGAGCGGATCACCGCGCTGACCAAGAACATCGCCTACGCCGTCGCCAGCCCGGACGTGCGGATCATCAGCCCGATCCCCGGCAAGTCCGCGGTCGGCATCGAGATCCCGAACACCGACCGGGAGATGGTCAACCTCGGCGACGTACTCCGTCTGGCCGCGGCCGCCGAGGACGACCATCCGATGCTGGTCGCGCTCGGCAAGGACGTCGAGGGCGGCTACGTGATGGCCAACCTCGCGAAGATGCCGCACGTGCTCGTGGCCGGAGCCACCGGTTCCGGTAAATCCTCGTGCATCAACTGCCTGATCACGTCGGTCATGGTCCGGGCGACTCCCGAGGACGTCCGCATGGTCCTCGTCGACCCCAAGCGCGTCGAGCTGACCGCGTACGAGGGCATCCCGCACCTGATCACGCCGATCATCACCAACCCGAAGCGGGCCGCCGAGGCGCTGCAGTGGGTCGTACGGGAGATGGATCTTCGGTACGACGATCTGGCGGCGTACGGGTACCGGCACATCGACGACTTCAACCAGGCCATAAGAGACGGCAAGGTGAAGCTGCCCGAGGGCAGTGAGCGCGAGCTCCAGCCGTACCCGTACCTGCTGGTGATCGTGGACGAGCTGGCCGACCTGATGATGGTCGCGCCGCGCGATGTCGAGGACGCGATCGTGCGGATCACTCAGCTCGCGCGCGCGGCCGGTATTCACCTGGTACTCGCGACGCAGCGGCCGTCGGTGGACGTCGTCACCGGTCTGATCAAGGCGAACGTGCCCTCGCGGCTCGCCTTCGCCACGTCGTCGCTCGCCGACTCGCGGGTCATCCTCGACCAGCCCGGCGCCGAGAAGCTGATCGGCAAGGGCGACGGCCTGTTCCTGCCGATGGGGGCGAACAAGCCCACGCGTATGCAGGGCGCCTTCGTGACCGAGGAAGAGGTCGCGAATGTCGTCCAGCACTGCAAGGACCAGATGGCGCCCGTCTTCAGGGAAGACGTCACCGTGGGCACCAAGCAGAAGAAGGAGATCGACGAGGAGATCGGCGACGATCTGGACCTGCTGTGCCAGGCGGCCGAACTGGTCGTCTCCACACAGTTCGGCTCGACGTCCATGCTCCAGCGCAAGCTGCGCGTCGGCTTCGCCAAGGCCGGGCGGCTGATGGACCTGATGGAGTCCCGGGGGATCGTCGGGCCGAGCGAGGGTTCCAAGGCTCGTGACGTTCTTGTGAAGGCTGATGAGCTGGACGGCGTGCTCGCGGTGATCCGCGGGGAGGCTTAAAGGGAGTCCCAAGGCGGGTGGTCGATCGTGACTCATCCGTAAGGGATCATTGAGCAACCGTTTCCCTTCGGCGTACGTCAAGTTGAAGGAAGCGGAAACCCGCTGCCTCACCATCGGCGTGTCCGGCCATTCCGATGGCGTACAAAGTCCACCGACCGGTTGCCCCACCCTTTCGTACCCCCCATACACTGAACCTCCAGCACAGGCGGCTAAAACGCTCGAAAGGCGCCCCCGTGTCCATCGGCAACTCCCCTGAAGACGAGCGTCCCTTCGAAGACGACCGTGAGGAAGCCCGCCCCTCGATCGGCCGTGCCCTCCAGCAGGCGCGTATCGCGGCCGGGCTGACCGTCGACGATGTCAGTAGTGCCACCCGGGTCCGCCTCCCGATCGTGCACGCCATCGAGGCGGACGATTTCGCGCCGTGTGGCGGAGATGTATACGCCCGCGGTCACATCCGGACCCTGGCCAGGGCCGTCCACCTCGATCCCGCCCCGCTGCTCGCGCAGTACGACGACGATCACGGCGGCCGTCCGGCCCCGACGCCGGCCGCCCCGCTGTTCGAGGCGGAACGCATCCGCCCGGAGCGGCGCGGGCCCAACTGGACCGCGGCCATGGTCGCCGCGATCGTCGCCGTGGTCGGCTTCGTCGGTTTCACCGCGTTCAAGGGCGGTGACGACGACGGCAGCAAGACGCAGGTCGCGGAGGGCTCCAAGCCCGCGACCAGTAAGTCCGCCTCGCCCACGCCGAAGAACGACAAGCCCGATCAGCCGAAGCCGGAGCCGTCGGACAGCGCCATCGCCGCCGCGCCCCAGGACAAGGTGACCGTCCAGGTCAGCGCCGCCGAGGGGAAGAGCTGGATCTCGGCCAAGGACCACAACGGCATGCAACTGTTCGACGGGCTGCTCAAGGAAGGCGAGTCCAAGACCTTCCAGGACAGCGAGAAGATCAACCTCGTCCTCGGTGACGCCGGGGCGATCCAGCTGTATGTGAACGGCAAGAAGATCGAGGACGACTTCCAGCCGGGGGCCGTGGAGCGGCTGACATATACGAAGGGCGATCCGCAGGTCGGATAGTCCATCGGAAGGTCGCAGCGGGTACGGGGTTGGCCAAGCGCGGCCAACCCCGTCGACGTGGGGTGTCAGTGGGACGAAGTAGTCTTGAGCCCATGCCTGAACGCCGTACCGTCGCACTTGTCACTCTTGGCTGCGCCCGTAACGAGGTGGACTCGGAGGAGCTCGCAGGCCGCTTGGAGGCGGACGGCTGGGCCCTCGTGGAGGACGCCGCGGCCGCGGACGTCGCCGTCGTCAACACCTGTGGCTTCGTCGAGGCCGCCAAGAAGGACTCCGTCGATGCCCTCCTGGAGGCCAACGACCTCAAGGGGCACGGCAGAACCCAGGCCGTCGTGGCGGTGGGCTGCATGGCCGAGCGGTATGGCAAGGACCTCGCCGAAGCCCTTCCGGAGGCCGACGGCGTGCTCGGCTTCGACGACTACGCCGACATCTCCGACCGCCTGCAGACCATCCTGAACGGCGGCATCCACGCCTCGCACACCCCGCGCGACCGGCGCAAGCTGCTGCCGATCAGCCCGGCCGAGCGGCAGTCGGTCAACGACGTCGCGCTCCCCGGGCATGGCGCCGCGTCCGATCTGCCGGAGGGGCTCGCGCCCGCCTCCGGGCCGCGTGCGCCCCTGCGCCGCCGTCTGGACGGCGCCCCGGTCGCCTCGGTGAAGCTCGCCTCCGGCTGCGACCGGCGCTGCTCCTTCTGCGCCATCCCGTCCTTCCGCGGCTCCTTCATCTCGCGGCGGCCCTCGGATGTCCTGAACGAGACGCGGTGGCTGGCCGAGCAGGGCGTCAAGGAGATCATGCTGGTCTCCGAGAACAACACCTCCTACGGCAAGGACCTGGGCGACATCCGCCTGCTGGAGTCCCTGCTGCCCGAGCTCGCCGAGGTCGACGGCATCGAGCGGGTGCGGGTCAGCTACCTCCAGCCGGCCGAGATGCGGCCCGGGCTGATCGACGTGCTGACGTCCACGCCCAAGGTCATGCCCTACTTCGACCTGTCCTTCCAGCACTCCGCCCCCGACGTGCTGCGCGCGATGCGCCGCTTCGGCGACACCGACCGCTTCCTGGAACTGCTCGACACCATCCGGGGCAAGGCCCCCCAGGCCGGCGTGCGCTCCAACTTCATCGTGGGCTTCCCCGGCGAGACCGAGTCCGACCTGGCCGAGCTGGAGCGGTTCCTGAACGGCGCGAGGCTGGACGCGATCGGTGTCTTCGGGTACTCCGACGAGGAGGGTACGGAAGCGGCGACGTACGACAACAAGCTCGACGAGGACGTCGTCGCCGAGCGGTTGGCACGTGTCTCCCGGCTGGCGGAGGAACTCGTCTCGCAGCGGGCCGAGGAGCGGGTGGGCGAGACCGTGCAGGTCCTCGTGGAATCGGTGGACCCCGCCGAGGGTGTGTACGGCCGTGGGGCGCACCAGGCACCGGAGACCGACGGCCACGTGCTGCTCACGAGCGGCGAGGGGCTGAGCGTCGGCCGTATGGTCGAGGCGAAGGTGGTCGGTACGGAAGGTGTCGACCTGGTGGCCGAGCCGCTGACGGGCTCGCTCGCGTGTAGTGAGGAGGCGGGCAGATGACCGGAGTCCCGGCATCGGCGGCGGGTGGCCCCTCCGGCGCGAAAGGCACGGCCGCGAAGGGTGCCGCCGTCGCCGCGTCGACCGGCGGGGCGCGCGCTTCCGTTGATCAGGCTTCCGGTGCCTCCGCGGTTGGCGAACAGGAGAGCGGCAAGGCCGCGCGTGGCGGGAAGCTGACGGCCGCGGCCGTCAACCAGGCCAGCGTCTGGAACGTCGCCAATCTGCTGACCATGCTCCGGCTGGTCCTCGTGCCCGGCTTCGTCGCGCTGATGCTGGCCGACGGTGGGTACGACCCGGCGTGGCGCTCGTTCGCCTGGGCCGCCTTCGCCATCGCCATGATCACCGATCTGTTCGACGGCCATCTGGCGCGCGCCTACGACCTCGTCACCGACTTCGGGAAGATCGCCGACCCCATCGCCGACAAGGCGATCATGGGGGCGGCGCTGATCTGTCTGTCGGCGCTCGGTGATCTGCCGTGGTGGGTGACGGCCGTCATCCTCGGCCGGGAACTCGGGATCACGTTGCTGCGTTTCCTCGTCATCCGGTACGGCGTGATCCCGGCGAGCCGCGGCGGCAAGCTCAAGACCCTCACCCAGGGCGTGGCGGTCGGGATGTATGTCCTGGCGCTGACGGGGTGGCTGGCCACCCTGAGGTTCTGGGTGATGGCGGCGGCGGTCATTTTGACCGTGGCGACCGGGCTCGACTATGTGAGACAAGCCATTGTGCTGCGCAGGCAGGGAATCGCCGAGCGCAAGGCGGCGTTGGAGGAGACGGAAGCGTGAGTTCCCCGGCCACCGACATGGCCGTAGAAGTGGTGCGACTACTCACGGTGAAGGGCGAGACGCTCGCTGTCGCCGAGTCGCTCACGGGCGGCCTGGTTGCGGCGGAAATCACAGCGGTCCCCGGGGCGTCCAAGGCCTTCCGGGGTTCGGTGACTGCCTATGCCACCGAACTCAAGCACCGGCTGCTGGGTGTCGACACCACTCTGCTGGCGGCGCACGGTGCGGTGAATCCGCAGGTCGCGGCCCAGATGGCGGTCGGAGTGCGCAAAGCGCTCGGCGCCGACTGGGGCATCGCGACCACCGGAGTCGCCGGCCCGGAACCGCAGGACGGCCGGCCGGTCGGGACGGTCTTCGTTGCCGTCGACGGCCCGTTGGCAACGGTTTCCGGGGCGCTCGGTGGCGAGAAAGTGACCGCGCTGCGGTTGAACGGCGACCGTGCGGAAATTCGTAAGGAGAGTGTACGGAGCGTACTCGCATTGCTCCTGGAGGGGCTTGCGAGCGAACAGACTGGGAATGAGCGGGCACAGGATACGGAACGGAACGGGGGGTTTTGATGTTTGCAGCCCTGAGTGAACACGACATCGCTCCCCGCACGGCCGCGGCGCAAGGCGGTACGGTGGGGCGAGAAGGATGCGGCTACGCGGTCCGAGGAGGGAGCCACCGATGATTCTGCTCCGTCGCCTGTTGGGTGACGTGCTGCGTCGGCAGCGCCAACGCCAGGGCCGTACTCTGCGCGAAGTCTCCTCGTCCGCCCGAGTCTCACTCGGCTATCTCTCCGAGGTGGAGCGGGGGCAGAAGGAGGCTTCCTCCGAATTGCTCTCCGCCATCTGCGACGCGCTGGACGTACGGATGTCCGAGCTCATGCGGGAAGTGAGTGATGAACTCGCCCTCGCCGAGCTGGCCCAGTCTGCTGCTGCCACCCCCAGCGAGCCTGTGTCCACGCCGGTTCGCCCGATGCTGGGTTCCGTCTCGGTGACCGGTGTGCCACCGGAACGGGTAACGATCAAGGCGCCCGCCGAAGCGGTGGACGTGGTCGCCGCGTGACGCTCACGCGGCTGTGTGCTTGAGCGTCGGCTGTACTTGAGCTGACGAGGCGCTGATTGCTTGCGCCAACTGCGCTGAGGAAGCGTGTGAGGCCCCGGCCGGGGTTTCTCCAGGGACGACTGGAGGAGTGCGGTCGGGGTTTTTCGCGTGGTGCGTGCACTTCGGGTCCGTTTGCCGGTGGGGGGCGTGGCGGTCATGGTGGAGCTGGGTTGTGTCCGGCCGGGGCTGTGTGACGGCGGCGCTCTTTCTGTGACGGCGGTGTTCCCCTGTGACGGAGTGCTCCGTGTGCTGCTGGTGCGCCCTCTCTCGTGCTCGTGTCCGAGCGGCGCTCTGGCGTCGTGGCTGGTCGCGGCTTGTCGCGGCTTGGAGGAGGAGAGTCCATGGCGGGGCTGATAGCGCGCTGGGGAGCGGTTCTCGGGCTCGGGGTGCTGTGGTGGTGGGCCGTGCTGCGGCTCGCGCTGTCGCCTGACGCGGGGGCGCTGGAGGGGGCGGTCGCGGCCGGGGGGTGGGGGCTGAGTCTGCTGCCGGTCCACTGTGTGGCGAAGGGGCGGGCCGCCGGGGCCGTCGGTGCTCAGAGATGGGTGGCGGCCTGGCGGACGGCCGGGGCTACCACGGCATCGCCACACCACCGTTCGGACGCAGGATCTGGCCCGTCGTGAAGGCCGAGGCACCGGAGGCCAGGTAGAGGACGGCGTGGGCGACGTCCTCCGGCTCGCCGACCCGGCCCAGCGGCGACATCCGGGCCATCCGTGACTCGGTGTGGGCCTGCGCCTCCGCGTCGTGGCGGTCGGTCATGGGGGTGCGGATCCAGCCCGGCGCCACCGCGTTGACCCGGATGCCGTGCCGGCCGACCTCGGTCGCCAGCGTCTTCGTCAGCTGCACGACCGCCGCCTTGGCCGCGCCGTAGCAGAGCAGGCCGGGGCCGCCGGTGTCCACGGCACCGGAGGCCATCGTGACGATGCTGCCCCTGATGTGCTGCGCGAGCATCAGACGGGCCGCCTCTTGGCAGGCGTACAGCACTCCCTTGAAGTTGACGCTCAGTACCCGGTCGAGGTCGTCGTCCCGGGTCTCCAGGACCGGGCTGCTGTGCATGATCCCGGCGATCGCGGCCATCACGTCCAGGCGTGCGCAGGAGGCTACGGCCTGGTGCAGCTGCCCGCGGTCGGTGACGTCGAGGCGGTGGGTGTGGGCGATGCCGCCGGCGTCCTTGATGGCGGTCGCCGTCTCGTCGAGGCCCGCCGCGTCGAGATCCGCGCAGTGCACGGTGGCACCGGCCGCGGCGAGCAGCACGGCCGAGGCGCGGCCGATGCCACCGGCGGCGCCGGTGACGAATGCGGTGCGGCCGGTGAGGTCGTACGCCGTGATGGGCATGGAGGGACCGTACGAAGGTTTCTGACGGTCCGTCAATTAGTTGGACGGGGCGGACTTTCGAGTGAGTGGTCCGGTCGTACGGCGTGGAGCGCCGGGGTCAACTCGTCGTACGGCGTGGTGTTCTGCGGGGTGGGGTGTTGTTCGGGGCTGGCCCCTTCTGGCAGGCCGGGCACCAGTACGTGGGGCGCTCGCGGGAGCCGTCGCCCTGGTCGGCGGCGCGGATGGGGGTGCGGCAGCGGAGGCAGGGGCGGGGTGTGCGGCCGTACACGAACAGGTCCTGGCCGCGGCGGCTCGTCGTACTGCGGATCGGGCGGTCCCGGTTGGCTTCCAGGAGCTTCTTCGCGAGCGCGGGCAGTTGTGCGGCGCGCTCGGCGGGCAGGGCGCCGACGGGCAGCCATGGGGTGGCGCCGAGGAGGAAGCAGAGCTCGCTCTTGTACACGTTGCCGATGCCGGCGAGGTTGCGCTGGTCGAGCAGGGCCTCGCCGAGGGGGCGGGCGGGGTCGGCGAGGAGGTTGGCCAGGGCCTGTTCCGGGTCCCAGTCCGGGCCCAGGAGGTCGGGGCCGAGGTGGCCGACGGCGCGGTGTTCGTCGGTGGTGCGCAGGAGTTCGAGTACGGGGAGGCGGTAGCCGACGGCCGTACGGTCGGCGGTGCCGAGGATCGCGCGGATCTGATGGGTCGGGCCGCCGGACCAGCGCTGGTGGGCGGCGTACACCTTCCAGGAGCCGTCCATCCGCAGGTGCGAGTGGAGGGTGAGACCGCCCTCGATCCGGGTGAGGAGATGCTTGCCGCGCGGGGTGACGTCCAGGACGGTGCGGCCTGTGAGGTCGGCCGTGGCGTACTTGGGCACCCTCAGGTCGCTGCGGGTCAGCACCTTGCCCGCGAGGGCGTCGTGCAGCCGCCTCGCGGTCTGCCAGACCGTGTCTCCTTCGGGCATGGGTCAAGGGTGGCACGGCAGGAGGGAGTGGTGTCTTGTGCGGCTTTCTGCTGTGCTCATGCTCTTAGGCGCAGGCCGCGCGGGGTTGCGATGAAGCCTGATCCCTCCAGGAGTGTGCCGATGGGGGAGGTCAGGGCCGAGGCGCCGTTGACGCGCTCCACCGTGACCGTGCCGAGGGAGCCTGCCTTGGCGGCTGCGGCGAGGGCTTCCGCTGCCGCTTGCAGGCGTGGGTCGTCGGTGGCCGAGCTGTCCGGGTCGGAGGGCCAGGCCAGCAGGGTCTTGCCGCCCCGCTCCATGTAGAGCGTCAGCTCGCCGTCGACCAGGACGACCAGGGAGCCCGCCTTGCGGCCCGGCTTGTGCCCGGCGCCGGTCGGCGGCTCGGGCCAGGGGAGGGCCGCGCCGTACGCGTTCGCGGGGTCGGCGGCGGCCAGGACGACGGCTCGGGAGTCGGGGGTGGGGCGGGTGCGGCGACCGGCGAAGGGCGTGCCGTACGAGTCGTATGCGCCGTACGCGGGGCCGGGGCCGGGGCTGGTCGGCGAGGGGAAGTCGCGGGGAGAGGTCCACTCGCTTCGCGAGGTGGGGGTGGGGTAGGCGGTCCAGTCGTCGTCGAAGCTGGGGTCGGCTTGATCTGTCTGACCCGTCTGACCCGTCTGACCCGTCTGTTCGACTTGCTCCGCCTGATGGGCTTGATCGGCTTGGCCGTTGGTCCGGTGCGGGTCGCCGTCGGGTGAGAGGGCGTCGGGCGAGGTGAAGTCGTCCGGTGCGAAACCGGTGGGTGGGTTGAAGGCGTCGGGGGCGCCGTCGCTGTGGGGTGGGGCCGGGAGAGCCTCGCCGCGGTCGCGGGCGTTCGCCACCGCGCGGAGGCGGTCGACCGCGCCGTCCATCGCGAACTGGGCGGCGCCGAGTCCCTCCACCACATAGCCGCGTCGCGCCTGACCGCTGTCCTCGAATGCGGACAGGATGCGGTACGTCGCTGAGAAGCCGCCCTCGACGCCCTCCGCGGAGACGGCTCCCCGGGTCACCACGCCGTGCCGGTCGAGCAGGACGCGGGCCAGGGCGTGGGCGCGCACGGTGGGGTCGGCCTCGCGTTCCGGGAGGAGGGACCAGCGGCCGGCGACGGTCGGCGGGCCGGTGCGGGAGACGGGGCGGGCGGCGGCCGTCAGTGAGCCGTAGCGGCCGCGCGGGACGGTGCGCTTGGCGCGGTGGGCGGTGGAACCGGCGGTGCGGCCCGAACCCAGCAGGGAGCGCATGGGAGCGAGCGTGTCGTTCGTGAGCCGTCCGGACCAGGCCAGGTCCCAGACGGCGTCGGCCAGTTGGGGATCGGTCACGTCGGGGTGGGTGGTGGCGCGGACCTGGTCGGCGATCTGGCGGAAGAACAGGCCGTAACCCCCGGAGAGGGCATCCAGGATCGACTGGTGGAGCGCCGTCAGCTCCAGGGGGTGGGGCGGCGGAAGGAGCAGGGGGGCCGCGTCCGCCAGATACAGGGAGACCCAGCCGTCCTTGCCGGGGAGGGCCCCTGAGCCGGCCCATACGACCTCTCCCGCGGCGGTGAGCTCGTCGAGCATCGCGGGGGTGTAGCCGGCGACACGGGACGGCAGGACGAGCTTCTCCAGGGCGGACGCGGGCACGGACGCGCCCTGCAACTGCTCTGCGGCACGCACCAGTCCGTCGATGCCCCGCAGTCCGTGGCCCCTGCCGATGTGCTGCCACTGCGGGAGGAACTGGGCGAGCGCGGGCGGTGACACCGGCTCCAGTTCGTGGCGCAGGGCGGCGAGGGAGCGGCGGCGCAGGCGGCGCAGGACGGTCGCGTCGCACCACTCCTGGCCGATCCCGGCCGGATGGAACTCGCCCTGTACGACCCGGCCCGATGCCGCGAGCCGCTGGAGGGCGCCCTCGGTGACCGCCACGCCCAGGCCGAAGCGGGCCGCCACCGTGGCCGACGTGAAGGGGCCGTGGGTGCGGGCATAGCGCGCGAGGAGGTCGCCGAGCGGATCCTTGACGGGCTCCATGAACGCTTCCGGGACGCCGACCGGCAGTGCCGTGCCGAGGGCGTCGCGCAGGCGGCCCGCATCCTCGATCGCCGCCCAGTGGTCGGCGCCGGCGATACGGACCCGGATCGCGCGGCGGGCGCCTGCCAGGTCCTGCGCCCACTGCGGTTCGGCGCCCCGGTCGGCCAGCTCGGCGGCCGTGAGCGGGCCGAGCATGCGCAGCAGATCGGCGACGCCTTCGACGTCCTTGACGCGGCGGTCCTCGGTGAGCCACTGGAGTTCCTGTTCCAGCTCGGTCAGGACCTCGGCGTCGAGCAGCTCGCGCAGCTCCGCCTGGCCGAGCAGCTCGGCCAGCAGACGCGAGTCCAGGGAGAGGGCGGCGGCGCGGCGCTCGGCGAGGGGTGAGTCTCCCTCGTACAGGAACTGGGCGACATACCCGAAGAGGAGCGAGCGGGCGAAGGGGGAGGGTTCCGGGGTGGTGACCTCGACGAGGCGCACCTTGCGGGACTCCAGGTCGCCCATCAGCTCGACGAGTCCGGGGACGTCGAAGACGTCCTGGAGGCACTCGCGGACCGCCTCCAGGACGATCGGGAACGAGCCGAACTCGCTGGCGACCTGAAGCAGTTGGGAGGCGCGCTGGCGTTGCTGCCACAGCGGGGTGCGCTTGCCCGGACTGCGGCGCGGCAGCAGCAGGGCGCGGGCGGCGCACTCGCGGAAGCGGGACGCGAACAGGGCCGAACTGCCCACCTGGTCGGTGACGACCTGGTCGACCTCGCCCTTGTCGAAGACGACGTCCGCCGCGCCGAGGGGCGCCTGCTCGGCGTCGTATTCCGTGCCCGCCTTCATGGGCTCCTGGTCGAGCAGGTCCAGGCCCATGAGGTCGGCGTCGGGCAGCCGCAGGACGATGCCGTCGTCGGCGTGCATGACCTGGGCGTCCATGCCGTAGCGCTCGGAGAGCTTGGCGCCGAGCGCGAGTGCCCACGGGGCGTGCACCTGGGCGCCGAAGGGGGAGTGCACGACGACCCGCCAGTCGCCGAGCTCGTCGCGGAAGCGCTCCACGACGATCGTGCGGTCGTCCGGGACGTGGCCGCAGGCCTCGCGCTGTTCGTCGAGGTAGGAGATGACATTGTCGGCGGCCCAGGCGTCCAGGCCCGCGGCGAAGAGGCGGAGGCGGGCGTCCTCCTTGGGCAGTGAGCCGACCTCGCGCAGGAACGCGCCCACCGCGCGGCCCAGCTCGAGCGGGCGGCCCAGCTGGTCGCCCTTCCAGAAGGGGAGCCTGCCCGGTACGCCCGGCGCGGGGGAGACCAGGACGCGGTCGCGCGTGATGTCCTCGATGCGCCAGGAGCTGGTGCCGAGGGTGAAGACATCGCCGACTCGGGACTCGTAGACCATCTCCTCGTCGAGCTCGCCGACCCGGCCGCCGCCCTTCTTGGGGTCGGAACCGGCGAGGAAGACCCCGAAGAGGCCGCGGTCGGGGATCGTGCCGCCGGAGGTGACGGCGAGGCGCTGGGCGCCGGGGCGGCCGGTGATCGTGCCGGCGACGCGGTCCCAGACCACGCGGGGGCGCAGCTCCGCGAAGGCGTCGGACGGGTAGCGGCCGGCGAGCATGTCGAGGACCGCCGTGAAAGCGGATTCGGGGAGCGAGGCGAAGGGGGCGGCTCGGCGGACCATGGCGAGCAGGTCGTCCAGCTGCCAGGTGTCCATCGCTGTCATGGCTACGACTTGCTGGGCCAGGACGTCCAGCGGGTTGGACGGGACCTTCAGGGACTCGATCGCGCCGATGCGCATGCGTTCGGTGACGACTGCCGCCTGGACCAGGTCGCCGCGGTACTTCGGGAAGACCACGCCGGTGGAGACGGCTCCCACCTGGTGGCCCGCGCGGCCGACGCGCTGGAGGCCGGAGGCCACGGAGGGCGGGGATTCGACCTGGATGACGAGGTCGACCGCGCCCATGTCGATGCCGAGTTCGAGGCTGGAGGTGGCGACGACCGCGGGGAGGCGGCCGGCCTTGAGGTCTTCTTCGACGAGGGCCCGCTGCTCCTTGGACACCGAGCCGTGGTGGGCGCGGGCGATGACCGGGGGTGCTCCCTGGGCGGCGCCGGAGCCGCCCATCAGCTCGGCGGGGGCGTGGTGTTCGTCCAGGGGTTCGCCGGTGGCTCGCTCGTAGGCGATCTCGTTGAGCCGGTTGCACAGGCGTTCAGCGAGGCGGCGGGAGTTGGCGAACACGATGGTCGAGCGGTGGGCCTGGACGAGGTCGGCGATCCGCTCCTCGACGTGCGGCCAGATCGATGGGCGTTCCGCGCCTTCGGTGCCGGTCGTGCTGTCGGCGACCGGGGAGCCGCCGAGTTCGGCCAGGTCCTCGACCGGGACGACGACAGAGAGGTCGAACTCCTTGCCGGACTTCGGCTGGACGATCTCCACCTTGCGGTGGGGGGAGAGATAGCGGGCGATCTCGTCGACCGGGCGGACCGTGGCCGAGAGGCCGATGCGGCGGGCCGGCTTGGGGAGGAGTTCGTCCAGGCGCTCCAGGGAGAGTGCGAGGTGGGCGCCGCGCTTGGTGCCGGCGACGGCGTGGACCTCGTCGAGGATCACGGTCTCGATGCCGGTCAGCGCTTCGCGGGTGGCCGACGTCAGCATCAGGAACAGGGATTCCGGGGTGGTGATCAGGATGTCCGGGGGGCGGGTGGACAGGGCGCGGCGCTCGGCGGGCGGGGTGTCGCCCGAGCGGATGCCGACCTTCACCTCGGGTTCGGGCAGGCCCAGGCGGACGGATTCCTGGCGGATGCCGGTCAGAGGGCTGCGGAGGTTGCGCTCCACGTCGACGGCGAGGGCCTTGAGCGGGGAGACGTACAGGACGCGGCAGCGCTTCTTGGGGTCGGCGGGTGGGGGTGTCGAGGCGAGCTGGTCCAGGGCAGCGAGGAAGGCGGCCAGGGTCTTGCCGGAGCCGGTGGGGGCTACGACCAGCACGTCCGAGCCCGCGTCGATGGCCTGCCACGCGCCTGCCTGGGCGGCGGTGGGCGCGTCGAAGGCGCCCGTGAACCAGCCGCGGGTCGCGGGGGAGAAGGCTTTGAGGGCCATGTGTGCGGAGCTGACCATGTGTCCATCCTGCACCCGGGGACTGACAATGGCCTTGACCTGCGGAGATGTCTTTGTGGTGCGGGTGGGGGGGATGCCTGCGGCGGCCTGTGCGGGCTCGGTGGGGGTGCGCGTTGCGCCTGCGGGTGGGTTGTGGGGCGGGGACGTGTCGGGGGGGTGTCCGTCCTCGGAACGTCGCGGAATCGGTCGGCTGTCAACGTGCCCGGGTTGACGCGACAACCGCTGCGGGCGGACAGATCGG
>NZ_JBFAIR010000071.1:0-25746 GCF_040654815.1 Streptomyces sp. NPDC050619 | reverse complement strand
TGCCCGCCTGGGAGCCCGGCCACGACTGGCGCGGCTGGCACGAGATGCCGCGCGCCGGACTCACCGACGGCATCGCCGTGATGGCCAACCAGCGCATCGACGTCCTGGAGGCCGCACACGGCGAGGGCATCACGCACGGCGAGCTCAGCCCCGGCCAGGTGTACGTCCGGGAGCAGGGCTCCGTCGTGGTCACCGGCTTCGGACTGGCCGGCGCGACCCTCGCGCCGCGGGTCACCGCGCCGTCGTACGCCTCTCCCGAGCAGGCCCGCGACGAGCGCATCGGGCCGGCCGCCGACATGTGGGCGCTGGGCGCGATCCTCTACACGCTCATGGAGGGCCGCCCGCCGTTCCGCGACCGGGACCGGCCCGAGGCGACCCTGAAGGGCGTGGACCGGCTTCCGCTGCGTTCGCCGGTGCGCGCCGGGCCGCTCACCCCGACCGTGCAGGGGCTGCTCCTCAAGGACTCCAGGGATCGGCTGACCCGCCCGGCGGTCCGCGAGGCGCTCATCCGTGTCCTCGACGAGGACCCCGAAGCCCTGGTGGGCACGTTGTCCGGGCCCCGGCTGCGCGGTCTGTACGCGGTGGGCCCGGGGTGGAGCAGGCGCACCATGGTCGCCGGGACCGCTCTGGCCGTGGTCACGGTCGCCGTCGCCGTCCTCGCGGTGACCCGTCAACTGCCGGGCACCGAGGGCTCCGCGACCGGCACGGCACCGCTGCCGAGCGTCTCGCCCAGCGTTCCCGACGACCGCGCGGGCGAACAGCCCTCCCGCCCGCCCCGGACCCCCACGCCCACACCGACCCGGACCGCACCCGCGAGTCCGACCCCGACCCCTACCCCTACCCCGACGACGTCCCCCCCGGGCCGGGCGCTGCCCGCCGGATACGACCGCTACCACTCACCGGAGGGATTCTCCGTAGCCCTCCCCGAGGGCTGGAAGCCGCTGAGCACGACGCGCCAGGCCGATCTCGCGTACCGCGTCGTCTTCGGTGCGGACGACGACCCGCGCACGCTCGCCGTCACCTACAGCGAACGCGTGGGCCCGGATCCCGTCGCCGTCTGGCGCGACGACGTCGAGCCGAATCTGGAGGACGGGGACGGTTACCGGCGGATCGGCGAGATCCGCGCGACGACGTACCAGGGGGACGAGGCCGCCGACATGGAGTGGCTCGCCGATGACGACGGCACCCGCGTGCGCACGTTCGGCCGCGGCTTCCTCATCGGGGAGGGCCGGAGCTTCTCGCTGCGATGGACGACCCCGGCCGCGGACTGGACCGACGCCGCGAACCAGGAGGCGCTGGACACCTTCCTGAGGACGTTCCGGCAGCCCTCAGACTGATCCCCGAGGCGCGCGCAGCGAGTGGAGCGACTCCGCGTGCAGCGGCGCCGTGCGCCACCGGGCCGTGAAGGTCCGGTCCGGGAGCGAGCACGTCACCACCAGGTGGTGCGGCGTCTCCAGGAAGGCCACGTCGACGACGAGGGTGTCCGCGTCGGTCCATCCCCCGCTCACCGCGGTCGGGACCGGCCCGTCGTCCTCGACGTTCCAGCCGTGTCCGGCCAGCCGCAGGGTCAGCGGTGCGCCGTCGTCGGTGAGCGTCAGACGCCGGCCGCCCTCGTCCGCCCCGGCCCCGATCCCGACCGCGGTCAGCGTCGGCTGGCCCGCGCAGACACCGCCGTAGGGTGCGAACTCGGCGCCGGACCAGTCCTCGGCCCGCTCCGGTGGGGCGGGTTTGCCCGCGGCCGGGGGCAGCGCGAGGCGGGCCAGCCGCTGCGCCAGGACCGTGTCCTCGTGGCGCTCGCCGGGCAGCGGCTCGGGGCCGAACGCCGGCAGCAGATGTTCCCAGACCAGGTTCAGCACGTCCTGCATCTGCTCGGTCGCCGCCGTCATCGCGACCACGGCGTCGCACTCGGGGAGCACCAGGCAGAACTGGCCGTACGCCCCGTCACCGCGATAGCCGTGCCGGGACATCCAGAACTGGAAGCCGTAGCCCTGCTGCCAGTCCGACACCGCGCCCTCGGGCGTGCCGTCGGCGTTGGCGACGTGCGCCCGCGTGGCCTCGGCCACCCACCCTTCGGGCAGCAGCCGCTCGCCCTCCCACACCCCGTCCCGCAGATACAGCAGGCCGAGCCGGGCGATGGCGTCGGTCGTGGCGTGCAGTCCGCTGAAGCCGATCTCGCGGTCCGCCGGGTACCGCGTCCACGCCACCTCACCGATGCCGAGCGGATCCAGCAACCGGGGCCGCAGGTACTCGCTCAGCGACCTGCCGGTGACACGCTGGAGGATCGCGGCGAGTGTGTACGTGGCCGGCTGGTTGTACGCGAAGACGGTGCCCGGATCGCGCTCCGGCGGGACCAGCAGGAATCCGCGGACCACCTCCTGCGGGTCGAGCACGCGAGCCCGCTCGTAGGTCTCGGCGAGGTGACCGCTGGCCATGGACGCCACGTGCCGGACGAGCATCGCGCGGCTGCGCGGGTCGGTGATGTCAGCCTCGAACTCCGGGAAGTACGAGATGACCGGGTCGTCCAGCCGGATCAGCCCCTCGGCGACGGCGAGGCCGGCGGCCGTCGACGTGAAGCTCTTGCTGAGCGAGTACAGGAGATGGAGGCGGTCGGGCGCGTACGGCGCCCACCAGCCGGACGACACGACCTGACCGTGCCGCAGGATCATCAGGCCGTGCGGCTCGATGTCGGGGGCGGCTTCGAGGGCGTCGAGGAAGGCCTGGACGCCGGACGCGTCGACGCCCTGGGCGGCGGGGGTGCTCGTAGGCAGCGGGCGACTCATGGGGGCATCCTCTCCCGATCGTCCGCCCTGATCGAGGGGCCCCGGGTCATCTGTTTTCACTGCTCGCGACCGGGGACTCAGCCCTTATGGTGCAAATCGGATACACGATGATGACCGAGCAGGCCGGGCCCCGAGACCTCGTCGACCATGTGGTGCGGGCCGAGGAGGTGGGCTTCGACTTCTCGGTGACCTCTGACCACTACTTTCCGTGGCTGCGCGCACAGGGTCACTCGCCGTACGCGTGGAGCGTGCTGGGCGCTGCCGCCCAGGCGACCTCACGCATTCCGCTGATGACGTACGTGACGTGTCCGATCTTCCGCTACCACCCGGCGGTGGTGGCGCAGAAGGCGGCGACGACGCAGCTGCTGTCGGAAGGCCGGTTCCGGCTGGGGCTCGGGGCGGGCGAGAACCTCAACGAGCATGTGGTGGGCGGCGGCTGGCCGTCCGTCGACCTGCGGCACGAGATGCTGGAAGAGGCCGTGGAGATCATCCGCGCGCTCTTCGAGGGCGGCCATGTCAATCACCGGGGGCCACACTTCGACGTCGAGTCGGCCCGGCTGTGGGACCTGCCGGACCAGCCGCCGCCGATCGGCATCGCCGTCTCCGGCGAGCAGTCCTGTTCCCTCGCGGGCCACCTGGCGGATCTGGTGATCGCCACCGAACCCAAGGCGGGACTCCTCGACGCCTTCGACCGCCACGGCGGCGCGGGCAAGCCGCGGGTGGGCCAACTGCCGGTCTGCTACGACCCCGACCGGGACGCGGCCGTCAAGCGCGCCCATGCGCAGTTCCGCTGGTTCGGCGGCGGCTGGAAGGTCAACTCCGAACTGCCGCACCCCGACTCCTTCGAGGCGGCCACCCAGTTCGTCACCCCCGACGACGTCGTCGACTCGATCCCGTGCGGCGACGACCCGGACGACTTCGTCGAGGCCGTACGGCCGTACGCCGAGGCCGGTTTCACCGAGATCGCCCTGGTGCAGATCGGCGGGGAGTCCCAGCCCGAGTACCTGGACTGGTCGGCGAAGACGCTGCTGCCCGCGCTGCACGACACGTTCGACTGAGCGCAGCGGGCCGCGCCGCGGTCCGGCGGGCACGGCATCGCAGAGGGTGCGGATAGGCTTCCGACCTGCCCGTTGCGCAGTTCGACCAGCCTGCCCAGGAGAATCACCCGTGACCGTAGCGATCGCCACGTCCGAGACGTCCCCCGTGCCCCTGTCCGACCTCGTCGCGCGCGACGCGCGCGAGTTCGGGGTGTATGCGCGGACCGGAGGATGGGCCTTCGGCCTGATGGTGGCGCGGAGCGTGCGCCCCGGCGGCCAGAGCGCGGACGAGACGCCGAAGGTGTCCGCGAAGGAGTTCGCCGAACTGGCCGGATGCTCGGCCGAGCGCGTCATGCGCTACTACAAGGCCTGGGACCGGGCCGCCGACGACGGTCTCGTCCCGCACTTCGAGGCGCTGGCGCCGGGCCAGGAGGTGGAACTGCCGGACTCCGACGTGTGGCTCAGCTACTACGTCTCCCGCTCCAGCGCGACCTCCGAGCGCGGCACGGCCATCGCTCAGGCCGCCGAGGCCGAGGGCATCCGGCCGACCAAGGCGCTCGAGGTCGCCGAAAATCCGACCGCGCTGCGCGCCGCGATCCTCGCCGACCCCTCCACCGCCCGCGCGGCGCGCGGCGCCCTGCTCGACCGGCTGCGGGAGGACCCGGAACTCCAGGCCGAGTTGGCGCGTGACGTCGTACGCACCGACGACCTGAAGAAGGCCGTCGCCACCGAGAGCCGGGCGGCCGACCGGATCGGATACGTGCGGCAGATCGCCGAGTCGGGCCAGATCAAGACGCCCGCGGGGCAGACCGTCGACGCGCCCGTCGACCTCCGCCAGGAGGCCGAGCGGCATCTGTCGCTCCTCGACGAGCTGGAGGAGGACGAGGGCACCGGCGAGTGGGCGACCGAGGCCTACGACACCATGAAGTCGCTGGTCGTCGAGGCCGTGGAGGCCGATCCCGAACTGCGCGTCCAGGAACGGCGGACGAAGTTCTACAGCAGCCTCCAGAAGGCCACGAAGGTGTTCGAGGAGCTCACCTTCGACGACGCCCAGGACTTCTACGAGGACGACATGGTGCAGCGTCTGGAGGACCTCCAGCAGGCCATCGTCAGCTGCATCACCGCGCTGCGCGGGGCCCAGCGCAATCACCCGGACGGCTGAGCATCTTGTGCACGACGCGGGTACTAGAGGGCTCTACGACTGTTCTCCCCGGAGGCCCTCTCGTGAACTCCTTCGTGCACAAGACCCTCGTCGTGCAGCTCCAGGCGGGCGCCACGAGCCGCTGTCCGGTGCTCGCTCACCTGAGTTACGACGCGGCGGACCCGTTCGCCGTCACCGCGGTGTTCAGTCATGACGGGCGGGTGCTCGCGCGGTGGCGGCTGGACCGGGAGATGCTCACGGACGGGCTGGGGCGTCCGGTCGGGGTGGGAGACGTCCGGCTGCGCCCCGTGTCGACGGGCAGGTGGGAGGAACTGCGCATGGAGCTCCTCGGCGACGCCCGCTCGGACGGAGGCTGCCAGCGTGCCGTGGTGTTCGCGTGGGCTCCGGCGCTCGCGGCCTTCCTGCGGGAGACCCGCGAGGTCGTGCCGCCGGGGCGGGAGGAGCTGCGGATCGACGATTTCCTGGCGGACGTCGTGGGCGGGGCCTGAGGCGGGGTGCGGGCTTCGGTGCCGGCGTCACTTGGACGACGTATGCCGGCGCCGCGTCAGCATCGGCACCGCGAACCAGCACAGCAAGTACCACAGGACGACTCCGGCGACCAGCCAGGGCACATATCCGTCGTGGGCCGCGACCCTGAGGATCAGCAGGAGCGCGGCCGTCATGGTGGCGAGCAGCAGCACCAGGCCGACGAAGGTCAGCCGGGAGGCCCACACGACCGCCTGCGGTTTGACCCGCCGCCCGACCACCAGGCGATGCAGGGACACCGGACCGATCAACGCGCCGGTGGCGGCGGCGCCCAGGACGACCGTGACGATGTAGATGTTCTGGTCCGTCTTCTCCAACTGCGCGTATTTCGGTGTGAACACGACGGTGAGCAGGAAGCCGAACAGGATCTGCACGCCCGTCTGAGCGACTCTGATCTCCTGGATCAGCTCTCCCCACTTCCGGTCGGCTCTCTCCTCCTCGGTTTCGTGACGGCCCCTGTTTCGCGTCTCTGCTCCGCTTTCGTTCACCGACAAGCTTCCTCCCTGCCCGGCTGGGGCCGGTGTGCGCCCACAGCACCGTGTTCCCTGTTTCACGCGAAATGGTCCAGTCGTGACAGCGAGGGGAACGGGATGTGACGCAACGTGTTTGCGACCGCGCCGACGCGACGGGCGGCCGGCGGGACCGGCGACGGTTTCAGCGATCACCGGACGGTTACACGGAGCGCGGGACGTACGGCGTGACGGTCGCGGCCGTCACACCCCGCCTTTCGACGCCGACCAGCCGAGGAGCCCCGTTGACCATGTCCGGCACCGAACTCACTGTCACACTCAGCGGCGGCAGCACCACCGACGCCCGGGCGGTCGTGCGGGCCCTGGAGCCCGCCTTCGGCGCCGCGCAGGAGCTGCCCGCCGACGACAACGCCACGGTCCACACGGCCACGTTCGACAGTACGGACGACCTGCCGGCCGGGGTCGCTGAGAGCGGCGCCGGGCAGCTGTCCGCGCCGGTGACCGTCACCGTGCAGGGCACCCCTCAGGCGGTGGAGAAGGCGAGCGACGCGCTGGCCCTCGCCTTCCCCGTGCACGACCAGGGGACCGCCTCGGGCGACCAGGAGCAGGAACGGCAACTGCTCCTGGAACCCTGAGCAGAGCAGCGGCGACCTACCAGCGGGCTTCCACCTGGTCCTTGATCCGCCGGTCGTACAGATCACGGATCGCGGTGAGCGTCGCCTCGGACAGCTCCGGCAGCCTGGCGGCGGCCGCGTTGGCGCGGGCCTGCTCGGGCGAGCGGGCGCCGGGGATCACGGTGGTCACGCCCGGCTGCTGGACGATCCAGCGCAGGGCCAGCTGAGCCGGGGTGTACCCCTCCGGGGCGAGGGCGGCGAACTCGGCGGCGGCCTCGACGCCCGTCGCGTAGTCCACACCGGAGAAGGTCTCGCCCTGGTCGAAGGCCTCGCCGTGCCGGTTGTAGGTGCGGTGGTCGTTCTCGGGGAAGACGGTGTCCTTGGTGTACTTGCCGGTCAGCAGGCCCGAGGCCAGGGGGACGCGGGCGATGATGCCGACGCCGGCCTCCTGGGCCGCGGGCAGCACCTCGCGCAGCGGCTTCATGCGGAACGGGTTGAGGATGATCTGCACGCTCGCCACGTTCGGCCGGGCGATCGCCGTGAGCGCCTCCGCGCAGGTCTCCACGCTGACGCCGTAGTGGGCGACGCGCTCCTCCTCGACCAGGGTGTCCAAGGCGTCGAACACCTCGTCGGTGGAGTACACGGGCGTCGGCGGGCAGTGCAGCTGGACCAGGTCGACGCGGTCGACGCCGAGGTTGCGCCGGGAACGGTCGTTCCACGCCCGGAAGTTGTCCAGGACGTAGTTCTCCGGGATCTGGTCGACGCGGCGGCCCATCTTCGTCGCGACCAGCACGTGCAGGTCGGGCCTGCCGCGCAGGAACGTGGCGATGGTCTGCTCGCTGCGCCCGTCGCCGTACACGTCGGCCGTGTCGAAGAAGGTGACTCCCGACTCTGCCGCCGCCTCCAGCACCGTCAGGGCTTCCTTGTCGTCGACGTCTCCCCAGTCGGCGCCCAGTTGCCAGGTGCCGAGACCGACGACGGATGCGTGCTGTTGCGACCTACCGAATGTGCGCTCGTCCATGGCGCCAGTCTGTCATCCGTCACCTGGGTGCGCGGAACCGGTGGATCCGGCCGCTCACCTGTGAATCTTTCACTCACACGAGTGAGGGGATGCGACAGAAAGCATGCCCGTGTCAACCGGCGCCTAGCGTGAGCCCGTGACCGATCGTTCAGTGCGCGGCTTCCCGCGCGACGACCCCTCCTGGACCCGCCGCGGCTTCCTCCGCTCCGCCGCCGCCCTGACCGCCGTACCCGTGCTCGTGGCGGCGGATCCGGCAGTCGCGGCCGAGGAGCTGCCGGACTTCCCGGCGGGTGTCGCCCTGTACCGGTCGGCGTACCGGAACTGGGCCGGCGAGATCACCGCCGAGGGGCTGTGGGCCTGTGCGCCGACCGGCCCCGGCCAGGCGGTGGCCGCCGTCAACTGGGCCTGGCGGCACGGCTGGACGGTGCGCGCCCGGGGTTCCGCGCACGGCTGGTCCCCGCTGACCATCACGGAAGGGACCTCGGCGGACAACCGCGTCCTGCTGGTCGACACCGTCTCCCATCTCACCGGCCTGGCCCTGGAGTCGGCGTCCTCCGTCCGCGCCGGCACCGGCGTCACGCTGGAGGCGCTGCTGACCTTCCTGGAGGGGCACGGCCTCGGCGTCACCGCCGCGCCCGCTCCGGGCGGCCTCACCCTGGGCGGCGCCCTGGCCGTCGACGCGCACGGCACCGCGGTACCGGCCGAGGGCGAGCGGCAGGTGCCCGGGCACACGTACGGCTCGCTCAGCAATCTCGTGCTGGAGCTGACGGCGGTCGTGTGGGACGAGGACAGCGGCGCCTACGTCCTGCGCACCTACGGCCGCGACGAGGCGGACTGCGCCGCACTCCTCACCCATCTCGGCCGCGCCCTGGTCACCGAGGTCGTGCTGCGGGTGGGCGCGAACACCAATCTGCGGTGCGTGAGCCGTACGGACATCCCGGCGGGCGAGCTGTTCGCGGAACCCGGTGCGGACGGACGCACGTTCGCGAGCTTCCTGGACCAGGCCGGGCGCGTCGAGGCGATCTGGTTCGCCTTCACCGAGTTCCCGTGGCTGAAGGTGTGGAGCGTCTCCCCCACCCGGCCGCTCACCTCGCGGCGGGTGAACTCGCCGTACAACTACCCGTTCTCCGACAACATCCCGACGCCGGTGGCGGACCTGGCCGGGCGGATCGTCTCGGACGCGGCCTGGTATCTGGCCCCGGTGCTCGGCAACGCGCAGTACGACGCGGCGGCGCTCGGGCTCGTGGCGACCCTGTCCGCCGACATCTGGGGCCCCTCCAAGAACACGCTGCTCTACCTCAGGCCCACCACGCTCCGGGTGACCACGAACGGATCCGCGGTGCTCACCACCCGGGACCAGGTACAGCGTGTCCTGGCCGAGTTCACCGCCTTCTACCGGGAGCGGCTCACGGCGTACGCGGCCCTGGGCCGCTTCCCGGTCAACGGCTCGGTCGAGATCCGGGTGACCGGCCTCGACGACCCGGCCGACGCCGCAGTGGACGGTGCCCGCACCCCGCTGCTGTCGGCGCTGCGACCGAGCGAAGCGCACCCCGAGTGGGACACCGCCGTCTGGCTGAACGTGCTGACCCTGCCCGGCACGCCGTACGCGGAGGCGTTCCTGCGCGAGATGGAGCGGTTCCTGCTCGGCACGTACGACGGCGGGCACGCCCTCGCCCGGGTCGAGTGGTCCAAGGGCTGGGCGTACACCGATGAGGCGGCCTGGAGCGACGAGCAGGTGCTCGGTACGACGATCCCCACCTCGTTCGGCGAAACCGCGTGGAGGCAGGCGGCCGGGACCCTGGACCGGCTCGACCCGCACCATGTCTTCGAGAACGCCTTCCTCGACCGGCTGTTCCGATAAAGGTCCGATATCCGATATCCGATATAGGCCCGATGAAGGGACGGGTCAGAGCTGCCTGCCGGAGCCCCGGGACCCCCGGGACCCCAACGCCCGTGCGTGCACGGTGCGTGCGACCTTCGGTCCCAGCCAGCGCTTGAGCCTGCGCAGCGCTTCCAGCTGTCCGGCGGCCTGGTCGATCCGGTAGTACAGCTGGGGTGGGACGTGCGGCAGCAGCGGCGAGTGGCGCTGGCCGAGGAGGGCGAACATCCGCTGCGGGGGCAGGTGGATGTAGCGCGGCAGGTTCTCGTACCACTGGGCGCTGTAGCGGGCCGCGCTCTGGATGGACAGGAGCTGCGACTTGCGCTCCTGTTCGTAGCGGGCGAGGGCCCGCGGGAGTGCGGGGTGCTCGCGCAGTGCGCCGGCCAGGGCGAGCGCGTCCTCCAGGGCGAGGGTGGTGCCGGCGCCGATCGAGTAGTGCGTGGTGTGGGCGGCGTCGCCGAGCAGGACGAGGTTGCCGCGGTGCCAGGTGCGGTTGGTGAGGGTGCGGAAGGTCAGCCACTGGGCGCTGCCCTGGGCCGAGGTGCGGCCGATGAGGGCGTGGCCGTCCAGCACGTCGGCGAAGAGCTTCTCGAGGAGGGCGAGTCCGTCGTCCTCGTTCGCCCGGTCGAGCCCGAGGCCGGTCCAGGTCTCGGGGGCGCACTCGATGACGCAGGTGCTGCGCTCGGGGCTGAAGCCGTAGCCGTAGCACCAGATCCAGCCGTGGTCGGTCTCGACGAAGGCGAAGGTGAAGGCGTCGAAGACCTTCGTCGTGCCGAGCCAGATGTAGCGGTTGCGGCCGACTCCGATCTCCTCGCCGAAGTGGCCGGCGTGACGGGTGCGCAGTGCGCTGTGCACCCCGTCGGCCGCCACGAGCAGGTCGGCCGCGGGGAGGTTCCCGCCGGTGATCTCGTGGGCGAACTCCAGCCGTACGCCGAGGGATCGGGCGCGTGCGGCGAGGATCTCCAGCAGGCGGTGGCGGCCGATGGCGAAGCCCTCGTCGCCGCTGTGGCGCGTGGCCACGTCCCGTACGTGGGCGACGCCGTCGCTCCAGCGCAGCGAGTGGCCCTCGATGGCGCGGGCCGACTCGGGGTCGTGCGCGTGCAGCTTGTCGAGCAGCCCGCGCCAGTAGGTCACGCCCCAGCCGTAGGTCGAGCCCTCCGGGTTCCGTTCGTGGACGGTGATGTCGTGGGACGGGTCCTGCCGCTTGAGCAGGATCGAGAGATACAGGCCGGCGGGCCCGCCGCCGACGCAGGCGACCTTCACGCGCACTCCTGGGAATTACCCGTAGCGTTCAATGGGCAACGCAGAGTAGCAGGAAGGCGCCACGGCAGCCCGTCGGCGATTCGCTCCGCAGGTCACGGGTACTCGCGCCGGACACAGCCGACGAGACGAAGGAGGCGATCACTCGTGTCGCAGGTCGAGGAATCCATCGAGGTCGGCGTTCCCGTGCACACGGCCTACAACCAGTGGACGCAGTTCGAGACCTTTCCCGAGTTCATGGGCGGCGTGGAGCGCATCGAGCAGCGCACGGACACGCTCACGCACTGGGTGACCAACGTCAACGGGGTGCACAGGGAGTTCGACGCGGAGATCACGGAGCAGATCCCGGACGAGCGGGTCGCCTGGACCACGATCGCCGGCGAGGCCGAGCAGGCGGGTGCGGTCACCTTCCACCGGCTCGACGACGACCACACCAAGGTGATGCTCCAGATGGACTTCCATCCGGACAGCATCGCCGAGAAGGTCGGTGACAAGCTCGGGGTCGTGAAGCGGCAGGCCAAGGGGGACCTGGAGCGCTTCAAGAACTTCATCGAGGAGCGCGGCCAGGAGACTGGGGGCTGGCGCGGCACGGTGAACTGAGCATCGTGCTCTCCCGCGCCCGCCCGCGCTCGCCCGGGGAGCGTCCGGCACGTTCCGGGACTATCCGGCCGCTTCCGTGCGGCACTCCGGGTGCCCCCAGCCCTGGGCGTTCTTGGCGATCGGCTCGCCCGCCGCGTAGCCGCGTCCACACAGGCAGCGGCCGGGGAACTTGGCCTTGATGGTCCGTGCGGACTTCGTGGCCGGTGCGGACCCGCCGCGCGGCCGGGACGCGCCCGGCTTGCGGCGCGGGGCGCTCGACGCCGGGGTGTCCGGGGCGGGCGGCGGCTCGGGCGAGCCGAGTCCGCTGCCGGCCGCCTCCTGGACGATGGCCGCCTGGCTGGCGGCGCGGTCGGCGAAGTCGTTGAGCTTGTCGCCGTCGACCTGGTGGGCGGGCACGTAGCGGAACTCGACCGAGCGGCCGTCGAGCAGTTCGTCGATGCGCACGACCAGGTCCTGGTTGGCGACCGGCTTTCCGGCGGAGGTCTTCCAGCCGTTGCGCTTCCAGCCGGGCAGCCAGGTGGTGACGGCCTTCATGGCGTACTGGGAGTCCATCCGGATCTCCAGCGGCACGTCCGGGTCGGTCGCCGCCAACAGGCGCTCCAGCGCGGTCAGTTCCGCCACGTTGTTGGTGGCCTTGCCGAGCGGCCCCGCCTCCCAGCGGGCCGGAATTTCCGACACATCGGCGACGACCCAGGCCCAGCCCGCCGGTCCTGGATTTCCCTTCGAAGCGCCGTCGCACGCGGCCACCACACGTTCACGCATGGCTCCGATCATGCCACGGACGGGCGGGGCGCTCGGACAGAGCTCAGGAGACGTCCGCGACCTGCGGCATCTCGCCCGAGGTCGTCGTGACGTCGATCACCGAGAAATTCGCTCCCTGCGGGTCGCTGAGGGCCGCGAACCGGCCGAACGGCGTGTCCATCGGCCCGAACCTGAGGACGCCGCCGAGCTTGGTGGCCCGGGCGATGGCGTCGTCGCAGTTGTCGACCGTGAAGAAGACGTTGATGTACGACGGCACCTCGGGCGGGAACTCGTCCGTCATCTTCATGCGGCCGAGGACCGTGTCGCCGGCGACCTCGAACATGCGGAAGTCGACCGCGTCGTCCTGCATCTGCTTCGCACTGTAGGGGAAGACGGCCGGGAAGAACGCGTCCGACTTCTCGGGCTCGCGGGTGAAGACCTCGGCCCAGCAGAACGCCCCGGGCTGCTCGGGCGGCGCCTCGAAGCCCTCGTGGGCGCCCGCCTGCCACACGCCGAAGACGACGCCGCTGGGATCGCGGCCCAGGCACATGGTGCCGAAGTCGCCGACCTGCATCGGCTCCATCACCACCTCGCCGCCGTTGTCACGGATCTTGCGGGCGGTCGCCGCGGCGTCCGGGGACGCGAAGTACAGGCACCACTGCGACGGCCCCTCCTGTCCGGGCATCGGCGGCACGACGGCGGCGACCGCCTTGCCGTCGGCGTAGGCCTGGGTGTAGTTGCCGTACTCCGACGACGCCTCGCCGAAGGTCCAGCCGAGGACGTCGCCGTAGAAGCTCTTGGCTCCCTCGACGTCGCTGAACATCGCATCGGCCCAACAGGGGGTTCCCTCAGGTTGTACGGCCATGACTGCGGCCCTCTCCGGATCGGTGGGTGGTCCGCTTCCTCACGCTAGCGACCGGTTCGCCGGACCGCGCGTCGAACGACACGGTCCGCTTCATACGACGGCCCCGACGAGCCGGCTCACCGGCGGGGAGCGGGGTCGGCGGCGTGTGCGGCGGCCGGGCGCCCTGCGCGCCAGGAGTGCGGACCGCATGACCGGCGTGCGATCACACGCCCGTTCCCCCTTTACCTCCTTCGGGGGTTTTCACCTCCCCGGGCACCGAAACCGCCCCGTTCGCGCGGTTACCGCCCACCACCTGGGCTGATTCGCTGGTGCATACGGCCCGCCCGGCTCATCCGCCCCGCGGTCGCCGTCATCAGGCCGCTCGACCGACCACTCCACTCGCCCCTGTTCACTCCCAGGGAGGGAATGTGTCCGCACCCGACAGCGCCACCGGACCCGCCACCGACGACCCCGCCCCCGAACCCGTCACCCAGACCCCCGGCGACGGCGAGCTGACCAGTCTCAGCACGCGGGCGGCACGCCAGCTCACCACGACCACCAAGTCCGAACCCCAGATGCAGGCCATCAGCTCGCGATGGCTGCTCAAGACGCTGCCATGGGTGGATGTCCGGGGCGGCGCCTACCGGGTCAACCGGCGTCTCCAGCTGCGCGTCGGCCGCGGCCGGGTGCAGTTCGACCAGAACGGCGCCGACGACGTCAAGGTCATTCCCGAGACGCTGACCGAACTGCCCGCCCTGCGCGGCTACTCGGACACCGAGGCCCTCAAGGAGATCGCCTCCCGCTTCCGGGTACGGGAGGTGCGCGCCGGGCAGATCCTCGTCGAGGCCGGCCAGCCCGTCACGGAGGCCTACCTGGTCGTCCACGGCCGGTTCACCCGCTTCGCGGTCGGCAAGTACGGCGAGGAGGAGGTCATCGGGGTCGTCACCGACGGCGAGGGGCTGGGCGACGAGGCCGTCGGCCGCGCCGATCCGCTGTGGCTGACGTCGGTGCGGGCCGAGACGGCCGGGGTCGTACTGGCGCTGGCCTGGGACGCCCTCACGGAGTTCACCGGGCGCACCCCGTCCCTGGCGGCCCATCTGGAGGCGTACGCCGAGCGGCAGAGCAAGCCCATGAACCGCAAGGGCGAGGCCGACGTCCCGGTGCAGGCCGGTCACGTGGGCGAGCCGGTGCTGCCGGGCGGCTTCGTCGACTACGAACTCGCCCCGCGCGAGTACGAGTTGTCGCTCACCCAGACCCAGCTGCGCGTCCACACCCGGGTCGCCGACCTCTACAACGACCCGATGAACCAGACCGAGCAGCAACTCCGGCTCACCATCGAGGAGATCCGCGAGCGGCAGGAGTGGGAGCTGGTCAACAACCGGGAGTTCGGGCTGCTGCACAGCACCGACTACGGCCAGCGCATCAGCACCTTCTCGGGGCCGCCGACCCCGGACGACCTCGACGAACTGCTCGCCATGCGCCGCAAGACCCGGCTCTTCCTCGCCCATCCGAAGGCCATCGCCGCCTTCTTCCGGCAGTGCAACCGGCGCGGCCTGGTGCCCGGCACGGTGAACGTGGAGGGCCACGAGGTCCCGGCGTGGCGCGGTGTGCCGCTCTTCCCGTGCAGCAAGATCCCGATCGGCCCGCAGCACACCAGCAGCATCATCGCGCTGCGCACCGGAGAGGCGGACCAGGGTGTCGTCGGCCTATACCAGACCGGCATTCCCGAGGAGTACCAGCCCGGTCTGAACGTGCGGTTCATGGGCATCGACGGCAACGCGATCATCCGCTACCTCGTCACCGCCTACTACTCGCTGGCCATCCTCGTGCCCGACGCGGCGGGAATCCTGGAGAACGTGCAGATCGGCCGGACGGCCGACTGACGGGGAGGAGCCATCCAGGATTCCATCGAGGAGTACGTCAATGAGCGCACCCCCTGCATCCGGTTCCGCACCGCGCCTGCCCGGGCCGCCGAGCCTCGCCCGTACCGCCCCCGCACGGCGAGGCGGCCCGATCCCCGGGCTGAGGTACCGGCCCGCCGTCGCCGCCGACCCCGAGAAGGTGCGCGAGGTCGACCGCAGACTGGAGGCCTGGGCCCGGGGTCTCGACCTCTTTCCCCCCGCGTGGACGGGGGACTTCTCGGGGTTCCAGTTCGGCCGGGCCGTGGTGCTCCAGCATCCGGGCGCGGTGGACCTCGAACGTCTCACCGTCGCGGGCGAGTTGCTGCTCGCCGAGAACCTCGTCGACAACTGCTACTGCGAGGAGGACGAGGGCAAGGGCGGATCATCCCGGGGCCTCGGCGCCCGGCTGATCCTGGCCCAGTCGGCGCTCGACCCGTACCACGGCACCCCCGAGCTGGAGGAGGAGTGGCGGGAGGGCGTCCAGGCCGACGGGCCGCTGCGCTCGTACCACTGGGCCCTCAAGGACTACGCCGCCTTCGCCACCCCCAGTCAGACGGACCGTTTCGTCCAGGACATCGCCCGGCTGCATCTCGGGTATCTCGCCGAGGCCGCCTGGTCGGAGATCCGGTACGTGCCGCGGGTGTGGGAGTACCTGGTGATGCGGCAGTTCAACAACTTCCGTCCCTGTCTGTCGATCGTCGATGCCGTGGACGGCTACGAGCTGCCGGAGGCGCTCTACGCCCGCCCCGAGATCCAGCGGGTCACGGCCCTCGCCTGCAACGCCACCACGATCGTCAACGACCTGTACTCCTTCACCAAGGAACTCGCGAGCGACCCGACACACCTCAATCTGCCCGTGGTCGTCGCCGCCAACGAGCGGTGCGGGCTGAAGGCCGCCTACCTCGAGGCCGTGGAGATCCACAACCGGATCATGGAGGCCTTCGAGGAGGAGTCCGCGGCGCTGTCCGCCGGATCGCCCCTCGTCGAACGCTACGCCGAGGGCCTGGCGGCCTGGGTGTCCGGCAACCACGAGTGGCACGCCACCAACACCCACCGCTACCACCTGCCCAACTACTGGTAACACCCACACTGACGTCTCGTCAGACGCACCACAGGGAGCCACTGTTGACGACCGCCGACGCCGGCACCACGAGCGCATCGGTGCCGACCCAGTCGACGTACCAGACCCGCGTCGCGGACTACTGGAACGCCGAGGAGAACCCGGTCAACCTCGAACTCGGAAAGCTCGACGACCTCTACCACCACCACTACGGCGTCGGCGACGTCGACCGGTCCGTGCTCGACGAGCCCGACGCCGTGCTGCGGCGCGAGCGCGTGACCGCCGAACTGCACCGCCTGGAGCACGCCCAGGCCGAACTCCTCGCCGCCCGCCTCGGCCCTCTCACCCCCGACGACCGTGTCTTCGACGCCGGCTGCGGGCGCGGCGGCGGCAGCGTCGTCGCGCATCTGCGGTACGGCTGCCACGCCGACGGTGTCACGATCTCCGCCAAACAGGCCGAGTTCGCGAACGCGCAGGCCCGCAAGCGGGGCATCGACGACCGGGTGCGCTACCACCACCGCAACATGCTGGACACCGGATTCCCCACCGGGGCGTACGCCGCGTCCTGGAACAACGAGTCCACCATGTACGTCGAACTCGACCTGCTGTTCGCCGAGCACGCCCGGCTGCTGCGCCGCGGCGGACGCTATGTGGTGATCACCGGCTGCTACAACGACACCTATGGGCAGGCCTCCCGCGAGGTCTCCCTCATCAACGCCCACTACATCTGCGACATCCACGCCCGCTCGGCGTACTTCCGCGCCCTGGCCCGCAACCGGCTGGTGCCCGTCCATGTGCAGGACCTGACCGACGCGGCCATTCCGTACTGGGAACTGCGCAAACAGGCCGACCACCTGGTCACGGGCATCGAGGACACCTTCCTGACCGCGTACCGCAACGGCAGCTTCCAGTACCTGCTGATCGCGGCCGACCGCGTGTGAGGCCCCTTACGCCTTCGGAAGGCGGGCGGCGGCCGAGGCGGCGAGTTCGGTCGCCATCCGCATCAGATCGTCCTGCGGGCGGTCGCCTTCGACCAGCACGTTCAGTGTCTCGACGGTCGTCTCCCGCTGCTCGTCGACGTAGGTGCGCTGTACCACCTGGACACGGCAGGTGTCTTCGCCCTCGGCCTCCGGCACGACGAGTGCGCGCCGGTTCACGATCCAGGTGAGCGAGCCGTCCGCGGCGGACAGCGGCTGGCCTCGGTCGAAGGACAGGTCGACCCGCAGGTCGCTGGTCGTGCTCTGCCAGTCGCACGACCATGATCCAAATCCGGGGTCCGGCTCGTTCGCGTCGATCCCGGGGACGATGTCGAGGGCCTCGGCGTCGAGCAGTGCACAGGCGTCCTGGCGCGCCAGCGAGTCCTCGGGGAAGTCTCCGCCACGACGGTCGATCGGTCCCTTGTTGAGGGCGGCGACCGCGTGCTCGGCCGCCACATCGGCCATCTCGCACAGGGGCGCCTTTCCGTCCTCGGCGTACTTCGCGGTGACCGCCACGGTGACGTCGTCGCCGGTGGGCAGCAGCAGCCGGGTGCACCGGTCGCTCTGCGTGGGCTCCGAAAGGATCTTGACGGCACCCTCGGTCCGCGCCCCGGCGGTCTCCTCCGGCCGTCCGTTGTCCAGGTCGACCACGACGTCCACCACGCCGCCGTCCGCGCGGTGCACGAGGACGTCACAGCGGTCGAAGTTGCCGTACGCCGGGTCCTGTTCGGTGTCGCCGAAGCGGCCGAGGGCGGTGGGCGCGGTCAGCGCGCAGAGGTCGGCCTTCCGGTGCGAACCGATGAGGGATCCTCCGTCCGGCGCGTCGCCCAGCAAGGGCGGGAGGAAGACGAAACCGGCGGTCGTGAGCACCGTCGCGGCCACGCACGCCCACACGATCGCGCGCCGTCGCCGACTGCCGAGGCGCGCGCCCCGGCGCCCGGCGGATGTGCGAGGCTCGGGCGGAGTCGGTGTTCCCGGGCCCGCCACGGCATCGGCCGCGCGATTGCGTACCAGTGCGATGCGGTGGCCGACGTTGGTGGCCCGTTGCTGCGGTTGCGGCCTGCCCTTCGCGACCAGCGCCCGCCGTACGTGCTGGAAGACCGTGTCCATGTCGAGCGGATCCGGGCCGCCCGGCACCCCGTTCTCCAGCGCGGTGACCAGCTCGCCGGTGAAGGCCGTGTACCGCTCCTTGCCCGGAGCGAAGGCCTTCTTCCCCTCCGCGCATGCCGTCATGACGTAGGTGCGGTCGACGACCGTCTGGTCTGCGACGTCCTCCGGTCCGCCCATGTACCGCTGGATCGCGGCCCCGCTGAAGCAGCAGTCCAGGATCACGACCTGGCTGTGCGCGTTGCACTCGGTCAGCAGTACGTGCCGCAGATCGTCGTACCGCACCGCGTCGTAGAGCCGGTCATGATCCGCGTTCGGCAGCATCAGGCACAGTCCGCCGTCCCGCGAGGGCAGTCCGTGACCCGCGAAATACAGCAGGAACGTGTCCTTGGCCTGCTGCGCGGCGACGCGTACGGCGTCGAGGACGTCGCCGGGGTGCTTCGGGTCGGACAGGACGACGCAGTGCTCTGCGGGCAGCCCCCACAGGTCCGGGGCGGTCAGCAGCTCCGTGATCTTCTTGACGCCGGCGGCCACCGTCCGCAGGGAGGGCATGTCCTCGTAGTCGGCGACGCCGACGACGACCGCGCGGGAGGCGGCGGGATCGGGCAGGGGCACTACGCGGTCTCCAGGTCGTTCTCCGGCCGGCGTGGCCCGTCCGCCGGGCGGCTCAGCAGGTCCGTGATCCGCCGGATCGTCTCGTCGTCGCAGGCCCCCTGGAGCGTGACCGATCTGCCGTCGACGGTGATGGTGACGCAGGGGGCGGTGGGGCGTGCCGCGCGCCAGGCGGCGTAGGCGAGCGCGAGGTTGAGCGCGGCGATCGACTGGCCGACCACGAGTTCGATGACGTCCGTCGCACCCATGGTCCCGTCGCCGGGTCGCGGGCGCCCCGGGTTCACCGCGGCGTGCCGGCGGAGCTCCGGGTCCTTGCGCAGCCACCGGTACAGGTCCAGGGCGGCGAGCCCGTCGTCCGCCCCGACCCTGATCTCCACACGCATCGTCCGCTCCCCTGCCGTTCCGTGACCGGCCCCACACGCTAGGACTGAACGTCCCTTGCATGAAAGGGAGTTGATGTCTGTCACTCGAACGTGTGATTCACACCCTCCCCGGTTGTCGTGGCCGACGCGTGTCTTCCCCCTGGTGCCCGGCTGTGCTTGCCTGGGGAACCGTTTTGAGGGTCGGGGCGGGAGTGGGTCGCATGCGGAGACCGTGGATCCGTGCACCGTGGAGGGTGGGCGTGCTGCTCGCCGGGTTACTGCTGGGCGCGTGCACGGATCCGGCGTCCGACACCCCGGAGGGCCCGCCGCCCTCCCCCGACGTACCGGCCTCGTCGGCCGCCACCGAGCACCGGCGGCCGGCCGCCTCTGAGCGGGCCCCCGTGCGGGCGCCCAGCGTGCTGTACCTCGGTGACTCGCTGGCGATGGAGAACCAGCGGGTGCTCGGGCAGGAGCTGCGCCGGGACCTGCGGGCGAAGTACACCAGCGCCCCCTACTCCGGGACCACGTTGTGCGACTACCTGGAGGGCACCGGAGCGCGCTCGCTCGTCCCGGACCGGGACAAGGCGGCCGCCCTGGTGCGCTCACTGCGGCCGGACGTCGTGGTCCTCCAGTTCTGGGGCAACGCGTGGGGCTACACGTGGTGCATGGACGGGATCACCTACGCGGACTCCCGGGCCGAGTACTTCAAGCGGTACGCCGCCGACGCCGAGCGGCTCACCGAGCAGATCGCCGCGGCCGGCGGAGCCAAGCGCCCGCGGATCGTCTGGGTGTCACAGGGCCCGGACCCGATCACCCCCGACCGGGTCCGGCGGGTCAACGCCCTCTACGAGGAGCGGGCCGCCGCCTCGGGAGACCTGGTCGCCGACGCGGGGAAGACGGTCAGCCCCGCCGGAGCCCGTCACACCTGGGTCCAGTACCTGCCGTGCACGTCCTACGAGCACGACCACCCCGACTACTGCACCCAGCCCGCCCGCGACCGCACCGCCCTCCACCTCGACAAGGACTACCTGCACTTCTGCCTGGCCCCCACGACGGCCACGCCGAAACCCTGCCCGGTCCGCTCCCCCGGGATCCTGCGCATCGCCCGGGAGATCACCCGGGTGGTCACGGCGAGCCTCGGTGCATAGGTCTCACTCGCCCGCGGCCGCCTTCTCCAGGGCGGCGATGTCGAGCTTGCCCATCGACATCATGGCCTTCATCGCGCGGCCCGCCTTCTCCTGGTCCGGGCCGGTGGTCAGCTCGATGAGGCGGTCGGGGATGACCTGCCAGGACACGCCGTACCTGTCCTTCAGCCAGCCGCAGGGGCCGGGCTCGCCGCCGCCCTCGGTGAGCTTGGTCCAGTAGTAGTCGATCTCCTCCTGGTTCTGGCAGAAGATCATGAAGGAGATCGCCTCGGTGAACTTGAACTCGGGGCCGCCGTTGAGCGCGAGGAACTTGTGGCCGTTGGCCGTGAACTCGACGGTCAGCACGGAGCCGGCGGGCTGGGGCGCTCCCTCGGGGTAGCGCTCCAGCCTGCCGATGCTGGAGTTCTTGAAGACCGAGACGTAGTAGTGGGCGGCTTCCTCGGCCTGGCCGTCGAACCAGAGACACGTGGTGAATCCGTCGGTCGTCATGAGTACCTCCTGGGTCGTGGAACGCGGTCATCTGTATCGACCGATCCTCGCCGCGGAACTCATCGGTCGGAGCGCCGATTAATCCAGGTGGCCAATACACCGTCCCGAACTAGCATCCGGATCATGACGTCTTCGCCCCCGGGCACACCCACGGCCACGGTCCGCCCCTTCCGCATCGACATCCCGCAGGGCGACCTCGACGACCTGTACGACCGTCTCGACCGCGCCCGCTGGCCGGACGACCTGTCCGCCACAGGCTGGGCGTACGGCGTACCGGCCGACTACCTGCGGGAGCTCGTCCGGTACTGGCGGCACTCCTACGACTGGCGGGCGGCCGAGGCGCAGCTCAACGCATGGCCGCAGTTCACGACCACGATCGACGGGGCGAACGTCCACTTCGCCCACATCCGCTCCCCCGAGCCCGACGCCACCCCGCTGATCATCACCCACGGCTGGCCGGGGTCGATCGTCGAGTTCCTCGACGTGGTGGGGCCGCTCACCGACCCGGCCGCCCACGGCGGCGATCCGGCCGACGCCTTCCACATCGTCGTACCGAGCATTCCGGGGTTCGGGCTGTCCGGGCCCGCCCCGGACACGGGCTGGGAGGCGGGCCGGATCGCCGGCGCGTGGGCCGAGCTGATGCGGCGGCTGGGCTACGAACGGTTCGGTGCGCAGGGCGGCGACTGGGGCGCGGGCATCTCCCGCGAGCTGGGCCGGGCCCACCCCGACCGGGTCATCGGCGTCCACCTCAATCTGCTGCCGGGCGCGCAGGCGACCACCGAACCGACCCCCGGGGAACTGGCCGCGCTCGATCCCGCGGAGCGGGAGCGCACGCTCGCGTCGTGGCGCCGCTGGAGCGAGTTCTCGAGCCAGGGCGCGGGATACGCCGCCCTGCACGTCACCCGCCCGCAGACCCTCGCGTACGCGCTCACCGACTCGCCGGTCGGCCAGCTCGCCTGGATCGTGGAGAAGTTCCGGGAGTGGACGGACTCCGCGGAACTGCCCGAGGAGGCCGTCGACCGGGACCGGCTGCTGACCAACGTGATGCTGTACTGGCTGACCGGGACCGCCGGTTCGGCCGCCCGGGTCTACTACGAGCGGGCAAACGTCACGGGCGGCCGGGCCGCCCGGCCCGACGAACCGTCGACGGCTCCGACCGCCCTCGCCCTCTTCCCGGCCGAGCTCCATCTCGCCTTGCGGCACCACGCGGACCGCACCGAGAACATCGTGCGCTGGACCGAGTTCGACCGGGGCGGGCACTTCGCCGCGATGGAGGAGCCGGACCTGCTGGTGGGCGATGTGCGGGCGTTCTTCCGGGAGTTGCGGGAGAAGGGCGCCGGATGAGCGCTCTGCCGACGGCGAATCTGCTGCGGGCCTAGAAATCCCCGGCAGGGCGCGGCCCGGACCCAGAGTGGAGTTCGCAACCACTCGACAAAGGAGCGCCGATGTCTCCATTCACCGCCGGCCCCGGGCCGGCCCTGCTGCCGCGGGCGGAGGAGGGCGACACCCCTCCGACGCGGTTCGACGACCACCTCGCCGCCCAACTGCTCGCGCAGCGCATCGTCCTGTTGGGCACCCAGGTCGACGAGGTCTCCGCGAACCGCGTCTGCGCCCAGCTGCTGATCCTGTCCGCGGAGGACCCGCGCACCGACATCAGCCTGTACATCAACAGTCCCGGCGGTTCGGTGCACGCGGGCCTGGCCATCTACGACACGATGCGGCTGATCCCGAACGACGTCGCGACGCTCGCCATGGGCTTCGCGGCGAGCATGGGGCAGTTCCTGCTCAGTGTGGGCACGCCCGGCAAGCGCTTTTCCCTGCCCAACGCGCGGATCATGATGCACCAGCCGTCGGCGGGCATCGGCGGCACCACCGCGGACATCGAGATCCAGGCGGAGAACCTGGAGCAACTGAAGCGGAGCATCGAGCAGATCACCGCGGAGCACACCGGGCAGAGCCCGGAGACCATCTCCCGGGACGGCGACCGCGACCGCTGGTTCACGGCCGAGGAGGCCAGGGAGTACGGCATGGTGGACCGGGTCGTCGAGTCCCTCGGCGACGTCCGCCCGGCCGCCTCGAAGCGACGGATGGGGCTGTGACATGGGGAGCTACACGATTCCGAACGTCGTCGAGCGGACCCCGCAGGGCGAGCGGTCCTACGACGTGTTCAGCCGGCTGCTGTCGGAGCGGATCATCTTCCTCGGCACCGAGATCGACGACGGTGTCGCCAACGTCGTCATCGCGCAACTCCTCCACCTGGAGGCGTCGGCCCCGGAGACCGAGATCGCGATCTACATCAACTCGCCCGGCGGATCGTTCACTTCGCTGATGGCGATCTACGACGCGATGACCTTCGTGCGGGCGCCGATCTCGACGGTCTGCGTCGGGCAGGCGGCGTCCACGGCGGCCGTCCTGCTGGCCGGAGGGGATCCCGGGCGGCGGATCGTGCTGGAGCACGCGCGCGTGCTGCTCGGGCAGCCGGCCACCGGCGGCAGCCGGGGCACGGTCTCCGATCTCGCCCTCCAGGCCAAGGAGATGGTGCGGATCCGCTCCCAGGTCGAGGAGGTGCTCGCCCGGCACACGCACCACGACATCGCGACGCTGCGCGCGGACATGGACCGCGACAAGGTGTTCACCGCCGAGGAGGCCGTGACGTACGGCCTGGCCGACGAGGTACTGAGCCGGCGCCTCGCAGGGGTGGTCTGAGGCGCCGGCGGGCGGGGGTCCTCAGGCGGCCAGGCAGAGCCCGTTGTACGGCGCCGTGGAGGGGCGACGGCTTCGACCGGAGCCGCGGACGAGCTCGCCCTGCGCCAGCGACAGCAGGTCGCCCAGGCCCAGGCCGAGGGCGTGCGCGGCGGCCGCGAGGACCTCCGACGAGGCCTCCTTGCGGCCGCGCTCCACCTCCGAGAGGTACGGCATCGAGATCCGGGCCGCGTCGGCCACGTCCTTGAGCGTGCGTTCCTGGGCGAGGCGCTCGCGCCGCAGGACGTCTCCGACCAGGTCGCGCCAGAGAGGTTCCTTCGGCCCGAGGGGATCTCGGGGGGCCGGGTCCGGCGGCGCCGTGCGGGGCGGGGCGACGGCAGGACGTTCGGACGCTGGGCGGGCGACGGTCCCCGGGCGCGCGGCCGGCGGGCGCAGGGGGATCACGCGGGCTTGGTTCGGCGCTTGGTTGCTCACCTCTCCAGACTAAATTCCCTGGACGTGAGGGGAAGAGATCGGCATTCTGCCCTGGGTGGAATCACGATCGCGAAGGGGCGAGGGAACGGTGCTGCGCGAGACGTTCAACGAGGTCGCACAGCTGTACGACCGTGCCCGGCCCCGCTATCCCCGCGCCTTGATCGAGGAGTTGGCGCGGGTCGCGGACCTCGGTCCGGACTCCCGGGTCCTGGAGGTGGCGTCCGGGACGGGCCAACTCACCGTTCCGCTCGCCGAGTTCGGCTGCCGTATCACCGCCGTGGAGCTGGGTCCCGCCATGGCGACCGTGGCCCGGCGGCGACTTCGGGAGTTTCCCCGGGTGGACGTGGAGGTGGCGGACTTCGAGCACTGGCCGCTGCCGCGCGAGCCGTTCGACCTCGTGGTGTGCGCCACCGCGTACCACTGGCTCGACCCGGCCACCCGAGTGGAGAGGACGGCGGACGCACTGCGGCCCGGCGGTCTTTTCGCGCTCGTCACCACCGAGCATGTGGCGGGCGGCAGCACGGACTTCTTCGCCCGGGCCCAGCGCTGCTACGAACGCTGGGACCCGGCCACGCCGCCCGGCCTGCGCCTACAGGACGCGTCGGAAATCGCCACGGACACCGGCGAGTTGGAGCGCGGTCAGCGCTTCGGGAACGTCGTGGCCACCCGGTACCTCCAGGACATCACGTACTGCGCCGACGAGTACATCGACGTCCTGCTCACCTACTCGGGCCACCGCGCGCTCGACGACACCGCCCGCCAGGGCCTGTTGACCTGCGTCCGGGAGCTGATCGAGACCCGGCACGGCGGCAGCGTCACCAAGCGCTACCTCCACGAGCTGATCGTCGCCACCCGGCTCTGAGCGCCCACCGCCCCACTGCCGCGCGGCTGGCATGCGCCGTCACAGCACGGGTACACGCAGGGCAGGAAGCAGACGCCGAGCCGTGACTTTCGTAGGAGAGCAATGGACACCGCCGTGATCGGGTCGAAGGCACAGGTCGCCCAGGAGACCGCCAGGACCAGGACGACGGGCGACGAACCACTGCCGGGAGTCGAGGACCCGCGGACCGTGGCTCCGCGTGACGCGCGGGAGCTGTCCCGCCGGTTCTTCCTGCGCCTGACGGAGCTCCAGGAAGGCACGCACGAATACCAGTACGCGCGCAACACGCTCATTGAGATGAACATGTCGCTCGTGCGCTTCGCGGCCGGCCGGTTCCGCGGCCGCGGGGACGACATGGAGGACATCGTCCAGACCGGAATGATCGGTCTGATCAAGGCCATCGACCGCTTCGAGCTCGCCCGGGAGGTCGAGTTCACCTCGTTCGCGCTGCCCTACATCGTCGGCGAGATCAAGCGTTTCTTCCGTGACACCACGTGGGCCGTGCATGTGCCGCGGCGGCTACAGGAGTTGCGGGTGGAACTGGCCAAGGCCCGTGAGGAACTCGCCAGCCGCCTGGACCGCGAGCCGACGGTCGCCGAACTCGCCACGCTCATGAACATTCCCGAGAACGAGGTGGTCGAGGCCCAGATCGCCTCCAACGGCTACAACTCCTCGTCCCTGGACGCCGCGCTCACCGGCGACGGACCCGAGGGCGGCGAGACGGTCCTCGCCGACTTCATCGGCGTCGAGGAGAACGGGCTGCGGCTCGTGGAGGACTTCCAGTCGCTCGCGCCGCTCATGGCCGCGCTGAGCGAACGCGACCGGCAGATCATCCATATGCGGTTCGTGGAGGAGGCCACCCAGGCGGAGATCGGCGAACATCTCGGCTGCTCGCAGATGCATGTGTCCCGGATGATCAAGCGGATCATCACCCGGCTGCGCGAGGGCATGCTGGGCGAACTGGGCTGCGCCTGACGAACTGTCCTGATGGATGTCGTGAGCCGACGACTCGTCGGCTCACCAGCCGTTGAGGTGGCCCTCTCGGGGGCGGGCGCGCCCGTCCCCTCCGGGGCGCCCCCGCGGTCCGCGCGCGCCCCCGGGCA